>VAZG01000168.1 GCA_005885285.1 Alphaproteobacteria bacterium | reverse complement strand
GGCAATTGCGGCGTCGGTTTCGCGCCCTGCAAGCCGAGCGACCATCAGCGGCTGATCGAGTTGATGGAGGGCGTCGAGGATATTCCCGAGCCGGTGTTGAGCGCCGGCATTCCCTGGTCCTGGGAGAGTTTTCCGGACTACCTGGGTTGGCTCTCGAAGCGCCAGTTCGACATCGATATCGGCGCGCAGCTGCCGCATGCGGCGCTGCGTGTCTATGTGATGGGCGAGCGCGGCGCGCGCCGCGATCCTTCGACGGCGGAAGACAACAAGGCGATGGCAGGGCTTGCCGGCGAAGCCGTCCGCGCCGGCGCGCTGGGCTTCTCGACCTCGCGCACCCTCAACCACCGCACCTCGACCGGCGACTACACGCCGACATTGAAAGCCGGCGAGGACGAGCTGACCGCGATCGCCGGCGCGATGCATGGCGTCGGCCGCAGCGTGCTGCAATTCGTGCTCGACCTCTCCACGCTGCATGAAGACCTGCCGATGATGCTGCGGGTCGCGGAAAATACCAGATGTCCGATCTCGTTCTCGATCACGCAGAACGACAAGGCGCCGCGACGCTACCGGCAGACACTCGACGAGATCAACAAGGCGGCCGAGCGCGGTCTCTCGATCACCGCCCAGATCGCCGCAAGGCCCGTGGGGCTTCTGCTCGGACTTGAACTATCGCGCAATCCCTTCCAAACCCATCCGAGCTACGGAGCGATTGCCAAATTGCCGCTGAAAGAGCGGCTGGCGCGACTGCGCCAGGCGGAGGTGCGTGCGGCGATCCTGAGCGAGACGCCGACTTCGACCGACGATCCGCTGTTCTTCCGGCCGAACTACGACAAGATGTATCTGCTCGGTAACCCGCCGGACTACGAGCAGCCGGTGGAGAATGCGCTGGGCACGCAGGCCCGCCGTCAGGGCAGGACGCCGGAAGAGCTCGCCTATGACGCGATGCTGTCGGACGAAGGCCGCGGCATGCTCTACGTGCCGTTCCTCAATTACGCCGACGGCAATCTCGATGCCACGCGCGAGATGCTGTGCGATCCGTGTTCGGTCCCGGGCCTCTCCGACGGCGGCGCGCATTGCGGCATCATCTGCGATGCCAGCTTCCCGACCTATCTGCTGACGCACTGGACGCGCGACCGCAAGCGCGGCGAGAAGCTGTCGATCCCGTTCGTGGTGGCGGCGCAGTCGCGCAAGACCGCGCTCTCGGTCGGTCTATCCGATCGCGGCGTGATCGCGCCGGGCTTTAAAGCCGACGTCAACGTCATCGATTATGATCGGCTGCACCTGCACCCACCAAAGGTGCATTACGACCTCCCCGTCGGCGGCCGCCGCCTGTTGCAGCAGGTCGATGGCTATGACGCCACCATCGTCTCGGGCGTGGTGACGCGACGCGCAGGTGCTGCCACCGGAAAACGTCCGGGCCGGCTGGTCCGCGGCGCGCAGGGCCGTTTGAACTGAGTTTTGAGCAGCGGCGCTACAACGCACTTAGCGGCGTTCCCGTTTTCGTGGGAACGGCGAGGCGACGCGACGTCCGTCGCACGCAGCCTCACGTCAACCCCCGACTGTTCTCAAAATAGTCGGATTTCTTGGCGACACGCGCGCGGCGCAGACGACAATCGCGCTGGTGAGGACAGGATCAATGTTTCGGAACAAGGCAGTCAATCATTACATACTGCAAGGTTTACTCTTGACGGCAATTCTTGCCGCAGCTCCGGCGCGCGCCGAGCAGAACTTCGAGAACGTCGCTGGTTCTTGGTCAGGCGGCGGTTTGATGAAGCCGTCGGATGGGCCGCGCGAACGCGTCCGGTGCAAAGTTGACTATGTCGTCAAGAACGCGGGTCAGTCCGTGAAAATGAATGTGCGCTGCGCCAGCGATGCCTACAAAATGGATTTGAACGCCAACATCGATGAAAGCGGAACCGCGCTGTCGGGCAACTGGTTTGAAAGTCAGTATCGTCAGGGCGGCAAGGTTTCGGGGCAAAATGTCAACGGCGTTATCGAAGCCAAGGTCGAGAGTGACACGATCACGGCCTTGCTGACCGTGCAAACCAAGGGCAATCGTCAAACGTTCGTGATGGATTCACCGGGGGCGTGGATCTCCCACGTTTCGATCGACCTTGTCCGAGACGCCCGATGAACGTGCTGCGCTGGCTGCTATTAGGTGCGTGAGCGCGTTCGCCGGATCGACGAGAGAGTCACGCGAACTTCGGCTGCACCGCTTCCTGACCCAAGAGACGCGCGCGCTCGGTGTTGGGCCACAGCAGCGCCAGCCCGAGCAGGCCGGACGCGACCAGAACGACGGCGTTGATGGTGAAGCCCATCATATAGCCGTCAAGCGTCGTCGCCGCGTGCTGGATGACGCTGCCCATCACCGTCGGCGCCAAAATGCCCGCCAGGGTATAGATCGCCCCGTAGATCGCAATCACGGCGCCACGCTGCGACACCGGCGTGAACTCGCCGAGCATCGGTGGGCAGACCACGTAGATCGACCCGGAGAGCCCAGACCCGAGCACCAGAAGCGCGATCTGCAGGCCGGCGCCGTTCACGTGAGGCATGGCCGCGAGGGTCAATCCGCCGACGACCAGGGGCGCCGCTCCCAGTATGCCGCGCGCGCCGCGGGTCGACACACCGCGCACCATCAGCACCTGCGAAACCCATCCCGTGGTCAACACGGTCACAGCGCCGAACACCCACGGCAGGATCGAAATCCACCCCGCATCCTGCTGCGAGAAGCCGAGCCCCTTGACGATGAACGGCGTGAACCAGGTCAGACCCAGCGATAGCGCCCAATAGGCGCCGAACGTCGCGGCGCAGCAGCCGACAAAGGTCCGCGATGTCAGTAGCTGGAAATAGGGAATGCGGGGCTCAGCCTTGGCCATCGCGACGGTCTGAACCAGCGGGCCCTCCCGGCCGAGGATCAGCCAGGCCACCACCCACATCAAGCCAACGACACCGAGCGCACCGAATGCGTAGTGCCAGCTATGATTGACGATCACCCAGTTCAGCGCCGGCACCGCGAAGATCACGCCGAACGCCGATCCCTGCGACAGGATCGCTGTGGGCAGGGTTCGCTTCTCGTCGGGAAACCATTTGTAGACCGCATGCACCGCGACCGAAAAGGCCGGCCCTTCGCCGGCGCCGAGGATGATCCGGCAGATCAGAAGCGTCGTAAAGCTGACCGTCCCCACCATCGGAAACTGCGCCAGCGCCCAGACCGCTGCCAGCGCCAGCAGCACCCAGCGCGTGTCGATGCGGTTGACGATAAAGCCGACCACGATGGCCGAGATCGAGAACAGGAAGAAGAATGAGGAGCCAAGCAGGCCGAACTGCTCCGGCTCGAGCTTGAGCTCGGTCATGATCGGCACGCCGGCAAGGCCGACCACGATCTTGTCGGCGAAATTCACCAGCATGAACAAAAACAGGAGAAACGTGATTCTCCAGGCGCCTTTGGGCGCCGGTTGCGTGCTCATGATCATTCCCCCGTCTTTCGCTTGCCAACCCCATAGGATCGGTTTGGACCGATGCTAGCCATGGGTCCCCTCGCGGCGCAACTGGGCATTTTGACCGCACGGGTGCGCTGCAACTTAATTTTCACCGCAAAGCTGCCGCCTGACGTCGCTTCGAAGCCACACCGCAACCGGCGTGGCGGATCACGATCACGTCGTCACATCAATGAGACGGTGATCCGCCACCACGGCCTTGATATGTTGCTCAAAACAAGAGGGAGTTCTTATGGTCAAGCGGGTCTTTTTCGGCGCCGTTGGCGTGTTCATCGTATCAATACTAGCCGCGCCTGCGCTCGCGCAAGGTGACAAGGCGCCCGACTATGAAGCGATCGTCACTGCTCCCGACCGCAGCGACGCCGACCGCCAAACCGATCAACGACGGCAGCCGGCAAAAATGCTGGCTTTCAGCGGCGTAATGGAGCGGGTAAAGGACAAATTCGATATCCGCGCCCAGAACCAGGTCATGAAAAACGTCGTGCACCTTGTCCGCGATTACGACGATCCGATCCCGCCCGATGTCGCAGCCCTCGACATGATCACGTTCTTCTTTGCCTATCACGACACTACCTATATGCCGGTCGATCGCGCCAAGATGGACCTAAGGATGTTCACAGCTTTAAAGCCCGGCGGCTTTCTCATTATCGCCGACCACTCGGCAAAACCGGGCGACGGCACCAGTGTCGGCAAAACGCTGCATCGGATCGAGGAAAGCGCGCTACGCCAGGAGATCGAAGCGGCCGGTTTCAAGCTCGTCGCCGAAGGCGATTTCCTGCGCCATCCGGAAGACCCCCGCGACGCGGCGGTGTTCCGTCCGGCCGTGCCAGTCGATGAATTCGTGCTGAAATATCAAAAGCCGATGTGAAGGACTTGTAGCGCCCGGCATGGCAGGCAACAACAATATCGTGCTGAGCGTCCGCAATCTGACCAAGACCTATCGCACCGCCGGCGAGCAAGTGAATGTGCTTCGCGGGGTCAATCTCGACGTCGCGGCCGGCGAGCGCGTGGCGCTGTCAGGCGAATCCGGCAGCGGCAAGAGCACGCTGTTGCATCTGATCGCGGGGCTGGATGCCGCCGACGATGGCGAGATCAGAATTGGCGATGCTCTCGTAACAAAGCTGCCGGATTCCGGCCGCGCGGCGCTACGCCGCGAGCGGATCGGTCTGGTGTTCCAGCAGTTCAACCTGGTCCCGAGCCTAAACGTCGAAGACAATCTTGCGTTCCAGTCGCGCATCGCTGGCCGTCACGATGCCGCTTGGCAAGCCGAGCTGATCGACCGGCTCGGGCTTGGCGCCTTGCTCAAACGCTATCCCGAGCAATTGTCCGGCGGGCAGCAGCAGCGGATCGCGATCGGACGCGCGCTTGCAGCAAGACCGCTACTGTTGCTCGCCGATGAGCCGACCGGCAACCTCGACGAGACGACCGCCGATGACGTGCTCGCGCTGACGCGCGATCTGGTGGCGCGCAGCGGCTGCGGTTTTCTGATGGTCACCCACAGCACGCGGCTTGCCGCCACGCTGGATCGGCAGGTCACGCTGCACGCGGGGCTCATCGCATGAGGCGCACGCTCTGGGTCCTTGCGGTGCTCCTGAGCCATTGGCGGCGGCATCCGATGCAGCTTGCGACGTTGCTGATTGGGCTGGTCTCGGCGACCGCGCTGTGGAGCGGCGTGCAGGCGTTGAACCAGCAGGCCCGCATTTCCTACGATCGCGCGGCGGCGACGTTCGGCGGCGTGCGAACCGCCATGCTGGTCGCGCGCAGCGGCGCGATGCTTCCACAACAGCTCTTTGTCGATTTGCGCCGGGCCGGCTGGCCGGTCTCGCCCGTGCTGGAGGGGCGCGTCCAGATCGAGGGACACTCGTTCCGCCTGCTCGGGATCGAGCCGGTGACGCTGCCCGCCGAGGTCGGCAACGCGCCGGCGATCGGACGAGGCGACGTGGAGGCCTTCATCACGCCGCCCGGACAGACCTTGCTTGCGCCCGAGACGCTTTCCGATCTGCATCTCGCCGAGGGCGCAACGCCGCTCGTGAGCAGCGGCGCATCGCTGCCGCCGTTACATGTGCAGGCGCAACTGGTGCCTGACGTGATGGTGGTCGACATCGGTATTGCGCAAAGACTGTTGAACCGGCCGGACCAGATTTCACGGCTGTTGATCGGCAAGACCAAGGGTTCGCGCGAGCCGCTGGAAAAGATCGCCGGCGACAGGCTGCGCCTGGTCGAACCCGATGCAGAGACCGACCTTGAGCGCCTCACCGACAGTTTCCATCTCAACCTCACCGCATTCGGGCTGCTGTCGTTCGTTGTCGGCCTCTTCATCGTCAATTCGGCGATCGGGCTTGCGTTCGAGCAGCGCCTCGCCGTGTTACGGACGCTGCGTGCCTGCGGCGTATCGGCGGTGATGCTGAACGCGGTGCTGGTGGCTGAATTGGTGTCGCTGGCGCTGGTCGCGGGGCTGATAGGCCTCGTCTGCGGCTACTTTATCGCCGCGGCGTTGTTGCCCGATGTCGCGGCTTCTTTGCGCGGGCTTTACGGGGCGCAGATCCCGGGCGAGTTGACGCTCCGGATCGAATGGTGGATCGCCGGCGTCGCCATCAGCGTGCTCGGCGCGCTCGCCGCCGCCGCGACCAGTCTTGCCAAGGCGATCCGGCTGCCGGTACTCGCCACCGCCCAGCCGCAAGCCTGGCAACAGGCGCAGCACCGCTGGCTGATGCTGCAGAGCGCGTTGGCACTCGGCGTGTTCGTCGTGGCGGCGCTGCTGCTGCGCTATGGCGATTCCCTGTTGGCTGGATTTGCGGTGCTCGCCGCACTGCTTTTGGGCGCCGCCCTGATCCTGCCCGCCCTGCTTGAATTGGCGCTTCATCTCGGCCAGCGTTTGGCACAACGTCCGCTTGCGACATGGTTCTGGGCCGACAGCCGTCAGCAATTGTCGGGATTGTCGCTGGCGCTGATGGCATTGTTGCTGGCGCTGGCAGTCAATGTCGGCGTCGGCACCATGGTGGAAACCTTCAGCCGGACGTTTGTGAGCTGGCTCGATGGCCGCTTGGCGGCCGACGTCTACATCAACGCGTCCGACAACGCGCAGGCCATTGCGATCAAGGACTGGCTGCGCGACCAAGGCGAGGTGCAAGCGATCCTGCCCGGCGCACGCGCCGAAACCCAGCTCGATGGCGCGCCGATCGAAATTCTCGGCCTGTCCGATCATGCGACCTATCGCGAGCATTGGCCGCTGCTGCAATCCGCACCGAACGCCTGGATCCGCCTTCGCCCCGGCGATGCCGGCTTCGTCAGCGAACAATTGGCGCGGCGATTGAAGCTCGCAATCGGCGATCACGTCGAGTTGCCGGCGCCAGGAGGCAACTGGCCGCTCGAGGTGGTCGGCATCTACGCCGACTACGGCAACCCTAAAGGTCAGGTCGCGGTCAATGTCGCGGCCTTGATCCGGCATTTTCCATCTCTTCCGCAAACGCGTGTTGCCTTGCGCGTCGATCACGACAAGATCCCCGCCTTGATATCGGCGCTGCAGGAGAAATTCGGACTTGATGACCGCAATATCATGGATCAGTCCAGTGTGAAGGCGGAGTCGCTACGGATTTTCAATCGCACCTTCGCGATCACCGCCGCCCTGAACGCCTTCACGCTGGGTGTCGCCGGCATCGCCTTGCTGACGAGCCTGCTGACGCTTGGCAATTCCCGCCTGCCGCAATTGGCGCCGCTCTGGGCGATCGGCATCACGCGCCGGCACCTCGCGGCGATCGAACTGACACGGACCCTGGCGGTCGCGCTGATCACGGCGCTGTTCGCGCTGCCGCTCGGTCTCCTCGTCGCCTGGTGCCTGATCGCAATCGTGAACGTGAAAGCCTTTGGCTGGCGCTTGCCGTTCGATATCTTCCCGCTGCAACTGCTCGAACTGCTTGGTGTCGCCATGCTGGCTGCGCTCGTTGCAGCATTGCTTCCGGTCGCACGGCTGGCGCGCATGCAGCCCACGACCCTGGTCAAGGTCTTCGCCGATGAACGCTAAGTCGAAGATCTCGCGCCGCGCCTTTGCCGGCGGCCTTGCGCTACTCGGGTTCCGCGCCCCCGCGCTCGCGCAGGGCTTTGCTGGCCTCGGCGAAAGCCCCACCGGATTCGCGCCGGTCGTTCCCGGCAGGACATTTTCCTTTCCGGCCGATCACGGCCCGCATCCGGACTTCCACATCGAATGGTGGTACCTGACAGCGAACCTGACGGACGGAAACGGCTCAGCCTACGGCGCGCAGTGGACCTTGTTTCGCCAGGCGATGCGCCCAGGCAATGAGCAAGAAGGATGGGCCAATCGGCAGCTCTGGATGGGCCACGCCGCCGTCACCAGCGCGCGCACCCATCGTTTTGCCGAAACCTTTGCCCGCGGCGGCGTCGGTCAGGCCGGTGTCGACGCAAAGCCGTTTGCGGCCTGGATCGATGCCTGGGATATGCGCGGATCCGACCAGACCGGCGACACCACCGTTGCTCCGCTCGACCTCAAGGCGTCGGCTGCGGATTTCAGCTACGCGCTGCATCTGACCGCCGATCGGCCGCTGATCCTGCAGGGCGATGGCGGCTACAGCAAAAAATCGGAGCGCGAGCAGGCGTCATATTATTACAGTCAGCCATTCTTCGAGGCGGCAGGCCATATCGCGATCGACGACAAACAGGTCGAAGTCACAGGTCAGGCCTGGATGGATCGCGAGTGGAGCAGCCAGCCGCTCGCCAAGGATCAAACCGGCTGGGACTGGTTCGCGCTGCATTTTGCGACCGGCGAAAAGCTGATGCTGTACCGGATGCGCCAGACCGACGGCCATCATTACGTCTCCGGCAACTGGATCTTGCCCGACGGCAAGGCGCGACAGATCACGCCCGCCGAGATCGACATGATGCCGAAAGTCCCGGTCGAGATCGAAGGCCGCAAGCTCCCGGTCGCTTGGCACCTCGCGATCCCCTCGCTGGCGCTGTCGATCGATTGCGCGCCCTTGAATGCGAAGAGCTGGATGCGTACAAGCTTTTCCTATTGGGAAGGGCCGATCGGCTTTGCCGGCAGCCATAGCGGCGTGGGATATCTGGAGCTGACGGGCTATTGATCAGCCTTCCCCACCAGTGCATACCAGTTCTCAAGGCTCATCTCGGCCGCAAGATTCCGGGCTTTGAGCCCCGAACGAAACGTACTGCTTGGGGACCACATGCAACGGCGTGAGTTCATCGCTTTTCTCGGCGGCCTGGCCTTCGCTGCGCCCCGAAATGCGGCCGCCCAGACGCCGGCAAAAGTCTATCGCCTTGCGCTGATCAGCCCGCAGGGCGTGATGCCGGAATCGCACCCCAACGCGAAGTTTCTGCTCGGCGCACTTGCCCGGCTCGGCTATGCGCTGGGGCAAAATCTGGCGTTCGACCGGCCGCCCTCCGCGGCCGGGCCGGCGATCCCGTTTGCCCAAGTGATGGAACAAGCCAGGGCGGACAAGGTCGACGTCATTGTGGCGTGGGGCTATCCGGTTGTGCTCGCCGCCAAGGGCAGCGGTATTGCGACGGTCGTTGCGTTCGGCGTCGGCGACCCCGTTGCGACGGGCCTTGTCGCAAATCTGGCGCGACCCGCGAGCAACATCACCGGCATATCGGATGTGGCGACGACGCTTAGCACCAAGCGTCTCGGATTACTGAAGGAGCTGCTGCCGAACCTTCACCGTGTTGCGATGCTGTGGAACAAGGACGATCTCGGCATGTCGCTGCGCTATGAGGCTTCCGCAAAAGCGGCGCGGGAGATCGGCGTCGAGGTCCAGGCGGTCGGTGTACGCGAGCCCGACGACTTCAACGAGGCCTTCGCGGTCATGGACCGCGAGCCGCCGGACGCCATTCTGATGGTTTCCGATTCTCTCACCATGCTCAACCGCAAGCGTGTGTTCGACTATGCTATCGCGCATCGCCTGCCGGCGATCTACGAATACGATCTGCTGGTTCGCGAAGGCGGCCTGATGTCCTATGGGCCGGATCTGAAGGAATCGTTCGAGCGTGCCGCCGCGATGGTGGATCGCATCTTCAAGGGCGCCAAGCCAGCCGACCTGCCCTTCGAGCAACCGACACGCTATCCTTTTGTGATCAACTTGAAGGCGGCGAAGGCAATCGGCCTCGAACTTCCGCCGACGTTGCTGGCGCTCGCCGACGAAGTGATCGAATAAGAGGAATTCTCGCGATGTACCCTTTCACCGCGCTCGTGACCTTGCTTGCGGTCTTGTTCTACTTCTTCACTTCTGCGCGGGTGTCGAAGGCGCGCGGGACTTACGGCGTCAAATTGCCGGCGATTTCGGGCCACCCGGATTTCGAGCGGGTATTTCGCGTGCAGATGAACACGCTGGAATGGCTACCGATCTTCCTGCCGTCTCTGTGGCTGTTTGCGATCTATGTCGGCGATCAGGTCGCAGCCCCGATCGGCCTTCTCTGGATCGTCGGCCGCATCGTCTACATGATCGGTTACATGCAGGCGACCGAGCGGCGAAGTCCAGGCTTTTTTATCCAGGCACTGGCGTGCGCGGTGCTGTTGTTCGGCGCGCTCGGCGCGATCGCCTGGCGGCTTGTTCACGCGTGAATTGACGTGGTGATGGTTCGCGTCAGTCAATTCTGGACGTACGGCAAGGAAGCCTTCCTTGCTAGCCCGGTTTATTCGCGTGATTTTCCGCCGGCCAGGTATCTGGAGCGATAAACCTCACTTCGTCAGCGGGCAGCCGCTATCCTTGGCCGACGGGAAAGCCTTCTCGCCCGGCACGGTCGCGAGCAGCTTGTAATAGTCGAATGGCTTTTTGGATTCGGCCGGCTTCTTGACCTCGAACAGGTAGAGGTCGTGCACCATGCGGCCGTTCTCCTGCACCTTGCCCTGCGCGAACGAATCGTCGACGGGCAATTCTTTCAGCTTCTTGGCGACCGCATCGGAATCCTTGGTGCCCGCCGCCTTGACCGCCTTGAGATAGCTCAACGTCGCCGAATAGGTGCCGGCGTGGATCATGCTCGGCATCCTCCCGGTGCGCTTCATGAAGCGTTCGCCAAATGCGCGTGCCTTGTCGTTGAGGTCCCAATAAAAGCCTTCGGTGAGGACGAGGCCTTGCGCGGCCTGCAGGCCAAGGCCATGCACTTCCGACAGCGTCATCAGGAGACCGGCCAGCTTCTGGCCGCCGGAAACAATTCCGAACTCCGCCGCCTGCTTGATCGAATTGGTCGTATCAAGCCCGGCATTGGCAAGACCGATGACCTTGGCTTTCGAGCTCTGGGCCTGCAGCAGGAAGGAGGAGAAGTCCGACGAGTTCAAGGGAATGCGGACCGAACCGAGCACCTTGCCGCCCTTGGCGTTGACGATGTCGGTGGTGTCCTTTTCAAGCGCATAGCCGAATGCGTAATCCGCGGTCAGGAAGAACCAGGTGTTGCCGCCGGCCTCCACCAGCGCGCCGCCGGTGCCGACCGCGAGCGCATGGGTGTCGTAGGCCCAATGGAAGCCATAGGGCGTGCAGGCGTCACCGGTCAGGCGCGAGCTCGCCGCGCCCACGACGATGTCGATTTTCTTCTTTTCCTTGGAAAGTTCCTGAACCGCGAGCGCCACCGACGAGGTCGTCAGCTCGGTGATCATGTCGACGCCTTCGACGTCGTACCAGCGCCGCGCGATGCTGACGCCGAGATCGGGCTTGTTCTGATGGTCGGCGCTGACGATTTCGACCTTCTGACCGAGCACCTCGCCGCCGAAATCTTCCACCGCCATCTTGGCTGCTTCAAGCGAGTATTTGCCGCCGTAATCGGCGTAAACGCCGGATTGGTCGTTCAAGATGCCGATCTTGACGCCCTGCGCCGACGCGGGGGCAGGAAGGAAAAGACCGCTCACAGCGATAAGCGCCAACAATCCCGTTTTCATAATTGCCTCCCGGCCGTTTCTCGTAATGGGCAAAGCTATATTTTATAACCCTGCCGCTGCCCATCTATTTCAAATAGGCCAATAGTATTGGGGAGTTGCGGGGCGAGCGTCCTAGGCCGCAGGCTTCGCTTCTTCCGGCTTTCCGCGATCCGCCAGGTTGCGGACCACCATGTAGAAGATCGGCGTGAAGATCAGGCCGAACAGGGTCACCCCCAACATGCCGAAGAACACGGCGACGCCGACCGCCTGCCGCATCTCCGAGCCCGAGCCGGTCGAGACCACGAGCGGCAGCACGCCGAGGATGAACGCAAACGACGTCATCAGGATCGGCCGCAGCCGCAACCGGCAGGCTTCGATCACGGCATCGAGCCGCTTCTTGCCCTCGAGCTCGATGTCGCGCGCAAACTCCACGATCAGGATCGCATTCTTGGCGGCAAGCCCGACCAGCACCACGAAACCGATTTGCGTGAGGATATTGACGTCCTGCCCCATGATCCGCACGCCGATGGTCGCAGCGAACAGACACATCGGCACGATCAGGATGACGGCAAACGGCAGGCTCCAGCTGCCGTATTGCGCCGCCAGCACCAGGTACACGAACAGCACGCAGATCGGAAACACGTAGAGGCCTGTGTTGCCGCCGGTCACCTGCTGATAGGACAGATCGGTCCATTCATAGGAGAAGCCGCTCGGCAGCGTTCCATCCGCGATCTGCTTCATTGTGGCGATCGCGGTCGCCGAGCTGATTCCCGGCAGCGCCTCGCCCTGCAGCTCGGCTGCGGGATAGAGGTTGTAGCGCGCCACGCGATCGGGGCCGGAGGTGTCGCGGAAGTTCACGACGCTACCGAGCATCACCATGTCGCCGGCGGCGTTGCGGGTGCGCAGGCGCGCGAGGTCCGCGGTCTCCTTGCGGAAGGTGAGGTCGGCCTGCGCGGTGACATGATAGGTGCGGCCGAGAATGTTGAAGTCGTTGACATAAGCCGAGCCGAAATAGGTTTCGATCGCGTCGGTGACGTTCTGGATCGGGACGCCCAGCTTTTGCGCCTTGACGCGGTCGATGTCGACGAACACCTGCGGCGTGCTCGCCGAGTACGGCGAGAAAACAGTAGGGGCGAGCAGCAGAGGCGACTTGCGCGCCGCAGCGACCAGTTCGTCGGTTGCAGCCGCGAGCAGCTCGGGCCCGCGGCCCTGGCGGTCCTGGATGCGCATGGTGAAGCCGCCACCGGTGCCGATGCCCGGGATCGGCGGCGGCGGAATGACAATGATGAATGCACCCTGGATCGCAGAAAGCCGCTTGCGCAGCTCAGCGGTGATCGCCGCGGCGGTCAGGCCCTTCTTCAGGCGCACCTCCGGCTCCTCGAATACCGGAAACAGCGCGGCTGCGTTGCTCGCCTGCGTGCGCGTGGCGCCCGATAGACCGGCAAAGGCCGCGACGCGGATGATGCCCGGCGTATCGAGCGCGGTCTTCTCGATTTGCCGCACGATCTCGGTGGTGCGAGCCAGCGACGCCGCGCCCGGCAGCTGCGCCGACACGATGACATAGCCGCGGTCCTGCGCCGGAATGTAGCCTTGCGGCGTGGTCGCGAGCAGCCAGCCGGCGCTGCCGATCAACGCAACATAGAGCAGGAGCATTGCGGCGCGATGCCGGATGACGAAGTCGGCGGTGCCGGCATAGCGATGGGAGGCCCAATCGAAGCCGCGGTTGAACAGCCCGGTGAATTTCTCCCAGGCGCGGCCGATCAGATTCCACGCTGCCGGAGGCCGCTTCTCCTCGTGCGGGATCAGAATCTGCGAGGCAAGCGCCGGCGACAGCGTCAGCGAACAGAAGCAGGAGAT
>VAZG01000507.1 GCA_005885285.1 Alphaproteobacteria bacterium | reverse complement strand
CACCGCACTTCAACTACGTGGTCCCAGAAGGGATGACGGCGGCGCCAAGAATGCACATCGCTGCGCCGGCGACGTCCCATCGGTCGGGACGCACGCCTTCGATACTCCACAGCCAGAACAGCGAGGCGACTATGTAGATGCCGCCATAGGCCGCATAAGTTCTTCCGGCGAAGCTGGTATCAACCAGCGTCAGAAAAAAGGCGAACAACGCAAGGCTAAGAAGTCCCGGGATAACCCACAGCGAAGATCTGCCCAGCCGCAGCCAGCTCCAGAAGGCAAAGCAACCTACAATCTCGGCCACGGCCGACGCGGCATAGGCAAGAAAGGTTTTCATGCTACCAGGTTCGCACGAGGCGCGAACAGACTTCAATATGACGTGCTGTTCAGGCCTTGAATGCCCTGATGAGTGGCTTTTCCAGGACCGGCCACGCCAACGCCATTCCCGCGACGGCAGTAGCGGCCAGCATTATATAGATCGTGGTTGCGGCCGGCTTTCGTCCAGTCTTTACGCTCTGGCCGATGATCCATCCCCATGCGAGCACAACGGCAAGGATGGCGAGCGGGGTGGTCCAAATGTGAATATGGTCGACCCATGCCAGTACCCCGCCGAGGCTCGCCAGTACCGCGGCGGGCAAAGCAAACGGCAATACGCAGCAAGCGGCGCAGGCGACAGCTCCCGCCGCCGCCGTAACGGCGGTAGTGGCGGCCGCTTTCGTGCCCCGCGGTCTATTTCCAGAAATTGCCTCTTCCGCCGAGCAGCCGCAGCCAGATTGCACCGGCGCGCCGGCCACAAACTGCTCAAAGAGCGCGTCGGCGGCTTCGCGTGCGGTTTCCGGAGCTGTGATGGTCACCACAACTTGGTCAGGGTCGTCGCGGATCTCAAAACGAAGGAAGGCGCAGCAAGTCTGTTCGTTACGCACCATCTCACGAACACGATCACGGGCCCCAGCCGCGTAGTGCAGCTCCAGCGTAAGGCTCTTTCGAATGTGACTGCGTAGCGCGTCGCGCGTCAGCGCGCCGATCCAGCCGATCCTGTCTTTGTATTCGCAGGGTGCGAGAGTGCAGGCGATAGGCTCGGCTTCCGAAGTGCTCATTGGCTCTTCCGTTCGATGTTCGTCGGCTTCGTCACGAAGCTTGCCTCAAGGCTAATCCCTCAAGTAACTTGAGGTTCAAGGGAATAGTTCGTGAAAGGATCGAATGATGAAGGGCCTCAAGATCGGCGCGCTGGCGGATAGGACGGGCACGAATTCGCCGACCATCCGCTACTACGAGGAGATCGGCCTGCTGCCGTCCGCCGACCGGCAGGCCGGAGGACAGCGCATTTATGGCAGCGAGGATATCAAACGGCTGACTTTCATCCGGCGTTGCCGGGATTTCGGTTTTCCGATCGAAGCGGTCCGCTCGCTGGCTGCGGTACTGTACGACCCCAAGAGTTCGTGCATGGAGGCCCGCGACCTCGCGCACAACCACCTCGTCGAGGTTCGCCAGAAGATCGCCGATCTAAGGGCGCTCGAGCGTAGCATCGCGGCATTCGTCACCGAGTGTGATGCTGGCTGCGCTGGCGGTCCCGGACCGGACTGCGTGATTCTCGACGATCTCTCGAAGAGTTCGTGCGGCACGACGGTTCACAACCGAGCCTCCACCAAAGCCCATGCCAGCCGGCCATCCGGCCGTAGCCGCGCCGCGCGGTTCGCCCGCTAATCGCCTCTCCGTTATTCGAACTCGTGGACAGCGGCTCTACGCGGCACACTTGCCGGGATGGGCGCACCTGCGGCTTGTGATTTGTCACTCAGAATGAGGGGGTGATCGCCCTATCCCGCGACGGAGCGCCGCAGCCGGGGTTCCCGATTACGGCTTCACTTTTAGGCTCTCCTGCCCATCTTAAGGGCACCTCCCCATGCCGGGAACGAAGGAAAACAACATGAAATTCTCGCAGCGTACGCGCGGTATCGTCCAGGCGATCGCCGTTGTCCTGGCGTTGGCGATCCCGTCGGTAGCAGCCGTCTCGTCGGCCGATGCCCGCGTCGGCGGCGGCTTCTCATCGGGCTCCCGCGGTTCACGAACGTTCTCGCCGCCGCCAAGCACGTCGACGGCGCCTGGCACGGCCCAGCCATTCAACCGCACCACCACCCAGCCTAGCAGTCCCGGTCTCGGCGCGCCGTCGGGCGTGGGCGGCGGCTTCTTCAATTCGCCGGGCCGTGGCCTGCTGGGCGGCCTTGCCGCGGGCTTCCTCGGCGCCGGGCTGCTTGGCATGCTGTTCGGCGGCGGGATGTTCTCGGGCATCGGCGGATTTTCATCGATCCTCGGCCTGATCCTGCAGATCGTCCTGATCGTCTTCGTTGTCAGACTGGCGATGTCCTGGTGGCAGCGCCGTCACATGAGATCGGCGGCCTATGCCGGCGCGAGCGCCGGTCCCGCCGCGCAAGGCGGCTTCGGTTCAGGAATGGGTTTTGGATTGGGATCGCCCAGCGCGCCGCTCGAAATCCTGCCCGCCGACTACGAAACTTTCGAGCGCTTGCTCGGCGAAATTCAAGCCGCATGGTCGAATGAGGATGTCGCCAAATTGCACACGCTGGCGACGCCGGAGGTGGTGTCGTACTTCGTCAAGGATCTGGAGCAGAACCGCGCGCGCAACGTCGTCAACAAGGTCTCCAGCGTGAAGCTCTTGCAGGGCGACCTCGCCGAAGCCTGGCGCGAAGGCGACACCGATTATGCGAGCGTCGCGATGCGGTACTCGCTGATCGACAAGACCTTCGACCGCGCCTCTGGCCGGCTGGTCGAAGGCAGCGAGCAGCCGGACGAGGTCACGGAAGTCTGGACCTTCCTGCGGCCGCGCGGCGGAAATTGGGAGCTGTCGGCGATCCAGCAGACCAACTGACGGTCTAATATAAAAGACAAAAGCGCTGCGGAGCAAACCGCGGCGCTTTTTGTTTTGGAGTAACGGTCAGCCACGCGGAACGAT
>VAZG01000167.1 GCA_005885285.1 Alphaproteobacteria bacterium | reverse complement strand
GTGCCGGCAGCCTCGCTCGACTATGTGCTCGAGATCGACGACCCCGATCACGTGACGGTGGTCAGGGGATTCACGCGGGTGCGCTACGCCGGAACCGGCTTTCTGATGATCCGCCGCCATGTGCTGGAAAGAATGTGCGCGCATCCGGACTACGCCTCGCTGCAATTCTTCCGCGAGCATTCGCACGACGCGCTCGCCGGAAGTCCCAATCGCTTCGCACTGTTCGAGTGCATGATCGACCCGAAAAGCGGAACCTATCTCAGCGAGGATTTCGCGTTCTGCCGACGCTGGACCGATATCGGCGGCGAGATCTGGGCCGATCTCGAAAGCAGTCTCGACCACGTCGGACCATCGGTCTTTCACGGCGATGTCGCGTCGCAGTTTGCCGTGGCGCCAGCCGCAGCCGATGCCGCGTGAGATCTGGTGAATGATGTCGGCCGCTTCGACGTTGCAGAGTACTGAGGCTCTCGGTTTCCGCACCTTCGATGGCGGGCCTTCGCGCCGACTGCGTAACTTGTTCGCACCGCTGCAAGATCTGCTCACCTGCGGCGGCGATCCCCGGCTGACGGTCGATCCGGCTTCCGGCCGCAATGCGTACGGTTGCGGACCCACGCCTTCGCCGCAGACATGGAGTTTTGCCTCGAGCACGGCATCGTCGATTTCGGAGCGAGCCTACAAGCGCGTCGCGCTTGCGCGCGAGGAGCTGATGCAGTCGGCGATCACCGCCGGGCTGGAGGCGGCGCTTGATGCGCGCATCGAAGAAATGCGCTGCGAACTCAGAGCTCATTTGCGGCTTTCCGCCGGTGATGTGGACGTGGTTTTCTCTCCGTCAGGCACCGATTCGCAGCTTCACGCCTTGTTTCTCGCACGGTCGTTGCTGGGTCCTGCGCTCACGACGATTATTGTGGGGTCGGATCAGACCGGCAGTGGAACGGTCTACACGGCGCGTGGGCGCCACTTCAACACCCTGACGGCGAGTGAGCGCCCGGTTCGCAAGGATGCGCCGATCGATGGCTTGTCCTGCGACAGCGTCGAGGTGCCGTTGTTCGGCGGGACGCGAGAACTCAGAATGCGGACGGATGGCGACGCGGCCGTTCTCGACGCCATTGACGCTGTGGTCGCGAGCGGCGCCGGCGTTCTGCTCCAAATCATGGATTCGTCGAAACTTGGCTGGCGCTCGCCGAGCGAGGCGTGCCTCGACGAGATCGCCAATAGATGGCCCGACCAGGTTTGGATCGTCGTCGACGCCTGCCAGATGCGCATCAGCCGCCATCGGATGAAAACCTATCTCGATCGCGGATATATGGTGCTGATCACGGGCTCCAAATATTTCGGCGGACCCGCCTTCAGCGGCGCGCTGCTGGTCCCGGCGGGGCTTTCGCGATCGCTCGATCGAGGCGAAGGGATCGCGCCCGGACTTCTCGACTATGCCGGCCGCAGCGACTGGCCGAAGCGCTGGAGCGCGCTGCGGTCTCGTTTCGAGAGCAGGCCCAATCTCGGTCAATGGCTGCGCTGGGAAGCTGCGCTGGAAGAAATCAAGGCCTATTACCAGGTGCCGGATGCCTTCCGTACGCTGGCGCTGCGACAGCTCGAGGCCGGGATCGAGAGCCTCATCATGCTGTCGCCGTCGCTTCACCTGGTTGGCTCGGGGACGAAAGCCCGCGGGAGTGAAGACGAGGAATTCGCCCACGCAACGATCTTTCCATTCACGATCAACGGTCATCGGGGTCCGCTTTCGCCCGACCGCTGCCGGGTGGTGTATCGTGCGCTGGCGCAGGATTTGCGCGAGGTGATCGGCGGCAGCGAGGCTGATCAGGTCATCACGGCGCGTCATTGCCTGGTCGGCCAGCCGGTTCGAATAGAGATGCGGGACGAAGAGCCGACCGCCGCACTACGCCTGTGCGTCGGCGCGCGCCTCGTCACCGAGACGTGGTCGCCGGACGCTCGAGCCGCGCAGCAGAATCTACAGCGCGAGCTTGATCGCATCGCAGACGTCGTCGCCAAGATAGAGCTGCTGCTTGAGCATACAGGCAGGATGGAATTCGTGGAGCTGCCATATGCAAACTGAATCTCTCGGACTGGCCGACACCGCCTGCGCAGACCGGGTCGGCATGGCCCGGCTCACGAAGATGGCGTTCGACGGCGCAGACCTGCGTCCGTTATGCCAGGAACTGACCGCCAAGCTGCTCGACGGCACCGCGCAGGCGGGCGAGGGACTGGACCTGTCGCTGATCGCGCAGCTTCTGGGCGACAAGGAGACCGGTCTTGCTGTCCAGCGGGAGATACTCGCGTCTCATCGGCTATTCCGCTCGCCATGCGCCGCAAGCAATCCGCGTCTGCGCGTTCTTGCGCTGGCAGCGGCGACCGACATGGGCAGCAATACGCCGATCGAATTCCTCCTTGAGGAGTCCGGCATCGAGTTGATGGTCCTGTACGTCGTTCCCGAAGCCGGACTACCGGTGCCGCTGCCCAATCACGACGTCGCCATCGTGATCGCCTCCGATTCGGAGGATTGCCGCGAGGCGCTGTGCGTGATCGATCAGGCGGCGCCGCGCTGGCCGCGGCCGCTGCTCAATCCGCCGCAACTGGTCTGCAATCTCGATCGCGACAAGCTGCATCATCTGCTCAAGGGCATCGACGATCTCGAGATTCCCGCGACGATCTCGGTCACCCGCGCACAGCTATTGCAGCCGGCACAATCGGCCGGAGTGGTCGCCGGAATCGCTGCTTTTCCCATCATTGTCAGGCCGCGCGGCTCACATGCCGGCGTCGGTCTTGCCAAAATCGATGATCGTGAGGCGATGGCGCGCTATCTCGATCAACGCCAGGAAGAAGAGTTCTTTATTTCGCGGTACGTCGACTATTCCAGCGACGACGGCTTGTTCCGCAAATACCGCGTGGTCTTCGTGGACGGCAGGCCCTACGCCTGTCACATGGCGATCGCGGATCGCTGGGACATCTGGTACCTCAACGCGGGAATGTCCGGGAGTGCCGGCAAGCGTCTCGAGGAAGAGACCTTCATGCATACCTTCGATTTCGGCTTCGCGCGCCGTCATCATGCGGCGCTGGCAGGCATGGCCGGGCGCATTGGTCTCGACTACTTCATGGTGGACTGCGCGGAAACCAAAAGCGGATCGCTGTTGATCTTCGAGGCGGACAATACCGCCGTCGTTCACAATATGGATTCGCCGGAAGTCTTTCCCTACAAGCCGCCGCAGATGCGCAAGATATTCGATGCCTTTGCAGCGATGCTGGAGCGCCGCATCCGAGGCGGGCAGGAGCAGGCGGCATGACCGAGCTGCTGCGCGAAGCTTCGCTCTGTTCCGAAGCAAGCGACACACTCGATCCCCGGGATTGGGAGGATTTGCGCGCGCAGGGTCATCGGATGCTCGATGACATGATCGATTACGTCGCGGGCGTACGCGATCGTCCCGTATGGCAGCCGATTCCGGATGCGGTTCGCGGGCAGTTCCGCGCAACGCTGCCGCGTCAGCCTTCGGACCTCGGCGAGGTCTATCGCGAATTCACCGATCTCATCGCGCCGTATGCGACCGGCAACGTTCATCCCGGCTTCATGGGATGGGTGCACGGCGGCGGCTCCGCCGTCGGCATGCTGGCGGAAATGCTGGCCGCCGGCCTCAACGCCAATCTCGGCGGACGCGATCACATTCCGATCGAAGTCGAGCGACAGATCACGGCGTGGATGCGCGAGATGTTCGGCTTTCCCGCGAGCGCGAGCGGGATCTTCGTCACCGGAACCTCGATGGCCAATCTGATGGCTGTGCTGGTGGCACGAACGTTCGCGCTCGGCAAATCTGCGCGGCAGCAAGGCATCGGCCATGAAGGCGCGGTTTTGACCGCCTACACGTCGAAGGCGGCACACGGCTGCATCGCCAAGGCGATGGATATCGCAGGCTTCGGCACCGACGCGTTGCGCTGCATCTCCATCGACCAATCGCACCGGATCGACGTCGCAGCGCTGCGCGCGCAGATTGTGCGCGATCGCGAAGCTGGGCTGAAGCCGTTCCTCGTGGTGGCCTCGGCCGGCACGGTGGACATCGGCGCGATCGACGACCTGGCGGCGCTCGCAGCGCTTTGCCGTGAAGAGAAGCTCTGGTTTCACGTCGACGGCGCCTATGGCGCGCTCGGGATCCTCTCGCCGGTGCTCGCGCCGCTGCTCAAGGGTATGGAGGACGCCGATTCGATTGCGCTTGATTTCCACAAATGGGGACAGGTGCCCTATGACGCGGGCTTTCTGATGGTGCGCGACGGCGAGCGGCATCGCCAGGCATTTGCGGCACCTGCCGCGTATCTGCGGCGGGAAACGCGCGGGCTCGCCGCGGGTGCATCGTGGCCTTGCGATCTCGGTCCCGATCTATCGCGCGGCTTCCGGGCACTCAAGACCTGGTTCACCTTCAAGACCTACGGCACCGAAAAGCTCGGAGCGGTCATCGCGCGCACCTGTGCGCTCGCCGGATATCTGGAGCAGCGGATTTTGGCGGAGCCGCGGCTCGAACTGCTGGCACCGGTCAATCTCAACATCGTCTGCTTCCGCTATCGTGCGATCAACGCCAACAAGATCAATGGCGACATCGTTATCGACATTCAGGAATCCGGGATCGCGGCGCCGTCGACCACTATTCTCGATGGCCAACTCGCGATACGGGCGGCGATCGTCAATCACCGCACCGATGCTCGCGATATCGATGCGCTGATTTCAGCGGTGCTGGAATTCGGCGCGCAGCGATCGTCTCCCGACGACGGCATCGTGCTGCAAGTCGAGCCGTCTCCGCCACTGGCGATGTAAGCGATCGACTATCAGGCGGAGCGCTACGCCTGCGAAGCGGCGATGGCGCTACGCTGATTTGCGGTTGGTTTCAATATTGGCGCGGGCCGCGCGGAGATCTTTCGCGTCTTCAATGAGCTTGCCTTCGTGGTCGATCAGTTTTTTCGCTTCTTTCAGCGCGTAATACGGATCGCCATTCAGGATGTGATTGTTGATCCCTTCGATGAAAGGCCACGCGCTCGGCACGGTGCTCAGAATGTCCCGCACCAGGCTGAAATAGGTCGGATGGTGGGCCATCGGGTCCGGCGATAGATACATCAACTGCACCGCGAGATAGACCAGCTTGGCCGGAGTGTCCGCGGTCTCCGGCGTCAAGATATCTTTTTCGCGCAGGATCGGAATTTTGTCGCCGTCGATCAACAGCCGGGCACGCTGATCGGTATTGGTGATCACGCACGCGCCGATGATGATGCGCTCGTTCGGCTTGAGCTCGACTTTTAAAGCCATGGCTGTTCTCCGCTGAAATGCGCCGGCTTCGACGTCTGACCGATTTCAACGCATCCTTTCCGATTATAGTTAACGCCACGTAAACGACAGCAGTCGTCGTGCAAATGTGCAGTATTATCAGGGCAATATCGAGATTGGCGCGAGCATAGCGCCGACAATCAGCGGGTTATTGAGATGACCGGAAGGTCTCTAGGCCGGCTCCGATTCATGTTTCGTTAGAAACTAGCTTCCACGGTGAGCCGGTCGCCCGAGCAGAAACGATTGGGACGGCATCACTCTAAATTTCACACCAGAAAGGTATGAAACATGTCAGGCATTGTTCTCTCCGCAGCCGTTCGCCAGAACCTGCTCTCGCTCCAAGACACCGCCGCGCTCTTGTCCACCACCCAGAATCGTCTGGCCACCGGTAACAAGGTCAACTCGGCTCTCGACAATCCCACCAACTTCTTCACCGCGCAGGGCCTCAACAACCGCGCCAGCGACATCAACAACCTGCTCGACAGCATCGGTAACGGCGTGCAGGTGCTGCAGGCAGCCAACACCGGCCTGACCTCGCTGCAGAAGCTGGTCGATACCGCGAAGTCGATCGCCAACCAGGTGCTGCAGGCGCCCGCCGGCTATACGGCGAAGTCGACGGCTACTTCGGCAGCAGCCGTGCTCGGTACTGCGGCCAATCTGGTTGACGGCACCGGCATCAAGAGCGGTGAGACCATTGGATTCGCTGCGAGCGGGGAGCTTCCCGCACTCACCGTCACCATCGCCGCCACCGAGTCACTCGACCAGCTCAACACCGCTTTGGCGGCCGGCGGTCTGACAGCCAGCCTGGACAGCTCCAACAAGCTCGTCTTCACCACAACGAACGACTATGCTGGGCAGACGATCGGTGCGATTACCCTCGGTTCAGCCGGTACTACGACGTTCGGAGGCCCTACCGCCCCGGTTGCCGATGCGGCCTCGCAGGCCATTCGCACCAGTCTGGTGAACCAGTACAACGGCATCATCACGCAGATCACGACAACCGCTCAGGATTCGTCCTTCAACGGCATCAATCTGCTGAATGGTGATAACCTCAAACTGACCTTCGACGAAACCGCCAAGTCCACCCTTACCGTTAGCGGCGTCACTTATAACGCGGCTGGCCTCGGCCTTGGTTCGCTGACAGTGGGCACGGACTTCACGGACAACGCCTCGGCTAACGCGGCGCTCACCAAGCTCGGTTCGGCCAGCACCGTGCTTCGCACCGAGGCCTCCGCCCTGGGTTCGAACCTGTCCGTCGTGCAGTTGCGTCAGGACTTCAACAAGAGCCTGATCAACGTGCTGCAGACCGGCGCGTCCAACCTGACGCTGGCCGATGCCAACGAGGAAGCGGCCAACAGCCAGGCGCTGTCGACCCGCCAGTCGATCGCGGTGTCCGCGCTGTCGCTGGCCAACCAGTCCCAGCAAAGCGTGTTGCAGCTGCTGCGCTGATCTTTCGAAAAAGACTATCAAGCAAGGCGGCGGGGGAAACCCCGCCGCTTTTTTTCGTTGAGGAGCCCTCATCCTGCGGGCAAGCCTCGGGTAACCAAGCGTTAACCAAACAACTTAAGCCGGCATTAACCATAATTTAAAGGAAACTGGTTAGAACCTCCGGAGGTAAAAACTACGGAAGGCCTGTCACATGTCCGGTATTGTTCTTTCGGCGGCAGTTCGCCAGAACCTGCTTTCGCTGCAAAATACGGCGGAGCTTCTCTCCACCACCCAGAACCGTCTGGCGAGCGGCAAGAAGGTCAACACCGCGCTCGACAATCCGACCAACTACTTCACGGCGCAGGGCCTCGATAACCGCGCCAGCGACATCAACAATCTGCTCGACGGCATCGGCAACGGCGTGCAGGTGCTGCAGGCTGCCAACACCGGGCTGACGTCACTGCAGAAGCTGGTCGATACCGCAAAATCGATCGCCAACCAGGTGCTGCAGACGACCACCGGCTACACGACCAAGGCCAATGTGACCACGACAGCCGGCGCGGTGGGTACTGCCGGCGACCTGACGACCGGCGGCACCACCTCGCTGCAGGGCAAGACCGTAATCCTGACGCCCGCGACCGGTCCGGCTCTGACGCTGACCTTCAGCAATGTGGCCGGCGCAGGAAACGTTAACTCGCTCAATGCACTGAATGCCGCGATTTCCGCCGCGGGCATTGGCGTCACGGCATCGATAAGTTTGACCGGCTTCCTCACGTTCACTTCAAATAACGACAATGCGAGCCAATCAATTACGACATCCGGCACCGCAGCGGCTAATACCGTTTCGATTACGGGAACGACGGCATCGGCGATTGTGAGCGGAAGCGGTACTCCGGTCGTCGATCCGAACTCGCAGACGATTCGCGCCAGCCTGGTGAGCCAGTACAACAACATCATCACGCAGATCACGACGACATCGCAGGACTCTTCCTTCAACGGCATCAACCTGCTGTTCGGCGATGACTTGAAGCTGACTTTCAACGAAACCGGCAAGTCCACGCTCAGCGTCCCCGGCGTCACCTTTGACGCGGCCGGCCTCGGCCTTGGTCCGCTGACCGCGGGTACCGATTTCCTCGACAACAGCTCGGCCAACGCGGTGATCGCCAAGGTGACCGCCGCTTCAGACCAGCTGCGGTCGGAAGCCTCGGCGCTCGGTTCCAACCTGTCGATCGTGCAGATCCGCCAGGATTTTGCCAAGAACCTGATCAACGTGCTGCAGACCGGCTCGGCCAACCTGACGTTGGCGGACTCCAACGAGGAAGCGGCCAACAGCCAGGCACTGTCGACGCGTCAGTCGATCGCGGTGTCCGCACTGGCCCTGTCCAACCAGTCCCAGCAGAGCGTGCTGCAGCTCCTGCGGTAAGCTCAGCAGTAAAAGAAAAAAGACGGCGAGGGGAAGCCTCGCCGTTTTGTGGCTGTGCGCAACACTGCGTCGGCGAATAGCGAACAACGTTTGCCATTATCCGGACAAATACGGAAACATCCGCTAACCCTATTTTAAAGGCGACCACGTACAAAACTTGGGCAGTTTTTCGTAGCCCACATTTTAGCGTAACGCCGAGGTAGTGAATGTCGCATGCCGCTCAAGCCTATGCCCGCACGTCGCACACGATGGCAACTCCCAGGGAAATCGAAGCACAGGCGCTCCTGAAGGCGGCAAGACAGCTGCAAGAAGTCCAGACCAACTGGACCGGCCCGGACAAGAACATGCACAAGGCGTTGCTCTTCAATCGCAGGCTTTGGTCGATCTTCATGAGCGCAATGCAGACCAACGATAATCCGCAGCCGCTCGAGGTTCGCCAGAACATCGCCAATATCGGCGTGTTCGTCATGAAGCAGACCATCGAAATGCAGATCAATCCGGATCCGGCGAAACTGAAATCGCTGATCGACATCAATTGCAATATCGCAGCCGGCCTCTCGGGCCGGGGATGAGGGCCTTGCCGGCCCGCGGAGTACGCCGATGACCGATATCACGAGCATACTATCGGCGAGCTACAAGAGCAGCATGTTGAAGTCGGCGCCGAGCAAGACCAAGTACGTCGCGGTCGATCCCACGCTTTACCAGGGCGACTGGACCGGCAAATACGCCAACAACAAGTCGTTCACGGTCCATGTCTCGGGTGTCAGCGGCTTCCACGCCAAGGTTCACTACCTGAGCGACGGCACGTCCAAATATCAGGATGTCCTGATCAAGGATGGCTCATTTCGGGTTGGTGACACCAAGTTCACGCTGCTCAACAACGGCAAAGCGCAAATCAAGAACGTCGTCACCGATCCCGCGACCGGCTCAACCTATCTCGACACTGCCTACGCCACGCTGCAAAAATAACAGCAGCTTTAGGCCGTGCGGTCGGTCGCGCGTGCGCGGGGACTGGAAGCCTTGGTCAGATCGAGGGTGTGGAAATAGGCGCGGCGGCGCAGCACCGCGTCGTCGGGATATTGCTTCACCACCTGGTCCGTTCTGCTGTTGACCACCTGAAACACCACCGCCGCCGCGTCGCGATCGAAAAATGCCTGATGCGATAGATCTCCGCCAGTGATCTGCGGATCGTTGTTGGCGGCAACGCCGGCGTCCGTTGCCGTGACGCTCTGGCTTGCCGGCAGAACGGTGGTGACCGCCTCGTTCGCCGCCCTGCTCGGTGGCGGTACAACGGGCGATGGAGCCGGTGCCCCCACCGGCCTGATGCTGAAATCCGTACTCATGGCAGCCTCCTGGCTCCCCTAGAGTGAAATCCCGGCCCCTCCTGAATTGCAACTATGCGCCCTACGTATCAATACGGTGTTAGAGAACGTGGTGAATCCCGCGCTGCGAGCGGCGCGGGAATTTGCGGAAAATTGTACTTAAAATCCCGTGAACGCGTCAGAGCGAGCGGCTGACCGCCAGCGGCGTTATATGGCTCGGGCCTGGCGCCGCGCGGCGGCCCGAGGCGGTGTAGGTGTTCGGAATGTTGCGGCGCTGGACCTCGGCGTTGACGCCGCGCACGATGTTTTCGGAGACCGCATGCGCGGTCGCCAGCACCGTGAGGTTGATCTGCAGCATGGCGCGAAAGGTGTCGTGATGGCGATGCAGCGCGCTCAGAAGCTCGGGCGCCGACTGCGTGAGATATTTCTGGCTGGCCTGCAACTGCCCGATCGCGCTGACATAGCGGCGCGACAATTCGGTTTTCTTGGGCTCGAGGTCCATCGCCTCGCGCAGCTTGCCGGCGCGCACCAGCTCGGTTTCGCGCTCGATGACGCTGAGCAGGGCGCTCATGACATCCAGCAGGTTTTCGGCGAGCTTGCGCGCGTCAGCGGCGGTCGCCGCGGTCGGGATCGGGGCTTGCGCCTCTCGTCGTTGGGCGTGCGGGCTCATCTTCAAGTTTCCCTTCAGGTTTCGCTGGTGCGCTTGGCTTGCTGCAGGATCAGCGTGCGATAGACCTCGTTCGAGATTCCGACACCGCCGGCTTTGGCAAAGGATTTCGAATATTGCTCGGTCAGCATCGAGCGCCAGATGCCGGTGCCCGGCGTATCGCCGAATGGGCCTTCGCCCTTG
Organism: Alphaproteobacteria bacterium; assembly: GCA_005885285.1. GTDB lineage: Bacteria > Pseudomonadota > Alphaproteobacteria > Rhizobiales > Xanthobacteraceae > Bradyrhizobium. The sequence continues at coordinate 5,269 of VAZG01000167.1, read as the reverse complement.
AGGCCGCTCGTCATCTGCGCGAACATCGAGTTGAGAAACATCGCCTCGAAATCGGTTGCCGTCGACTTGGCCTTGGCCTGCGCCTGCGGCGAGACTTTGGTCAGCGCCTGGGCGAGATCATAATCCGGGTGACCCTTGTAGCTCGGGATCGCCGCCTCGGCCGGGATGCTGCCGCCGACATTGCTCGCGAGGGATGCCAGCATCACATCACCTCGATGTCGGCTTCGATCGCGCCGGCGGCCTTGATGGCCTGCAAAATGCCGATCAGGTCGCGCGGCCCGATGCCGAGCCCGTTGAGGCCGTCGACGAGCTGCTGCAACGACACGCCATCTTTGACGACCGCGAATTTCTTGCCGTCTTCGGTGACGCTGACGCCGGTGCGCGGCGTCACCACGGTTCGTCCGCGCGACAGCGGATTGGGCTGGCTGACCTGCGGGCTTTCCGAAATGGTGACGGTGAGATTGCCCTGCGCCACGGCGACGGTGGCGACACGGACGTCGCGGCCCATCACGATGATGCCGGAGCGTTCGTCGATGATGATCTTGGCGGCGAGGTCCGGATCGACCTGCAACTGCTCGATCTCGGTCAGGAAGGCGACGACGTTGCCCTTGAATTCCGGTGGGATCGACAGCTGCACGGTCGAAGGGTCGATCGGTTCGGCGGACTTGGTCCCGAGAAAGTCGTTGACCGCGGCGGCAATGCGCTTGGCCGTGGTGAAATCGGCGTTGCGCAGCGCGAGCCGCACATTGGGGAGGCGGTTGAGCGCAAACTCGATCTCGCGCTCGATGATGGCGCCGTTGGCGATGCGACCGACCGTCGGCACGCCGCGCACGATCTTGGCGGCTTCGCCCTCGGCCTGGAATCCCGAGATCGCGAGCGAGCCCTGCGCCACCGCGTAGACGTTGCCGTCGGCGCCGAGCAGGGGGGTGACGAGCAGAGTGCCGCCCTGCAGGTTCTTGGCGTCGCCGAGCGCCGACACCGTGACATCCATCCGCGTGCCCTGGGTCCCGAACGGCGGCAGATTGCCGGTGACCATCACGGCGGCGACGTTGCCGGTGCGGATGGTGGCGCCGCGGATGTTGACGCCCATGCGCTCGAGCATCGCTTGCAGCGATTGCTTGGTGAAGGGGATGTTGTTGAGCGTATCACCGGTGCCGTTGAGGCCGACCACGAGGCCGTAGCCAATCAACTGGTTCTGGCGGACGCCTTCGATGTTGGCGAGGTCCTTGATGCGGGAAGTCGCGCCCGCAGGCATGGCGGATAATGCCAGCGCGAGCAGCGCGGCGCAGGCCGCCCCGAATACTCTTGCCCCATACTCCCCTGCGCAATGAACGCTCGACATCCTCTGCTCCCCGCCTGAGGCCTTCTCGAATCTTCAGCGCGCCACTCCCATGACGCGCGATCCGCCATTGACTATGCGAGCGGCGTGCCACGCCGCGCGATGCGGATAACCGGTTGATTTTTCTATAAAAGCCTCGTAGGTGCGGTGACGGGCTCCTAACGCTGCGACGGCGAAACTGCCGCTGGGCGGCAGATTTTGCCGGGTCGTTTACCCAGCGTTAACCATGGCAAGGCGAAGCTTGCGCGCAACGCGACCGGCGAGATCACGACCATGCGCATCTACGGACCGAACGGCACCACGATCGGATCGCCCGCCGGCAACACCAGGCGAACCAGCTCGACCGGCTTTTCGCTTCCGGACGATGTGGCTTCGACGCAAGACACCCGCGCAACGCTCGCTCCCAAAGCCGCGGCCAATATCGACGCACTGCTCGCCCTGCAGGGCATCGAGGAGGATCCGGCCGAACGGCGCAAGCGTTCGGTACAGCGCGGCAAGGGCGCGCTCGACGTGCTGGACGATCTCAAGCTCGGCCTGTTGTCCGGCAACTTCGATGCCTCCACCGTCGGCCGGCTGCGCGACGCCGCGGCCAATCTCAAATCCTCCTCCGGCGACCCCGGCCTCGACGCGGTGCTGTCGGAGATCGAGCTGCGGGTAGAAGTCGAGCTCGCCAAGGCCGGGCAGTTCTAGCGCATTCCGGGCCTCGTGGTTCGAGACGCGCGGCGTTGCCACGCTCCTCACCATGAGGGTCTAAGACCTCATCCTGAGGAGGCGCCCTTGCGCCGTCTCGAAGGATGAAGCCACGAGCTCTCACGCGGCAAGCGCCTTGCGCTGGGCGTCGTAGCGGCGTTGCGCGGCCAGCACTTCCTTCAAGTTGCGCTCCGCCCAATCGCGCAGGGGATCGACCGCGCCGGCCAGGGTCGTCCCCAACGGCGTGATCGAATATTCCACCGTCACCGGGACGGTCGCGATGGCGCGGCGGCGGATCAGTCCGTCGCGCTCGAGGGATTTGAGCACCTGTGACAGCATCTTCTGCGAGATTCCTTCAATGGCCCGGCGTAATGCATTGAAGCGTATCGGCTTGTCCCGCACCAACAGCAGGATCAGCACCGCCCATTTGTCGCCGACGCGATCGAGAATCTGGCGTGTTGGGCAATCGGCCGAATAGGCATTGGCGGCTTTCATGGGGTTACTCCGGCGTAATCAGGTGAGCTCGAAGTGCTCTCTTAACATCTACATACTTTACGTTATCTAGTCACTATTGGATACCAACCCTGAGGAAGCCCCATGAAAATCGCCGTCGTCGGCGCGTCCGGAAACACCGGTTCGCGCATCGTTGCCGAGCTTGCCCGCCGCGGCCACGCCATCACCGCTATCGCCCGGAGGCCTGACAAGATCGCCAAGCTGCCCAACGTCACCGCGACGCGCGGCGACGTTGACGATCAGCCCTCCCTGACGCGGCTCTTCTCCGGCCACGACATCGCGATCTCGTCGGTCCATTTCCTCGACAGTGACCCGGTGAAACTGATCGCCGCTGCGCGCGATTCGAAGGTCGGCCGCTACCTCGTGGTCGGTGGCGCCGGCAGCCTGGAAGTGGCGCCCGGCGTCCGCCTCGTCACGACGCCGGGTTTTCCTGTGCAATACAAGGCTGAAGCCGAAAAGGGCGCTGCCTTTCTCGACCTCCTCGCCAGGGAAAACGCGCTGAACTGGACCTTCCTGTCGCCGTCGGCGCTGTTTGTGGCGGGCGAACGGACGGGCAAGTTCCGGCTGGGGACCGACCAGCTCTTGACCGGGGAGGGCGGGAAAAGCTGGATTTCCTTTGAGGATTTCGCAGTCGCCCTCGCCGACGAAATCGAGCAGCCCGCCCATATCCGCCAGCGTTTTACGGTTGGCTATTGACGGGGTAGAGCCGGCATGGCCGTCCGAGGGACGGCGTCGCGTTCCGCCTAAGCCCGGGTCCGGATAGCTTTGCCCGCGCAGGGCCTTGGGGATGGAGCTGCTTTCCCCAGGGACCACTACCCATCGATATTGTTTGTCACGGGATGCCGCTATATAAGGCGCGCGCGAGCGGAACCTTTCGTTCGCCTTGCATATGAAGATGGGCTGGCCTTGGAAAAGTTGAAGAATTATCGACCCTCCGAAAAAGAGCCTTTCATGAACGATCGCCAGCGCGACTATTTTCGCGCCAAGCTTTTGGCCTGGAAGGACGAGATCCTGAGGGAATCGAGAATCACGCTGCAAACGCTGCAGGAAGAGAACGTCAATCATCCCGATCTCGCCGACCGCGCCTCGTCGGAGACCGACCGTGCCATCGAACTGCGCGCCCGCGACCGCCAGCGCAAGTTGATCTCCAAGATCGACGCAGCCCTGCAGCGCATCGAGGACAACACGTACGGCTACTGCGAGGAGACCGGCGAGCCGATCTCGCTGAAGCGGCTTGAAGCCCGCCCGATCGCAACCCTCTCGGTCGAGGCGCAGGAGCGCCACGAAAAGCGCGAAAAGGTCTATCGTGACGAGTAGGGTCTGCGTCATTCCGGGGCGCGAAGCGAACCCGGAATCTCGAGATTCCGGGTTCATGCTTCGCATGCCCCGGAATGACGGCCTCGTGTCCCGCGCGGGGGAGGCGGCGGGAGTCGCACCGGCCTGATGCTTTGCTTTAGCCAAGCCCGGTTTTTCCTTTGAAAACAATTCGTTCGGGCGAAACCGGGCAGTGGAAGCTGAGCCGATCCCGCACGGCAGCGCCGATTCGGATATGATGGCCGGCCCGGGATGGTGATAACCTCCCGCGCATGGACAACATCCTCGCCGCCGCTCAGGCCATCGCCACCGCCCGCCGCAACCGCAACGCGCTTGCAGCCCTCGCGGACGAAATCGCGCCGAACGACGAGGCCGAGGGTTACCTGATCCAGCGCGCCGTCCACGATCTGCTGCTGCCGAATCTGGGCAGCCTGGTCGGCTACAAGATCGGCTGCACCAGCCCGGTGATGCAGCGCTATCTCGAGATTCCGCACCCCTGCGGCGGCGGCGTTTTCGAGCGAGGCGTTCACGACAGTGGCGTGTCGCTTCGGTGCGGCGATTACGTCCGCGTTGGCGTCGAGTGCGAGATCGCGGTGCGGCTCGCGCGCGACCTTGCGCCTTCCGAGGAGCCATTCACGGCCGAGTGGGTGGCGGAGGCGATCGAGGCCTATCATGCCGCGATCGAGATCGTCGATGACCGCTACGTCAAATGGGAGACGATCGGCGCGCCGACGCTGATCGCCGACGATTTCTTTGCCGCCGGCTGCGTGCTCGGCAAACCAGTGGCGCGGTTGCGTGCGCCGGACCTGTTCAAGCTCGCCGGGCGCGCATTGATCAACGGCAGCGAGGCCGGGCGCGGCACCGGCGCCGACGTGCTCGGTCATCCCCACAACGCGCTCGCCTGGCTCGCCAATCATCTGGCGGCCGAAGGCAAAGGTCTGCACGCCGGCCAGATCGTGCTCACCGGCAGCCTGGTCAAGACGGTGTGGCTCAACGCGGGCGACCATGTGACGATGGAGCTGGAGGGATTGGGGAAGGTGCAGGCGGCGTTTGAGTGAGCGTGCGCTGTCATTCCGGGATGGTGCGTTAGCACCAGACCCGGAATCTCGAGATTCTCAGGTGCGCAATTGCGCACCATAGTTCGGTGCTTCGCATCGCCCCGGAATGACTCGCTCTACTTTCAAGACACAACCCAGCGCTCCCGCGGCGCGATTTCGCCCGAGTCATGCACAAAACTTCCGCCCAGAAAAAGTAGAGGGCGCAGGGAAAGCCGGGTGCTCAGCGGCACCCGCAGCCTCGCGTGCAACAAACAGAAAGCACACGAGCGTAGTCACCACAGGTTCGCCGAAACACCGGCCTTCCCTGCGCAATGGTTTTAACGGCTTATAGCGCGCTCTCCCCGGCGACGAATTC
>VAZG01000166.1 GCA_005885285.1 Alphaproteobacteria bacterium | reverse complement strand
TCCGATGTCTGTTGCCGGGGATAAGCGGACATCACCACATCTGCAGAGCACGCGCCCCAGAGCCGGACGGGATCACTGTCCAGCTCGTGTGAGGGCAGGGATGAGCGTGGCGGCCGGTGCAATGGCTCGGCAGCCAAGCTTCGACATCTAATGGATAATCTGGCTCGCCCGCCCGCTCTTCGGCCGGACTGCGCATTGATCCCCGCGTGCGGGCCCCCACATACTGGTTGGACTTGCAGCTCCAGAGAAATCGATGTTCCGCAATTCGGCGCTTGTTCTCGTCCTGCTGCTCGGCAGCTTGGTTGCGCCGGGGAGCGCATACGCGCAGCTCACGCCGCCAGCGGGATCGGCAGGGGCGGGCAATTCGCCGATTAGCGGCGTGCCGTTCGGCCCTGCCAATCCCAGCGTGCTCAGCGACCCCAGCGGCATCGGCAATGCGTCGAGGGTCCCGCCGCTTGGTAGAAATCCTCCGACGCCGGTCGTCTCCTCCACACCAACCGTTTCATCACCGTCACGGCTGGTAACGCCCTACGCGGGCGCGTCACAGCGCATCATCGGCGCAGATCACGCTGACTCGAGAAGGCCGCAGTTCCGCCGCCGGAGCCGGCCACAGGTGAGCAAATTTAGCGGGATTTGCCGGGGCTGTTAGCATCGATGAGGCGGAGTAAGGCCGCCTCAGTAGGCGGTCCGCCTCAGTAGGCGGCCTCTTTCATCGGCCCTGGGCCGATCGCTCGCCGAGATCCGTCGCGTCGTCACATCGGCGGCTTCACGCCCTCAGCGCCGATCACGACCGCGGCAGCTTCCGAGCCATCCTTCTTCATAACGACGAAGACCTTGCGCCCAACGGCCAGTTGATCGGCCGGCGCCTTGTCAAAGGCGACGACCGTCGCGCTCATCGGGATGGTGATTGTCTGTTCACCGCGGGCGTAATTCAGCCTGACCACACGATCCGTTCCGACCTCTTCGATCTTGGCGATATTGGCGTTGGTCATCATGTTTGGCTTGGATTCAAGATCCCAGGGATAGTGCCCCTCGGCCAGACCGCGCAGCGATTCATCAAACACATGAACTTCGCGTGCGACGCGCTTGCCGTCCTGCTCGATAGACGTAATGCCGACGAACTTGCCCGCCTGGATGGCGCTCATGTCGACCGTGGTCACCAGGAAAAGGCTTGCATCGTTGGCGAGTTTGATGGATTCCGTTCCGCCCTTGGCGGTCTGGACGCTGATCGTTCCGTCCTTCGCGGCGGTCAGCGTGCCGCGGATATGCGCCTGCGCGAAGGCTGGCGCGGAAAGCAGCACACCAACAAGAACCGTTGCTGCTGCAATCGATACCCAAAGAGTTCGACACATGAGCATCTGATTTCACTCCCTTTGGCGCTCGGCAGACAAGGTATGCCCACCTCAACGATTAGAACGCGGGCAATTGTGGCGACCTAATCTGGTCACTTCGAAGACATCGTGGCTAGATAGAAGGAACTCTGGAGGTCGCTGATGTCCGAGAAGGGTCTTGGCCGTGCAAAAACGATCTCTGGAGGCTAACGTGGGTTCGCTATTGAAGCCTCGGATATGTAGGAATTCGACTTGGGCCTGCAGCGCCGCTGCTACCTTTCGAGATTCGCGGCGCGCTTGCTCGGATCATCCGGTACTTCTCCGAACTTCCGGATCACCTTGGCTTCGCGGAAAAGATTGGGTAGGATTTGGCGTCAGGAAGCCGGCGGCGCCGCTCCCGACCCCGAATTCTAGCCGTCCGGCTATTATCGGAAGATCAGGTCGAGTAAGAGCGGCTTGACGTCGGTCGCCGCCAATTTCGTTCTACCGAGCGGCTCACTCGAAATCACGAGTGGGCCGTCCCCGGTTTTGTCGGTGAGGCGGCCATGCGATCCCCGTACCAGCGACGCGTCGAGCGGTATGACGTCCATCAGGGTACGGAATCCCAGCTTGCGCATGAACAGACGCTTGCCGATTGCGAGCTTCGGTGACGAGATGCCGGGATCGACGAAAAGCTCGACTGGATCGTATCCGGGCTTGCGGTGAATTTCGACCGTGCGGGCAAAGTCCGGCGCACGGTCATTATCGTTCCAATAGTAGTAAGTGAACCACGACCGAGAGTCGGCGATCGCGACGAGTTCACCGGATCGTCGATGATCGAGATGGATAAGGCATTTGTCCGTTGCGTCGTAAACCCGTTCTACGCCATCCAGTCCCTTCAAGAGCTCTTTCACCTTCGCTTGCAGTCCCACGTCGGACAGATAGATATGCGCGATCTGGTGGTCGGCTACGGCAAAGGCTTTGGAAGAGATGGGATCGAGCAACTCGCCGCCGTCCTCTTCTCGCACGGACAACAGGCCGGCATCGCGAAGCGCCCTGTTGATGTGTATGGGCCGATTGACGGGGGTGATCCCGTATTCCGACAGAATGATCACTGAGCGCCCGCTGGCACGTGCAGCGTCGACGAGGTCGCCCACGACGGTGTCAATTTCGGTCAGCGATTGCCGGACCTTCGGATGAGTTTCATCGGGGCCGAAGCGCTGTAGATCGTAGTCGAGATGCGGAAGATAGGCGAGGGTCAGGGTTGGGTTGGCCTCGGCCATCACGAACTTGCTCGCGTCGGCGATCCAGCGCGTGGAGACGATCGAAGTCCCTGGTCCCCAAAACTGAAACAGGGGGAATGCTCCGAACCGTTCCGTCAGTTGATCCCGTAGTTGACCTGGTACGGTGTAGCAATCGGGCAGTTTGCGACCATCCGCCTTGTAGATAGGGCGCGGGGTGGCACCGAAATCATGGCTCGATGCCATGTTGTACCACCAGAACATGTTGGCGCAGGTGAAAGCGGGATCACGCTTCTTGCCGGCCTCCCAAATCTTCTCGCCACCGACGAGCCGATTGGATTGGCGCCACAGAAAGATTTCCATCTGATCGCGAAACAACCAGCCGTTGGCCACGATCCCGTGATCTCGCGGGGAGAGCCCCGTCATGAAACTTGCCTGCACGCTGCAGGTGACGGCGGGAGTGACGGTATCGAGCGCGGCCATACCGCCTTCGCGGGCAAGCGCTGAAAGTCTTGGCGTCAATGGTCCCAGGTGCCGTGGCGTCAATCCGACCACGATCATCGCCAACACCGCCTTCAACGCCTGCCTCCGCCTGCTGAGTTGCGACAGTTCCGTCGCTTCGGTCGCATTGCAGCGGGACCGAGCGAAACAGCTTGCCAAACTGCCAAGCACAGTGGCACGCTGTCCAATAAAATGGAAAGTGAGAGGCGGTTTTTCAAGCGATCCGCAGATCGCTTCGTCACTGTTCGCTGGCGCCGTCTAAACCACAAGAGCAAGGGCGCCGCGTGGGAGGATGCCATGCTCGATACGCCCTCGCAAAGCGCCGAAGACGTTCGACTGCAGTCGTTCGGCGTCACCTATGAGTATCCGGTGGTCTTTACCCGCGATGCGTTTGCGCTTGGAAATCGTTGCCTGGTTGATGCGCTGTCCCGGCGAGAACCGCGCAAGCGGCACAAATGTCTGATTTGCGTTGACGAAGGTGTCTCGGCATCGCTTCCGGATCTTGCTTCGCAGATCGAAAACTACGCTGCTGCGCACACCGGAAGCATCGACCTGGTCGGACTTGTACCGGTCTGGGGAGGCGAAATCTGCAAGAACGATCCGAAAACCATTCCCAACCTGCTTGAAATCCTTTCGCAACGCGCGATCGATCGGCACTCCTTTGTAATTGCGGTCGGCGGCGGCGCTGTCCTTGATGCGGTCGGTTATGCGTCGACGGTCTTTCATCGTGGCGTCCGCCACATTCGTTTTCCGACTACGGTACTGGCACAAGATGACAGCGGCGTCGGCGTCAAGAACGCCGTCAATCTGTTCGGTCTCAAGAACTTGATCGGCACCTTTGCGCCGCCCTGGGCGATCATCAATGACAGCGCCTTCGTCGACGTGCTGCCGCCGCGCGAAAAGCGAGCAGGCATGGCTGAAGCCGTGAAGGTCGCCTTGATACGCGACGGCAAGTTTTTCGAGTGGCTTGAAGCCCATTCGGACGCGCTTGCGCGCTTTTCCAGACCGCATCTTGATCATCTTATAAAGGGCAGCGCCGAGCTGCACATGCGCCAAATCAGTCTTGGCGGCGACCCGTTCGAAATCGGGTCGGCGCGTCCGCTGGATTTCGGTCATTGGTCCGCGCACAAGCTCGAACAGTTGACAAAAAATCAACTCAATCACGGCGAGGCCGTGGCAATCGGCATTGCGCTCGACACGCGCTATTCGGTTTTATCCGGCCGTCTTGCCGCGGGCGAAGACAATCGTGTCGTAGATCTTCTTCAACGGCTTGGTTTCGACTTGTGGCATGACAAGCTGCGGCAGTGCGACTCGCGGGGGTCGCCGGTGGTACTGAAAGGGCTAGCGGACTTCCAGGAGCATCTTGGTGGTGAGTTGACCATTACGCTGCTCGCAGAAGTCGGCCGTGGCGTGGAAGTGCATGAGATGGACGAGAGAATTGTCAGGAATTGCATTGACTGGCTTGAACAACGGGCGTGACCGCGGATGAAACTCAACCAGCTTTCGGGCGACGTTCACCTGACGTATTGCACAAACATTCATGCCGGCCAAAGCTGGCAGGATATTCGGACAAGTCTTGATGAACATGTTCCGGCCATCAAGTCGACGGTTGCCCAGAGCCAGCCGATGGGTATCGGACTGCGGCTTTCCGGCGAAGCTGCCGCTGTGGCAAGGCAGCCGCAGGCGTTGGATTCGTTCCGCGATCAACTGTCGGCGCTCGGCGCCTATGTTTTCACCATTAATGCTTTTCCCTTCGGGCCGTTTCACGGCGTCCGGGTGAAGGAAGATGTCTATCTGCCTGATTGGCGCGACCGTGAGCGTGTTGCGTTCACGGCTAACAGTGCTGCGGTCCTTGCTGGAATCCTTCCCGACGGGATGGAAGGCAGTATTTCGACGGTCCCGGGCGCTTTCAAACCGAACGGCCGGTCGAGCGACGCCGTCGCGGCGATGGCACGCAATCTCATCTTGGCGGTTGCTGATCTCGTGGACCTGAAGCGGCGCGCTGGCAAACACATTGCACTCGCCCTCGAGCCCGAGCCCTGCTGTTTTCTCGAAACAACAGATGAGAGCATCGCCTTCTTCGAAGGCACGCTTTTGAAACCAGAGACGCTTGATATGCTTGGCGGCATCACCGGTGTTGACCGCAGGGAAGCCGAGGTTCTGCTGCGCCGTCATCTGGGCGTTTGTTATGATGTCTGCCACGGTTCGGTTGAATATGAGGATATTGTCGCCGCGTTGGATCGCTTGCTCGCTGCGGGAATCGCGATCCCGAAAATTCAGCTTTCAGCAGCCATGCGTATTCCGGCGATGACAAAGGGCCTGATCAACGCTGTCATGCAATACAATGACGGCGTCTATCTGCATCAATCGATCGTCCGACGCGGCGACAGCCTGTCTCGTCATGTTGATCTGCCGGACGCAGTCACTGCGTTCGGACAAGGCCGAGCCGACGGGGAGTGGCGAATCCATTGCCACGTACCTGTGTTCCTCGCCGATCTCGGCGAAATCAGTTCCACGCGTAGCGATCTCGTCGCGACGCTAGCGGCGCTGCGCCAGCGAACTCGCTCATCCCACCTGGAAGTCGAAACGTATACTTGGGACGTTCTGCCCAGCAACGTTCGCACCGGTTCGAAGTCGGCGGACATCGCGCGCGAGATCGAATTCTGCCGGCAGGAACTCGTGGGATGAATACCGCCGTCGTGCGAGCACCCGGCGCGCAGACCCTGTTGAGGCTCGGTCGGGTGTCCAACCTGCCGACTGTATGGACCAATGTCATTGCCGGGGCAACGATCGCAAATACTGCCGCGACTGTTGCCGACATCGCGACCGTCGGACTTGCCATGACGGCATTCTACGTGGGCGGCATGTATCTCAACGATTTCTTCGACAGGGAGATCGATGCCAGGGAGCGTCCAGGCCGCCCGATTCACGCCGGTGACATTGGTGCAGCCACGGTATCGGCCATCGGATTCGCGCTGCTTGCGGCAGCCGTTGCGTTGCTGGCGCCGTTCGGTCCTTTTGCTACGATCTGGGCTTTGGCGCTGGCTGTCGCCATCGTGTTGTACGACGCCTGGCACAAGGGCAACCGCTTTGCTCCGGTCATCATGGGCCTGTGTAGGGCGTTGGTGTATCTGGGCACTGGCGCGGCGGTAAGCGGTAACGTTCTCCCGGCCCTGATCATCGGCGCGACCGCGCTTGCTGCACATGTTATTGGACTGACCTACGCCGCAAAGCAATCCCTGTTGTTGTGCCTGGCGGATATCGCTGCCGTACGGCTGCTCGCACGACGCGCCACGGCGGATGCGGTGCCACGCGCGGTTTCGATACTGATTGCCGCCATCTGTCTGGTCGATGCCCTGGCTGTGGCGCTGCATGGAGGCGGGATCGTTCTTACTTGCGCCTGCGCCAGCGGTTACCTTCTGACGCGGCTCTTCCAAGCGGCGATTCCCGGAACGTGAGGTGTCAGCTTGACAGGCCTTTCTGGTCACAATGGGAGGGGCGACGTCGCAGCAACGGTTTGCGACGGCTTTCTCGCCTTGGCCGATGAGTGGATTGCGCGCGCGGTTAGCGACAATGCAACGTCCTGGTTTCGCCGCGCCATCGAGAGCGTCAGGGGCGCGTCCGACGGCAATGCGCTCGCTGCAGCTATCGGTATTGCGCCGCGCCGTGTAGGCAAGGCTGATCTGTCGCTGACACCGAATGACAGGGCGCAGGCGAGGGCATTACGGAGGGGACTTGATCCGAGCGACTGGACCATCGATCAACTAGCACGCAGTGCGTTGATGGTAGCAAGCTACGCCGGAGATGACGCCGCATTCGCCCTACATTTCGACGCGTTCTGCAGCACGGCCGAAATCAACGAATTGATCGCGCTTTGCCGGGGACTGCCGGTCTATCCGGCCGCCGAACGGCTTGAGCCGAGAGCGCGGGAGGCGGTGCGATCAGGCATGAAGCCGGTCTTCGAGGCGGTCGCCCATCGCAATCCATATCCCGTCGAATTCTTCAGCGAAGATGCCTGGAATCAGATGGTCGTAAAGGCGTTCTTCATTGGCTCACGTCTTTGGCCGATCCAGCAACACGACGAGCGTGGCAATCCTCGGTTGGCGCGGATGCTGGTCGATCTTGCGCAGGAGAGATGGGACGCCGGGCGGCCTGTGAGCGGTGAAGTCTGGCGCTGCGTCGCGCCCCACGCGGACGCCGAAGGGACTGGCGCGTTAGTCCGTGCGTTCGAAACGGGTGGAGAGCGGGAACGTCTCTCGGTGGCGCTGGCCTTGCAGCATCTGGCGTCACAGCGCGTCGATGCTGCTTTCAGCCAACAAGGTTTGAGAGGTCAGCTTACGGATCTCCAATCTCATCTGGTAACGGAGAAGATCGACTGGACGTCGCTTGCATGAGCACGACATTGCCGCGTCTCGCTCTGAGAATCCTGTCAGCGCTTTTTTCCCTTGCTGTTTTGATCCAATTCTTCATTGCGGGGATGGCCGCGGTGACGAATCCCGAATGGTGGACTTATCACAGCGCATGGATTGGAATATTTCAGTGGCTTGTCGTGCCACTTCCGATCCTCGCCTTCCTTGGCGGTCGGCCGCGTTGTCGGCGCACTGCGTTTGCAACCATCCCAATGGTTCAGGTTGCATTGCAGTATGTCTTGGCACATCGTGCGCTGGAGGGGCGATTGACCACCGGGATCGGTCTGCATGCGGTTAACGGAGCCCTTCTGTTGATCGTGGCGACATTCCTGGCGATAGGCTGCGCCGATCGAAAGATGTCAGCGTAGGCAAGCCGGGCTGCGGCACCCACGAGAGGCTAGCGCGAGCATTTCGTTTCGGTCGTGTCCTTTCAATCTTGGGCATTTTCCCAATCCCGTCTTGGACTATTCCCGTTTCAGCTTTGGCTGCTGACGGACCCGGGGATGTCTGCTAATATTTATTGATGGAGCCAGTGGTGCGACGCAATTGTTCCACGCGGCGCGAAGCAAAGATGAAGTGCTCCGGATTATCGCCTATGTGAGGACTCTGGACAAATGACTGGATCACCTCCGTTTGGGACGTTCACCTGCGACGCAGGTTCTCTTCAAGAACTGCTGACAGACAAGACGGTCGTTTGTCCCTGTTGCAATGGCCCGTTGACCGCCGAGACGCTCGCGCGTCTGCTCGCAGACGTGCAGAGCCTCGCGTCCGTTAGGAAAGATCAACCGCACGACGGGTTGAACGGTGCGTCCAGAAATCCGCATGCGGGCATTATCATCGATCCTCACGCCCACATGATATCGCGCACGACGGACGACTACGAAGCGATGGCCAAGGCCGGCATTGTCGCAGTCATTGAGCCGGCATTCTGGCTTGGGCAGCCCCGCACCAATGTCGGAAGCTACGCTGACTACTTCGCCATGATCTCCGGCTTTGAGCGATTCCGCGCCGGTCAGTTCGGCATCCGCCATTACTGTACGATCGGCCTGAATCCGAAAGAAGCCAATAACGAGCATCTGGCTGAAGCGGTCATGGAGATGTTGCCGCGCTTTCTTGTCAAGGAAGGCGTCGTTGCCATGGGCGAGCTGGGCTACGATGAACAGACGCCCCAGGAAGACAAAGCGCTAAGGAGACAGATCGAGCTGGCGAAGGAGTTCGATCTGCCAATCATGATTCACACACCGCACCGCGACAAGCGGGCAGGAACATTGCGCACCATGGACGTGCTGAAAGAGCACGAATTCGACCCCACACGCTGTGTGATCGACCATAACAACGAAGAGACGGTTCGCGAGGTGCTCGATCGCGGCTACTGGTGCGCCTTTTCGATCTATCCTCAGACCAAGATGGGAAGCGATCGCATGGCGACGGTCGTCGAAAACTTCGGCCCCGAGAGGATCATCGTCGATTCTGCATGCGACTGGGGTGTGTCGGATCCACTGGCCGTCGCCAAGACGGCGCGGCTGATGGCGCAGCGTGGCATAAGTTCGGATGCCATTCATCAGGTGGTCTACGCCAACGCGCTGGCCGTCTATGGATTGAACGGCGAGATGGACGAACAGCATTGGCTTGCGCCCGCAGCAATCGACCAGAGGACGTTGTACGAGGGCAATTCGGTCCTGCGCGGCGGGCAGATGCCGCGCATCGAGCAGCCCGGCCGTCCAGCGGACGATTTGTTCATTACCTGAAGCTTGGCGGTGCGTCTCTCATACGACCACTAACCTACTCGTGTAACGACTACATCTGCTCCGGCCAGCAAAATCGACAAATTTACTGGCTTTGCAGGTGGACCTGCAGTTAGACTGAAGTAACAAGGTGAGGATGCAAGGACGGCCTGACGTCGTTACGGGCACGGATGACCGTAGGCCGCAACGGCAGCGGGAACGAGCGTCAGAACAAACAAACGAGCGTCAGAACAAACAAAAAAGACGAGCACGTGCAAATGGGGAGGAATGGCGCGCGGGCGGCGCTGTTTGGCTGCCTGGTAGTTGTTGCGTCGTCGCTGTCGCCGGTCACGCTATCAGCGGCGATTGCGGCCGGTGATGCGCGGCACGGCGAAACGATCTTCTTGCGATATTGCCAGGGCTGTCACGGCCCCGACGGCAGGGGTGGCGGCAAGGGCTTCATGCCACATGTCGGGCCACTTGCCCGCAAAGGCTACATCGAGACCATGCCCGACGGATATTTGGCCGCGGTGATAACCGAAGGAGGCCTCGCCGTCGGCAAGAGCGCCTACATGCCGTCCTGGAAGACAACGCTGACAGAACAGGACATCGCCGACGTTATCGCATTCATTCGAACTTTTGTTGCCGAGTGAATCATTCACTCCAATAAAACCCGGATCACCGGGAAACAAACCGAACGCAAGGAGGAACGCATGAGGATGCTGACGTGGACGATGCTGGCTGCATTTGTCGCGGTTCTGCCAGCCGTCGGAGCAAAGGCCGATATGGAAGCCAAGCCGGGCAGTGCCCAGGCGGGCGATTGGGTGAAGCGCATGCCCGTCACCCCTAATCCCGACAAGGTAGTGGTGCCTCCAGGTTACAAGGTAGGCGTATTCAAGGCGGGGCTCGACACGCCGTCCTCGGCTGCCGTCGACAAGGACGATAATCTGTGGGTCGCCATTTCCGGCCAGACGTTCAACACGATCGACACGCTCGATCCGCCGCACGTCAAGATTTTCGACAAGAGAGGAACCCTGATCAAGGAAGTCGGTCGCGACATCTTCAAGACTGTCATGAACGAGATCGGCTACTGCGCCGAGAACGACACGATGTACATCCCGGAATACGGCGAGAAGATCTGGGAAATGAAAGGCGTCAGCGGCGAACTCAAGCTCATCGTCAAGGATCTGCCGATCGGCGACCACCGCAATGGCGGCATTACCTGCAAGGACGGCTATCTGTATTTTGCGCTCGGCTTTCCGAGCAACAGCGGCTTTGCCGACCCCGACAATCATGGCTGGACCGATATCCCGAATGATCCATTCTGGGTCAAGCACAAGGATGGCCTCGGGACCACCCCGCACGATCCGGTCTGCCGCGACATCGTTCACACCGGCCTCAACGTCCGCTCGTCGGACGGCCGGCTGACCGGTGCGCTCATGCCGGTCGGCGTACCAGCAAAGCCCGGCCAGGTCGTCAAGGCGCAGGTGCCTTGCGGCGGCTCGGTCATGCGGGTGAAGCTCGGCGACAAGGATGCCGACGGCATCTATCCGCATGAAAAGATGGAAGTCTACGCCATGGGCTTCCGGAACCAGTCCGGCGTCGCCTTCGGGCCCAAAGGAACCAAGTGGGAGAACGCGCTCGCGGTTTCCGACAATGGCGCCAACGACGTCGGCCATCGCCGCATCGCCAATGGTGCGGAGAAACTCTGGATCGTGACGGAAAAGGGTCAGGATGGGGGGTTCCCCGACAAGGAGGGGATGAACTTCGTCTCCAACAAGCGCTTCTCTCTGATTCCCTACCTCGGCAACGCGGTCGACCGCCCTTACCCGCAGCTCTACATCGGGGACAAGCCGTTCATCAAAGCCCCCGGTCCCTACCATTTCCAGCGCCACATCGACGGTTACCGCGGCGTGCCGCTCATCGTCGCCAATCCGAATCCCAACGGCTACATCAACCCGGTGCTGGAATGGGATAGCAACAATCCGATCGATGGGATTGCCTGGAGTGCGTCGAACTTTGGCGCCAACAACAATCTGTTCGGGGCGGTCTACGGGATCCTAGACACCGGCCCGGAGAGCCTGATCCCGACTTGGCCATTGGTGTTGCGGATTGAGTTTCTCGAGCCGATGGGCGTCAAATGGTCGAAATTTGCACAGAACATCGATCCCGGGCCGAACGCCTACCAGAAGCCTGAGAACCGCGGTGGACTGGAGCGCCCGAACAGGGTGGTCTTCAGCAACGACGGCAAGACGATGTATGTGGTGGACTACGGCGAGGTCTACACCAACTTCCAGATGCCGACGCCTTTCTACACTGTAGGGAAGTCTGGTGTGATCTGGACGATCACCTACACGGGCGGCAACTAGTCGTCAGTTCGGTGCGTCCTCGCGAGCCTCGCAAGCAGCAGCCATCGCGCGCCCCGCTGCGCGGCAGGCAACTAAAGAACCTCCCCGACACGCTCGCGTGCGGGGAGGCGGATTTGCCAATGATTAGGGGACATCGACCGCGACCAGCCGCGTCGTAGAACCGGCTATCCTCTGGGCGGCTTTTTCTGAAAGGTAGTTTTAAGCCCGAAACGCACCTTATGACTTGAAGGATATTGGCAACCCATTGACATGGCAACAAATGCGACCGCCCTCCGAGCGCACCATAAACCCCACGTTTGGCGTTGAAATCCCTACACTTTTTTCGTGATGTTACCCGGGAATGTTACCACTCCGTTCCCGCTTTGCGTTCGCTTGCCGTTCGCCTCCGGCAGCTGCAAAAAGTCGTCGAGTGACTGGCTCTGATCGAACACCACGATCTTCTCCATGCCACTCATGCCGAGCTTCTCCCGGTTCGCTTGCGCGATGTAATGCGTTACTTGTCCGGTAGCTTTGTATCCGGCCACTTTCGATTCCGAAAAGATCAGCTTCAATCAGATCAACAAAAAGACCGGCCACCGTATCAAGTACGTGAAGGTCGATGCGAACACGGGCGAGGAAGTTTCCAACGACGAGATCACGAAGGGCTTCAAGGTTGATACCGACACGTACATAGAGGTGTCGAAAGAAGAGCTTGACAACATCGCCCTGGAATCCACCGGCACAATCGACATCAACGAGTTTGTACCCAATCAGGATATCGATCCCCGATACCTCATCCGGCCGTATTACCTGCGCCCTGATGGGAAAGTCGGCCATGATGCCTTCGCGGTCATCCGGGAAACCATTCGCAGCATGGATATGGTCGCTATCGGGACCGTGGTTCTGACGAGCCGCGAGCACATCATCGCCCTCGAGCCATTGGACAAGGGTTTAATGGGCACGCTGCTTTGATACCCCTACGAAGTGCGGGACGAGAAAGAGTACTTCGACGAGATTCAGGACGTGAAAGTTACGAAAGATATGCTCGACCTCGCCAAGCACATCGTCAATCAGAAGGCCGCCGACTTCGAGCCCGAGAAGTTTGAAGACCACTACGAAGAGGCTTTAGTCGAGCTCATCAACGCGAAGCGCAACGGCCAACCCATTAGCGCGAAGCCCCGGCCCAAAGCAGACAACGTGGTCAATCTGATGGACGCGCTAAAGAAGTCCATTGCGAGCGAAACCCCGAAGGGCAAGAAACCCCGCAAGGCCGCGGCAGCGCAGAAAGAGATGCTGTTGCCAATTGAGGGCAAAAAGCCAGCAGCGAAAAAGGCTGCAAAGCCGGAACGGGCGATCGGACGGCGCAGGGCAGGATAGTCCGAATCCGACCGGTCGTACCAGCCTTGGGTAGATTGTATGGAAATCCCTTGAACAGGTTTATGTTGCCCCACCATGAGCCGAGCATTCGTTAAGGACGCGGACGCGATCGACGAGCTGCCAGACCGGCCGATCTCTGCGCACCACAACGAGGTGACGAGAGAAGGACTTCGGCGCATTGAATCGGCGTTGACGGCCGCCCAGGAAGCCTTTGCGGCAGCGCAGTTGGTTGGCGACCGGGAAGGACTTGCCAGCGCCGGCCGGAACCTCCGGTACTGGACGGCGCGGCGTTCAACCGCGGTGGTGGCGCCTGAGCCAGAGGACAATTCCGTCGTTCGATTTGGTCATGCTGTCACGATCCTCCGCAGTGACGGTCGCAAGCAGACCTTTAGGATCGTTGGAGAGGACGAGGCCGATCCCGCACGCGGCACGATCTCGCACGTTTCCCCTCTTGCACGCGCACTGTTCGGAAAGGGCGCCGGTGAGACCGTGTCAGTCGCCGGAGGCGATGCGGAAATCTTAAGCATCCGCTGAAAGAGAAGATCCGCGAGACGAGGGAAGCGCGAAATCTTCAACGCGCATCCTCGCAATCATTGCAGAATTAGCAAGATCAGTAGCGTTGCGGTTCTCATTTTATAGACATCCCGCTATGGCTCCTGGGCCAAATTGGTAGTGGATTGATGGGACAGCCATTCAACGCCACATTGGCACCACGATGCACGCCGAGCGTGCGGGAACGCGAACGTTAGATTCGCAAAGCACGGGGCGCCGATGACGACATTTCAGGCTGTCATTTTCGGGATCATGGTAGCGTTGGCACCGAGCGGTTTGCTGGCGCTTCTTCTTTGGTGGGACGAAATCGCACTTACCGAGGACAAGAAGACCGACTTGCCCCGAAGCGGGTTTGCAGACTGAGATAGTTGCCGAAATTCATCAGGCAGGCGGAAACCTTCTGAAGCTCGACGAATCATTTTGACTGTGCATGGCGCGCCCCCCTTCATCGAGGGATCAGGCGAGGTACCGACCGTGCTTACAGTTATGACAGGAATTTTTATCGTTCTGAGTATTGGTATTCTAGTAGCTCATGCTCTGGAGGCCTTGCACATTCTCGGAAGCTAACAATCGCAGTAGCGCACCTCGCCTCCAAACCGAGGGGAACCCACTATGCCTGCACTAATTGATTTGTGGCTGATGCCAGCCCGTCTTTGGTTCGATCTCGTCGCCCCGCATAAGCTCGCTCCCGTCACAACTGATTTGGTCCCGCTTGCCAAGGCGCGGTACATCCGGCGGAGGCGCAAGGTGCTAAGGTCGAAGCGCGGCGACTGACTCGACCTTCGGGCCGGCGCCGAGCTGTCCATAGTGGCGGGCGCAATCCGGGTGATTACGGAATGCAGCGATCCTGCACCGCCTCGGCATTGGCCAGCTCGACGAGCTTGTGCGAGGGCAAAAACAAATCCGGTGTGACTTCGACAAGCTGAGCGTTGGCATCAAACCGCTAAATCTGAAATCGAGGCCAGCTCATTTGGCGGCCTCTTTGATTGCCCGCGTCCCTGTTAGCCGACTTGCCACGAGCGCGGTCAGCCATTTCGGTATCTGTGGCCACGCAGCAACAACACTTTTGTTCCGGCATCGGAACTGCGCTTTTGGATTTACGTCTGTCGATATGTGGCCTTAGCTCCGCGAACCGGGGCTGGGCAGGTTTCATAAGCAGTCAATTTTCGAACCCGGCGAGCCGCAGTGCGCAACGCCTGCGGCTTTTTATTCTTCAACACACACTATCTGACATTGACGATTTCGCCCTCGGTACTTGAGTTTCGCAGCGAAAGGCAACGGAGATAAGATGCGCGACTTAGAGGAAATGGCCGCCAAGCTATTGGAGACTGCTAGCAAGCTCCCGCAGGGGCCAGAGCGTCATCAACTTCTTAAGGAGATCGCCACATTCCGCGCGCGGATAGCCATCATCATTGCGAAGCAAGAACAATTGCAGTCAGCCAAGTAAGGCCGCATCAGTGGTCTCTTTCATTGCCGAGCAAGTTCCAGATGACCAGCGCCGCGATCACCATGCACAGGGCGGCGGCCGACGCGGTTCAAGTCATGGGATAGGCGCGCCCTGCACACCGCTAGGCGACTGAGGCGGACCGAACGAGCGACCTTCGGCGCGCACCAGCAGCAGAGACGACGTGAAGATGTTAAAAAGGATCCAGGGCATTAGGGAGAAAAAGAGCATCTCAATATCTCGCTGTGCCGGTCGCCCCATTTTCGATGGCTTATCGATACCCTACCTGAGTCGCGGCCAATCAGCACCATAAGTGCGAATGACGCGCGGCACCGCGGCCGGCGGCGCAGGCGCTCCGGACTGAATACATAATGCACTGATGCTGCAGGGGAGACGGACGGCTCGACGATCACCGGCCGTCAATTCAACGGGTCGGCTATTATGCGTAGTTTCCCCGCGATCGTCTCAGCATGAGGGGCGCGTTAATTTTCTCGTCCTC
>VAZG01000165.1 GCA_005885285.1 Alphaproteobacteria bacterium | reverse complement strand
GAGATGCATATGGTTTTGCATGCTCGGCCGCGGACATAGTCGTGGAATCCTGATGCGGTGCTAAATTATCCAAGCCTTGCCGGTACATCCGAAAAGCCCAGACGCGTTCCCGAGAATCGTACCTGGGTGCATCTGGTCTTTGACATCACGCCCGCATCACACGACGCCTCCGAGCACTCTCGGAGAAGGTCCATGCGACCGCATAGAGTTCAGATCGAGCCCGCCCGTGTGACGGCGGGAAAGTCCTTCTCGGGATCGAACACGTTATTGAAAAAATTCGTCAGGGAATACGTAGCCACCAGCGCGACGATCTCCATGACGTTCGCATCCGTGTAGCCTGCATCGCGAACGGCTTTCAGATCGGCGTCACTGATCTTGCCGCGGGTCTCGATGACTTTGCGCGCAAACTGGACAGCGGCGTCCCGCTTCGGGTCGCTGGCATGGCCCTTCCGAGCGAGAATGATTTCATCGGCCGGCAGCTTGGCCATATGCTCGGCCGTAAAGCTGTGAACCGTCAGGCAGTAGTCGCAGCCATTCACTTCGGAGACAGCGAGGCCGATGCTGTCACGCGTCTTCACGTCGAGCGCCTTGCTCAAGGAGCCGAGCAGGGCGGCCCACGCGTTGAACGCGAGCGGGCTCTGCGCGAAGGTCGCCAGCATATTTGGGGTGAACCCGATGTTCTTGGTGAACGCATCGAGAGTCGGTTTCGAATCGGCCGGCACTTGTTCCGCCTTTAGAGCCGCACTTCTTGGCATCGTGGTCTCCGAAATTTACTGGTTTTACTAAAAATCATACGAGTTCCAGCACATCGGCCACTGGCAGGCGCGGCTTCTGCGCCCAGTTTCCCGGACGCTCCGGCCCAACGGACAACAACATGACCGGCACTTCGTCCTCGGCCAGTCCGAACTCGCGGTGCACTGCTTCGGCATCGAAACCGATCATCGGCGTCGAACCCAGGCCTAGCGAGCGGGCAGCATAGATCATCGCCGCCGCGCCGAAGGTGCCGGAGCGTACTGCTTCGTCGCGCTGGCGCTGCGGGTACTCCATATACAGATCGCGTGCGGGGATTTCCCATTCCGGCACCATCTTTGCCGGCATGATGCCCGCTTGCACCAGCGGTGCCAGACGCTGTGGTATTACGCTGGAATCGGCCAACCGGCCGCACACGATGAAGGTAACGGCTGCTTCGGTGATCGCGGGCTGATCCCAGGCGATCGGACGTAGCCGAGCCTTGGCTTCAGGCGTGCGTACGGCGATGAAGCGCCAGTTCTGCAAGTGGAAAGATGTCGGCGCGGTGGTGCCAATTCGCACCAGCTCGTGGATTTGGTCGTCGCTCAAGCTGGCGGCAGCGTCGAAGTACTTGGTCGCGCTGCGGCTCAGGATACAATCTATGACGGCGTTTGTCATGGTGGTTCCATTGGTCATGATGATTCCTATGGGTGAAGGGATAGGTTGAGATACGAGAGTGCTTTCGCGTCTCTTTGCTGAAATGAGAAATTCCGTTTGGACATGCATTCGATAAGCGTGGGATATCGTTACCTAGACGCGGTGTGCGCGTGCGCCCCGTCGGTCTGCGGTCAGCCATCGACGGCCGCGCCGTACTCGGGCCGGGCGGTGTAGCAAGACTTGAAGGGCACTTCGCGATCACCATTATCGCGTCGCAAGCTTCAAGGATGCTATGCGCCAATCGCGATCCGTACCCCTTCCTCCGTCGAGGCAGTCTATCGTCAGAGCATCTCACAGAAACAGCCTCTCGATACGCCTCGCTAGGCAGGGAAGCGCATCGCGTAACCGCCGCTGCTCTCGAAGCACACAGGCAGCATGCTCGTAACGCGTGTGGCGGTGAGGATGTCAGACAGAGGATCACGCAATTCGGACGCCTGGACACCTCGGTCGGCGGTATCGATGTTTAACGTCCGAATGGATGGCGTCTTGCTGACGCCTCGCTCAACTAGCCGCTACTTCAACGTAGCAAGATAGGTAACGAGGTCCGTCCGGTCCGTCGGGTCGTTCAGCCCTGCATAGGGCATCCTGTTTCCAGGAACCACCTTCTGTGGCGATTCCAGATACGCATCGAGGATCTTCACATCCCAGATAATACCGAACTTCTTCATCGCGTCACTGTAGCGGAAGCCGGGAACCGTACCCGCCTTCCTGCCGACGATTCCTTCCAGGCCCGGCCCGACGCGATTGGCATGATCCGTTGCATGGCATGCTGCGCAAGCTTTGAAGATGGTTTTTCCGTGCTCGGCGTCCTGTGCGTAGCCCGGATTCGCGGTCGCTACCGCAAGTACGAGCACCGCGATAAACGCGCCAATCTTTCCTTTCATTGGGAACGTCCTTTATTAGATCGGGATCAGAGGTGGCGCGGGCATGCAACGTAATCGTTTAGGTCGTCGCCAAGTCGAAGCGCGAGTGCCCCTAGCGGGCCTGTCGGGTTGTAGCCCGCATTGAAGGGGTAGACGGATGCACCGACGACAAACAGGTTCTCCGCATCCCAGTGTTGCAGATGAGGAGAGACGACGCTGGTGCCGGGATCGTTTCCCATGATCGTGCCGCCGGTGACGTGGGTGGTCTGATAGACTTGGCTATCGTAGGGTCCCTTGCGGGGCGCTGTCGGCGGCGCAATGTCCGCGCCTGTTGCTTTGGCGATCTCGTCGATCTTTTTCGACAGATATACCGACATCTTGCGCTCGTTCTCGCGAACGTCGAACGTCATGCGCAGAAGCGGTTGCCCATAAGCATCGACATAGGTCGGATCGAGATCGACATAATTCTCGCGATGTGGATACCAGCTGCCATGGGCAGATATGGTGAAATTGTGGGCGTACCAATCAGCGTTGGCCTTCTTCCAGGTCGACCCCCATTTCGGGGTCCCGGGCGGGACGGCCCGGCTGGTAATCGGCCGTCCATTGGTCACGTTGGCGTAGATGTAGCCGCCTCCAAAGAAGCCAAGACCGCTGTGGTCGAAATTGTCACCGTTGAACTCGTCGATCACGGTCTGTGACGCACCGGACGCCAGGAACGGGTTGATCCAGCGGTCCTTGAAGAAGACACGCGTGCCGGACATTGTCTGGTGGCAGAAATTCTTGCCGACCATCCCGTGACCAGTCCTCGGATTGTAAGGCGTCCCAATCCCCGCCATCAGCAGAAATTTGGTATTCGACATCGTGAAAGAGGAAAGCACGACGACGTCGGCCGGCTGTTCGTACTCCTCGCCGGTTACGCGATCGATGTAGCGAACGCCTGTCACGCGTTTTGCCTTACGATCATAAAGAATATCGAGAACATGCGTTTGCAGACGCAATTCGAAGCTCTTGCGGTTTCTCAGCATCGGATAGAGCAGAACTTCGGGGCTCGCCTTGGCATTGGCTTCGCAGATGAAGCGCTCGCAATGGCCGCAGAACTGGCACTGACCAAGCTGCATACCATCGGGGTTGGTGTAGGCCTCCGGCGAATTCGCCGCCGGCAAGGGAAAAGGTTTGTAGCCTAGCTTTTTGGTTGCCTCGCTGAAGATCACGCCTGCTTCGGTGATAGGCAGAGGTTTTTGCGGAAACTCGTTCTGCCGCGGTGCCTCGAATGGATTCCCGCCTTCCTGCACCTTGCCACGCAGATTTCCTGCCTTGCCGGCAATGCCGAACAGCTTTTCGAACTGATCGTGATAGGACTCCATCTCTGCATAGGTGACGCCCCAATCCTGGATCGCCATTTCAGCTGGAATGGCTTTCTTTCCATACCGGTTCTCAAGTTGGGTGCGCAAGACAGGGTCAGACTCGCTCCAGCGCCAGGTCTGCCCGTTCCAGTGGTTGGCCGCACCGCCCATTCCCTCGCCGGGTTTGAAGGCCTGGAGACGCCGTATCGGCAGAGCTGTTTCGCCGTCATTATGGCGAAGCGTGTAGGTCTGGACGGACCAATCCTGAAAGAGATCACCATGCACGTCCCAGCGCAGTTCGTCGCGCTGCGATGGCAGGCTTGTTGCGGCTGTGTGGGTGCGGTCGATTCCCCGTTCAAGGACGACGACATCGACGCCCTTGGCTGTCAGCTGGCGAGCAGCCAGCGCCGCCGTGAATCCGCCGCCAACGAAAACGACGGTGCGATGTTTCAAGCGTGTAGCCATGATTTCTTCCCTTAGGCGAAGTCGGCGATGGATTTCGGATCGGCGGCACCCGGGAAGGGCTTGCCACGGAAATCGACCATGTCCTGGGAATGAACCGCGGGGAGACCTGGATAGCCGATCGCCTTCCAAAACACCTTGCCGACATTGCCGCCGTAAACGGGATCGGCGAAACAAGCTTGTTCAAATAGCGGATAGACGAGTTCGTTGAACCACGAGGCGAGCTGGACGCGCTCGTCCGTCACCTTGCCGTCGGCAATTTCATGGAGAAATCGGTCGGCGCCACCCTCATCTAGTTCACTAAAGGCCTTGCCATTGCGTTTCCGGCAGGCCGCATCCGCGGCAGCGAGGCCCGCCTTGAAAAACTGCTCGGGTGTGAGCGGCAATTGATAGCCCAGTTCAGGCTTACCCTCCCGCCAGGGGCCGCGCATATAGAGGCGCGCGCCCTTACCGAAACCTCCTGCCAGTTGTCGGTCGATGTAGGCTGCAAGCCCGCAATCGACGCCGCCGGGTGTCAGCGCATCCGCAGGGCACATCACGTTGACCATTACCTCGACGAAACCGGCTTCGTCCGGGCCGAATGACAGATAACCGGGCACTGGCGACGGCAACTTGGCAGCAATAGTACTCGCGGAGGCATCCACGGATTGGGAGGGGGCCGGTTCGGATGCTTCCGCGAGCCCCGCGGTTCCTATCAGGACACCCGGAGCCAGCGAAGCGGCGCCCGTGGCGGCGGCAACGCCGAGAAAGCCTCGACGGTTCGGATGGAAGGTTTTGTCGCTTTGGTCATTGGTCATCGGAATTGCAGTCCACCTTTTCATCGCGGCATAATCGCGTGATCATCCATGTGCGAGGCGTCCCTCTGTGCGACGGAAGCGCGGGTCGCCTCATGCGGAGTTCAGTCTGCCTGACACGCGTTCGCGGTCGGGTCGTTCGGAGCCGCTCCGCTGATCTCCGCTAGCGCTGCCACAGTGTGGCGAGCAGGGAGGCGGCAACAGCCAAGCCAACAGTCCTCGGTAATTTCATGGGGGCTCCTTTGCTGCCCACGCGCGGCACGGTGACTCGCCACAACGCTTCAACCACTGTTTCAATTGCTGTGGAGGCGACCGCGTGTGCTCGGCCGGCCCAGCAGACCCAAAGATCGGACGCAGCCCACGAAATTAGAAATTACCTTTGGTCATGCATTCGATAGGCGTGAGGTATCGTCGTCCAAAAGCGCTGTGCGCGCGTGCGTCCCGTCCGTCTTCGATCAGCCATCGAAAAGCGCGCCGTACTCGAGGTTCGGGCGGCATAGGAAGACATGAAGGGCACTTCGCGATCACCTTTTTCCATCGCGTCGCAACGCTTCGAAAACGCCATGCGCCAGCCGCAATCCGTACCTTTGGTCTGACAGCTCTTGCGGCACCTCGTGCATGCGCTATGCCTGCGAAACCGATTTCCTGTCGTCGGTTCGCGCTTTTTATGCCTCGCGCGTGGCCACGGTCGTCGGGTCTTCCTCGTCAGACGGGCTTTCCCGACTGCTCCTCTTCGAACGTCACCGCTACCGCCGCGTTTGCCGCGAGGCGAACCCTTCGCCCCTCGACGTCGGCGACCAGCCCGAGGTCGATGAAATGCGCGTGCTCCTTGTGCTGACCCTCGCCGCTGTCGCGCTTGGCGAGCCTGATGCGACCGTTGGAGACACCGTCGACGGTGCCGACGTGAACGCCGTCCGCGCCGATCACTTCCATGTTCTGGACGATCTTGTTCGTGGTCATCTCGTCTCTCCTTGTGGGTTCGCCGACTGTGGCGAAGCTAAGCGTGCTCCGCCAGCCGGAGTCCCGCGATTTGCCAACGCGTGTGCGCCGGGGAAAAATTCTGGTAGCTCGCGCGGACGCGGCCCGGCGGTGTGACGCAAGAACCGCCCCGCACACGAACTGGCTGGACATGAATTTTGCCGTTGTATTCGCCGACCGCTCCCTCGCGGAAGTGCGGGTATTGGCGAGGATGCGTCCCTGCGCCGCCCTCAGGCGGCGCTTCTGCGCGGAAGCTTCCACTGTGGGCGGACGAAGTGGCAGGTGTAGCCATTCGGGTAGCGTTCCAGGTAGTCCTGGTGCTCGGGCTCGGCCTCCCAGAAGTCGCCAGCGGGCGAAACTTCCGTCACCACCTTGCCCGGCCACAGCCCTGAGGCCTCGACGTCGGCTATCGTGTCCTCGGCGACGCGGCGTTGTTCCTCGCTCGTGTAGAAAATCGCCGACCTGTAGCTTGCGCCTCGGTCGTTTCCCTGCCGGTTGGGCGTCGTGGGGTCGTGGATCTGGAAGAAGAACTCCAGCAGGTCGCGGAAGCTCGTCTGACTCGGGTCGAACATGATCTCGATCGCTTCTGCGTGCGTGCCGTGGTTGCTGTACGTGGCGTTCTTGACATCGCCGCCCGAGTACCCAACCCGCGTTGAGACGACACCTGGCAGGCGTCGCACCAGTTGCTGCATTCCCCAAAAGCAACCCCCTGCCAGGATCGCGCGTTCTGTAGTCGCTGCCATCCTCAAGCCTCCTGCTTTGCGAAGAGCTTTGCGTAGTCGCCGTACCCCTCGTCCTCCAACTGGTCGCGGTGGATGAACCTCAAGGAGGCCGAGTTCATGCAGTACCTCAACCCGCCCTTGTCGCGCGGCCCATCCGGGAAAACGTGGCCAAGGTGGCTGTCGCCGTGCTTGGAGCGAACCTCCGTCCGTGCCATGCCATGCGAGTTGTCAACGTTCTCGAGGACGTTTGCGGCCTCCAGGGGCCGCGTGAAACTCGGCCATCCCGTCCCGCTGTCGAACTTGTCGAAGGATGCGAAGAGCGGCTCGCCGGAAACCACGTCGACGTAGAGGCCAGGCTCCTTGTTGTCCCAGTATTCGTTGGCGAAGGGGCGCTCGGTCCCGGCAGTCTGCGTGACGCGGTACTGCTCGGGAGTCAACTTCGAGACCGCTTCGGGGTTTTTCCTGTAGGTCGGCATTCGCCTTACTCCTTTTCGTTCAGCATTGAAGATAGGCACCGGGTGGTCGACCGTCCAATCACTTCCGGCTATCGAAACGATGCCATGCGGATCGACACCCGGAGGCATTTCAATCTGCCGGGGCCCATTTATTGGCCCAGGCGACGGGTCTGACAACTGCGGGAACAGGACTTTGAATCGGCGCTCGCCCGACTATTCCTAAAGATAATTCGTCAACCACTTCCATTCCAAAGTTGAATTTCCGTTTTCCAGCACGCACGGTCAGAAACATACGCGGACAGATGCCGCGAGGGGCGCCATTGGGGAGAACTAGAATGGACGACGAAGTTTCGAAGGGGCGCCCGGCCAGTACGCCGATCGTAGCCTCCGCGAAGACCTTGAGCGGCTTTCGCACGCTGGACATCCGAACCGACCGACTGCTTTCATCATGGCTCCGAGAGGCGGGCGTTCCTGAAGGCGCCCTGAAGGCGAACGAACCTGCCCCCGATTTCCTTCTCCCCGAGGCAACTGGAAAGCTCGTTTCATCTTTGGAATTGCGACAAACTGCACCGTTGATCGTCACCTTCGTTTACGGGACCTGGTCCCCATTGTGCGCAGCTGGACTACTCGCTCTTCACGGGGCCGCCCCTAGTATCCGCAGTGCCGGCGCCAGAGCAATTGTCATAACGCCCGAGACTGGAGACTTGCCACGCAATTTCAAACGCGATTACCGACTGGATCTGGAAATCCTCTCCGACCTAGATCTTGGAGTGAGCCTTTCGTTCGGCCTGGTATCCGTGGTGCCGGCGGAGATAAAGAGCCGTCTCTTGCGGCGCGGCCTTGATCTCTCCGCTCCCTATGGCTTCTCCTTTTGGATGTTGCCAATGCCGGCCACCTATGTCCTCGACCAACGAGGGATCATCCGTCGAGCGTGTGTCGGGCCGGACTCCATCACCGGAGCGACTACCGAAACCGTGCTTGCTGCACTGTCCGAATTGGATGGGCCTAAGCCTCGCCCTTAGAGCCTGACCGGAAATGAGATGAGTCAATTCAAGAGGCTACGGGTGGCGACTGCAACTGCGTGTCATGCCCGCGACAAGCTCGGGCATGAGGAGGCCGGACCCGGGCTCGTGATTTGGATCAAGGAGCCTGGACCTTGTGCGTCAGCTTTGCGAACATTGTCCTTGTTCGAGGCAGGGGCGGATGCGCGGCGGAGCTTGTCCAGCGCACTCGTCCAGTCGCGAACACGAGTAACCTTGATAAAGGCGTCAAGCGCCGGCGAATACTGCCTCCCCGCCACGGCCAAAAGCTGCACCTCGCGCCGGACGGGGTCGCCCTCAATTGGAATAGCGGCGAGCGACGGCAGCCTGGGAGCGTGCTCTGGCGCCAGGACGGCCCCAAAACCGGCGGATGCCATTTGCTGAAGATGCCTTTCCTGATCGCTCCTGTGCACAACTTTAGGGCCTGGATGGTGGGCAAAACAAGCCTGCTTGAATCGGCCTGCGACGTCGCATCCGACCCTTTCGAGAAATACCACCTCATGCAAGTCTTGGAGCGGGATGACGGTTTGCCTCGCCATCGGATGTTTCCGAGACAAGACGAGCACGTACCGCTCCTCGAAGAGCCGCCAGCGATCGATACGCTCAGGTAGCTCCACGGCGTCACCGACGAGTGCGGCATTGATCTCGCCATCTAAAAGCATCGCAACGAGCCCGTCGGCATCCGCCTCGCGCAGATCGACTCGAAGATCAGGAATGATCCTGGCCAGCTCCAAGAGCAATTCCGTAATGAGTGCGGCGGAGACTGACGGCACCAGCCCGATCTTGAGCGGGGCGATTGTCTTCTTTTGATAGCCTCGCGCTTGAAGGCGTACCGCCTCCGCGGCGGCAAATATTTTCTCCAGCGTGGGCAAAATCATCTTGCCCAGCTCAGTGAGCTGGGTGAGGTGACGTTCACGGTGAATCAACGCGCCACCGAGTTCTTGCTCCAGTTTTTGTACCGCCTTTGTCAACGCC
>VAZG01000506.1 GCA_005885285.1 Alphaproteobacteria bacterium | reverse complement strand
TCGACGACTGGATTTCCAATCCGACCCATAAACGCCCGGTCACGCGGCGCGCTGACGTGCTGGCACGCCGCGTGATCTCGCTGCTGTCGCAGGCGCCGCTGGTGCTCGGCGACAGCGACAGCAAATTCTACCGGCGCTATCTGCGCGGATTGGCGCGCGAGATCCGCTATCTGCGATACACGATGGATATCGCCGACGGCGTGCCGCGGCTGCAGGTGCTGATCGCACTGTGCTACGCCTCGCTTTGCCTCGCCAACCAGGCCCGGCACATCCGCGGCGCAACGCGAAAACTCTCCGAGGAGCTGCAGCGCCAGATCCTTCCCGATGGCGGCCACGTCTCGCGCAATCCAGGCGCCTTGATCGAGCTCCTGATCGACCTGTTGCCGCTCCGGCAGACTTTTGCCGCCCGCAACATCGCGCCGCCGCCGGCATTGTTGAACGCGATCGACCGCATGATGCCGATGCTGCGTTTTTTCCGTCACGGTGACGGCAGTTTTGCGATGTTCAACGGCATGAGCAGCACGCCGTCCGATCTGCTGGCGACGCTGCTCGCCTATGATGATGCCCACGGCGCGCCAATGGCGAACATGCCGCACACCGGCTTCCAGCGCCTCGACGCCGGCGCCACCACGGTGATCATCGATACCGGCCCGCCGCCGCCGCCGAATGTCAGTCAGGATGCCCATGCCGGCTGCCTCTCGTTCGAATTGTCCTCGGGCGCGAGCCGCATCGTCATCAATTGCGGGATGCCCGCGACCGGGCGCGACAACTGGCGCAGCTTTGCCCGCGGCACGGCGGCGCATTCGACCCTGACCTATCACGACACCTCGTCGTGCCAATTCGTCGAGCTGTCGGCGATGAAACGGCTGTTGCAGGGCGCGCCTGTTGTCAGCGGCCCGGTCAATGTCGAGAGCTATCGCGAGGCGGTCGCCAACGGCGTGCTGCTCACAACATCGCACGACGGCTACCTGGCGCGGTTCGGCGTGGTGCATCGCCGGGTGCTGATGATCGCGCCGGACGGCTCACGGCTTGACGGCGAGGACACGGTAGCGCCGGCACCGGGCGGGCGCATCAAGGGCGGCGAGATCGACTATGCGTTGCGGTTTCATCTGCACCCCGCGGTGAAGGCAAGCCGCCTTTCCGACGCCCGCGGCGTCATGCTGGTGCTGCCAAACCGCGACGTCTGGACCTTCGAGGCGCTCGACGACAAGGTCGAGCTGGAAGACAGCGTGTTCCTCGCCGGCAATGACGGGCCCCGGCGCACCGCCCAAATCGTGATCCGGCAGGATTCGCGTCACGCCCCCTCGATCCGATGGAGCTTCGCCCGCTCGAGCGCATCGGCACCCGCAACCAACTCACGGCGCAACGCGCAGCGCGAACCGGAACTGCCGTTGTAAAACCACTCAGGCAGACTCCCGGCGCGTGGCATCTGTTGACAGACGTAAGCTAATTGCTTACATTGACATGTGATCCGAACCTTCAAAAGCAAGGCCCTTTCCGAGCTTTGGACCAAGGGCAGGAGTTCGAAGATCGATGCAAAAATGCACAAGCGAATCTTTGCGCGGCTCGATCGCCTCGACGTCGCTGTTCGACCCGAGGAAATGAACGTTCCGGGCTTCGACTTTCATTCCTTGCAAGGCTTCAACCCGAAGCGCTATTCAGTCCACGTCAATGGACCGCGGTGCATCACCTTCGAATTCGAAGATGGCGAAGCCTGCCGCGTCGATTTCGAGCAATATCACTAAAGGAGCAAAACATGGTCTATGCGGCAAAGCGCGGAAAAAACCGCTGCCCCACTCATCCAGGTGCATTGCTTCGCGATGACATTATTCCGGCCACCGGCCGGACCAAGGTGGAAATCGCGGGGCTGCTCGGAATTTCACGGCAGCATCTTTACGACATTTTGCAGGAAAGAAAGCCTGTATCTCCGGCCATCGCGGTTCGGCTCGGCAAGCTTTTTGGCGACGGCGCGGGAATCTGGACCCGGATGCAGGGCTCCTACGACACCTGGCATGCCGAGCGAAGCGAAGATGTCAGGCACATTCCTACCATCAAGGCAAAGGCCGCTTAGAAATCTTCCGGGATTTCCCGAGGTTGCAAGTGATCGGCTTGTCCTGCGGCCTATGCGTTAAGTGCGTCTACCCGGTTTCGTGACCGGCAAAACCATGCTACCGGGCTGGCTTACCAGCCAGGATCGCTCATGACTGACCACCCCCGCCGCGTCACCCGCGCTTTGTTGTCCGTTTCCGACAAAACCGGATTGATCGAATTCGCCCGTGCCCTTGCCGAACACGGCGTCGAGCTGGTTTCGACCGGCGGCACGGCGAAGACAATCATGGCCGCGGGATTAAAGGTCTCCGATGTCTCGGAGCTGACGGGCTTTCCCGAGATGATGGATGGCCGGGTCAAGACACTGCATCCGAAGGTGCATGGCGGGCTGCTTGCGATCCGCGACAACAAGGAGCATGCGCAAGCGATGAAGGCGCACGGCATCGCGCCGATCGATTTGCTGGTGGTCAATCTCTATCCGTTCGAGGCCACCGTCGACAAAGGCGCCGGATTCGAGGAGTGCATTGAGAACATCGACATCGGCGGCCCCGCCATGATCCGCGCCGCGGCCAAGAATCATGACGACGTCGCGGTCGTGGTCGAGCCGCAGGATTACAAAGCGGTGCTCGATGAGCTTGCTGCCAACAAGGGTGCGACCACGCTTCGCCTGCGCCGCCGTCTAGCCGCGAAGGCCTATGCCCGCACCGCCGCCTATGACGCTGCGATCTCGAACTGGTTTGCAAAAGAACTCGAGTTGGAGGCGCCGGATTTCCGCGCCTTCGGCGGCCACCTGATCCAGTCGCTGCGCTACGGCGAGAACCCGCACCAGATAGCGGCGTTTTACTCGACGCCTGACAAGCGTCCGGGCGTCTCGACCGCGCGGCAAGTGCAAGGCCGCGAACTGTCCTACAACAACATCAACGACACCGATGCGGCTTATGAATGCATC
>VAZG01000505.1 GCA_005885285.1 Alphaproteobacteria bacterium | reverse complement strand
GAGCTCATGAGCTCGCCGACCAGCAGAAAGAACGGGATCGCGAGCAGGGCTTCGGAATCCACGCCGTCAAAGATCTTCTGAACGATCGCGGCCAGAGAAACATCGGCCAGGAACGCGCCGATAAAAACGCCGCCCAGCAACGAGAACGGCACGGGCACGCCGAGATAGCCGAAGAACAGGAAGCAGAACGACATCAACCCCAGGATGACGGGCGCGCTCACGTCCCTGCCCTCGTCTGGATCCTGGCGCCCTCAATCGGCGGAATCACGAGATCCTCGTCCGGCGGCTCCGGATGATCGAACCCATGACGGATGCCGTTGACCAATTGTTCAATCGTGAACAACGCGATCAGCACGCCGGACAAGGGGATCACGGCATAGAGCGAGGCGATCGGCGTGCCCGACGGCAGGCGGAAGCTGCCAAAGCCCCTGAGGTAGTTGAGATAGCCGAACCAGATCAGGCACGCGGCCACGCCGAGCACGATAAGGCGGATGATAATTTCGACAATCAGGCGCGGCGTGCCGTGCATCGCCTCGGAGATCGCGGTCAGGTAGAGATGATCGTTGCGGCGGGTGGCGGCGGAGGCGCCGATGAAAATCGCGTAGATGAACAAGGTGGACGTGACCTCTTGCAGCCACAGCCAGGGATGGCCGATGGTCCGCGTCACGATGTCGGCGGTCACCGAGAGCGAGAAGCCGAAACACAGTACGCCGCAGATGATCATCAGGCCAAGTTCGAGCCGGTCGAACGCCCGCCACTTCAGATGATGCTGCCGTTGCAGCACCAGTTTGTCGGCAATGGCCATTGTCTCAGGTGCTCCGTCGTCCCCGCTTAGCGTCATGGCCGCCTTGTGGGCCAACCACGTCTTCTAGTGCAACAGGAAGGAAGACGTGGATGCCCGGCACAAAGCCGGGCATGACGATTTCTTGGGTGGCCCTAATTGACCGCGCGTATCAGGGTCTTGATCTTGTCCGCGTGCGGGCCGAGCTCCTTGGCGAGCTTGTCGAGATAGGGATCGGCGATCGCGGCAAAGCTCTTTTTGTCGACATCGTCGACGATCTTGACGCCGAGCGATTTCAACTTCGTGGCTGCGGTCTTTTCAAGCTCAAAGGCTTTGGCCGGCTCTTTGGCGCTGATCTCCGCCGCTGCCGTCGTCACCCACTGCTTCTGTTCGCCAGACAGGCTCTGCCACAGTTTGTCGCTGACGAACACCAGCGCATTGTTGGCCTCGTGCTCGGTAATCGATAGTACCGGCGCGACCTCGTAATGCTTGTTGACAAGGTAGACGTTGATGCTGTTCTCGGCCGCGTCAACCACGCCCGTTTGCAGCGAGGTGTAGACGCTGCCGAACGGCATGTGCACGGTCTGGGCGCCGTAGGCCGGGAATATCGCGTCCTCCGTGGCGGTCGCCTGAACGCGAATTTTCACCCCTTTGAGGTCCCCGACGTTGTGGATTTCCCTCTTGCTGTAGATGTTGCGAACGCCCTGCGATCCGGTGGCGATGACGTGCAGCCCCTGCGTGGTCTCGTCGATCATCGCCTTGATGGCATCGATCACTTTCTGGTCGGCGAGCGCCTTGACCACATGATCGGCGTTTCGGAACAGGAAATGCAACGACATCACACCGGCCTGTGGCGAGATCGTCGCGGTGTTGGCCGAGGAGATGATCGCGAATTCGATGTCGCCGGATTTCACCAGTTGCAGGAGCTGCGGCTCCTGGCCGAGCTGCGCGCCGGGATACTGGTCGATCAGCATGGTGCCCTTGCTCAATTCCTTGAGCCTGGCGGAAAACATATCGTAGGCGACGCTGTAGCCAGTATTGAGCTGCTGGTCGTGGGCGAAGCGATAGTGTTTCACTTCTTGTGCGCGGGCACCGGCGGCGAACGTTATCGCCACCGCCACGACCAAACCGCCGATGATTTTTGCCGGATTATTCATTGTTTCCCCCTGTTTTGGCTTTGTTCGATCATCCCATCGGGGTTACGGGATTGTCAATTGAACATCGGGCGGCGCGATTGTGACAGGCTGTGCGCTGTCCCGGCGCACGCCGGGACAGCGCAAATCCGGCCACACGACCTAGTTGATCGCCCGGATCAGGTTCTTGACCTTCTCGGCATGCGGACCGAGCTCCTTGGCGAGTTTGTCGAGCAAGGGATCGGCGACCGCTACAAAGCCCGACTTGTCGACGTCGGTGACGATCTTCACCCCGATCGATTTCAGCTTGTCCTGCGATTGGTGCTCGAGGTCGATCGCCCTGGCGGGCTGCTTGCTGTTGACCTCGTCGGCCGCGGCCTGGACCCACCCCTGCTGCTCCGCCGTGAGGCTGTTCCAGAGCTTGTCGCTGACCCACACCAGGCTGTTATTGGCCTCGTGTTCGGTCATCGACAGCACCGGGGCCACTTCGTAGTGCTTGTTGGCGAGATAGACGTTGACGCCGTTTTCCGCGACATCGACCACGCCGGTCTGCAACGAGGTATAGACGCTGCCGAACGGCATGTGGACGATCTGCGCGCCATAGGCCGGGAACGTGGTGTCTTCGGTCGGTGTCGCCTGCACGCGCACCTTCAGCCCCTTGACGTCGCCGATATTCTTGATCTCACGCTTGGAATACATGCTGCGCAGTCCGAGCGTCGAAAGCGCGATGACACGCGCTCCCTGCACGGTATCTGCGATCATCGCTTTCACCGCCTTGGCCACCTCGGGATCGGCGATCGCCTTGATCAGATGCGCCTCGGAGCGGAACAGGAAGTGCATCGACATCACGCCGGCCTGCGGCGACAGCGTCGCGGCATTGGCGGATGAAGAGATGCAGAATTCGACGTCACCTGATTTGACCAGTTGCAGGACCTGCGGCTCCTGGCCGAGTTGCGCGCCCGGATACTGATCGATCAGCATGGTGCCTT
>VAZG01000164.1 GCA_005885285.1 Alphaproteobacteria bacterium | reverse complement strand
TCTCGGCATGCGCGAATTGCGGGGTGTCCATGGCGGAGAATTCGAACCGACGAGGATTGAAAAACCCCCGGGGCGGCGGCGTAGCAAAAGTTCAACAGCGATTTGCGAAACCAGGATCGACCGGACGAGCTTTCCAGAAGGTCGAAATTTCCGTCAAGCGGCAACCATGACAGCCGTTCCGGCGCGGTAGCGACAGCAGTGAGCGGTCAGCACCGAAACCGCTTCGCGCAGCGCTCATTCACGTAAATGAGCCTATCTGCTGCGTGCGATGGCTCCGGCCACGATTTGCATCGTCACGCCAAACACCCACGCAACCATGATCACTATAGTCCACGCCAGTTGCGGATTTTCACGAAGCACGATGATGCCGACTGAGACAAAAGCCGTCACCGTCGCCAGAAACGTGCCTGCGGCGCTAAGAAATTCGGCGGCGTCAATCTTGTCGCTGGTCTCGCCTTGCGGCGGCTGATCGTGCTCCCGAAAGGGTAGAGCCGGCGTGTCAATCCCCAGGTAAAATCCGACAGCGCCGGCAACCATCATAACGAGAATAAAGGCCTGAGAAGTGAGAGCCGCAATCGTTGATCCCACATGGGCAGCAACAAACAATCCACCTGCCGCTCCAGCCATCGCAAGGCCGGTGCGTTCCAGAACGTGAGCAAA
Source organism: Alphaproteobacteria bacterium (assembly GCA_005885285.1). Classification (GTDB taxonomy): domain Bacteria; phylum Pseudomonadota; class Alphaproteobacteria; order Rhizobiales; family Xanthobacteraceae; genus Bradyrhizobium. The sequence goes on along the minus strand of VAZG01000164.1, from coordinate 12,805 downwards.
CTTTCTGATGCGGAAGCGCATAGTCGTCCCTGGCCGGGAACAACTCTATCGTTTCTCGAAGAGCTCGTCGATGAGCGTTTGTTCCGAAGTCAGGTCAACGGAGAGCCTGGCGCTCTTGGGGAGTGCCGCCTCCGGTCTCCAATGCTTCAGGCGGCCACCGCTTCCGGATTTACTTCCCGTTTGGCGAGTTGCGTGAGCAGGGCGTCGATCCGTTTCTCTTCCTCAAGGCTCAAATGCAGCATTTTCTGCTCGTCGCGCAGATCCAACTGGCCGGCGAGCGCTGCCGCCGTGCCGTACGCGGCAATCTCGTAGTGTTCAAGCTTCTGGGCCGACGCGATCAGGCCCGCATCGCGAAGATTGTCCTCGGTTAGTATGGTAAGCATTTTCTTGGCTTCCGTGATCAGCGTCTGCATGGCCTGATCGGTATGCGCAGTGGGGCTTGCGCCATGCGTTTCCAGGATGGTCGCAAGCCGGTCTCTCTGAGTCTCGGTCTCCGCGCGATGATGGATCAGCACACGCTTGAGCGCCGGATTCGAGGCGGCTCCCGCCATGCGCAGCAGCGCGTCAGCAAGTTGCGCTTCGACGCTCGCCAGTTCCTGCAGTTCTGCCAGGTACATGTCCTTGAAATTGGTGATCTCCATAAGAAGGCCCTTCCGTTCGTCCAAGATGCGCCATCGAAAGTCTGTGAGGAGGAAAACCGGAAAAACGTCAGCCGCCGCGCCGCGGCTTTTCCGTTTCCGCTTTTCCGCATTCGCTCAACGACATCAAGGACCCTTCAGTTCCGGTGGGCCTGCATTTCATCCAATCATGTCGTTGAGGTGAGCCCACAACTAAACGTCCGCGAAAACGCCCACCGAGCGGAACAAAGGATCGCTCGGTGGGCGTCGGTTCTGATTAAGCCTGTCCCGCCAGTCGGCTGGACAGCTTGGCGCCTCGTGGAAAGCGCGGCTCAGTAGCCCGGACCGATGCCGAAGCTGAAGCCAGGCCCACGAACGCCGATGCCCGGCCGATCATAGTAGTAGTCGCGATCGTAATCGCGGTAATAGCGCGGTGCATAGTAGGTGTCTCCACCGACGATCACGCGACCACCCCGCGTATGCCAGCATTGGCCGGCGTCGTTACAGACGAGCCGTACCTGCTGAAGCAGCGGAGAACTCGGTCCGACCTGTGTCACGTCAGCGGCATAGGCGTTCGAGGCTATGAGGGCACCGGCGCCTGCCAGTAATGTCAGTGTCAGTTTTCTCATGTCCATCTCCTCTGAGCGAAAGGCCCAAAAAGCAACGCCTTAATCGAAACGCCGTTCCAGCAAAAATCAGCGCTGATGCATTCGCTGAACGCCGGGCGGAACCCAAAAAGCGGGAACTGCCGGTGAATTGAGCGCAACGCGCGGCTCGGAACCGGGGAACCAAACATGATGCGGCGAAACACGATGGCGGGCCACGCGGAACGATTGTGAGGGCGACTAGCTTTTCATGCAGTGGCGGGCTGGAGCGCAACGCGCGGCTCGGAACCGGGGAACCAAACATGATGCGGCGAAACACGATGGCGGGCCACGCGGAACGATTGTGAGGGCGACTAGCTTTTCATGCAGTGGCGGGCTGGCGGCGGCGGGCTCGGCGCCCGCCTGAAAAACATCGGCTTTAGGCCGACGAAGGGAGCGAACATGAGAGTAGCCGACGTATGGGCGATATCCAGGTCCGGCGTCTGCCGGTGGTCAGCCGGGACAAACGCCTCGTTGGCATCTTGTCGCTCGCAGACATTGCCATGACCGCAAGCAATGGCGAGGCGGGCGAAGCGTTAGGCAAAATCTCGCGGCCGGGCGGCGACCACACCCAAACCGGTTAGAGATTTGCGCAACGGGTCTCGATGCAGCTGTGAGAGGTTCAGCGGCCGTCGTCCAGGACCTCGGCAACTTCATAAAGATGGGGATCGATTTGATCGGTCAACTCGTCAAACTTGCGCCACGCCTTGCGAAAGTCCGGCGATTTGTGAGCCGACTGCAGCAGTTCACGGTTTTGCCATTGGACGTAGTTGACGATGCGGCGCCCGTCGAGGCTTCGATGCAAGCTGATTGAGACGAAACCCGGCTGGCGCGCCATGAAACGCGCCCGCTCCGCCATCAGCGACAGCGCCTCATGCTGCTGTTCCGGCTCGGCTTCGATGACGGTGATCTGAGTGACCGGTTGATTGCCTGTCTGGATGCGGGGCATGGAAGTCTCCATTTTTCAAGTCGCAAAATATAACGGCGGGACGCCGCCGTTGCGGGCCAGGCGGCGCGCTCAAGTCGCTAGCTTCAGCTCTGATGCTATCGATCTATCTCTCCGAAGACGATGTCGAGCGATCCAATGATGGCGGAGATGTCGGCCAGCATGTGGCCGCGCGACAGGAAGTCCATCGCCGAAAGATGCGCAAAGGAGGGCGCGCGGATCTTGCACCTGTAGGGCTGGTTGGTCCCGTCGGAGACAAGGTAGACACCAAACTCGCCTTTGGGCGCCTCGACCGCGGCATAGACCTCGCCCGCCGGAACGCGGTGGCCTTCGGTATAAAGCTTGAAATGCTCGATGGTCGCCTCCATGGAGCGTTTCATGTCGGCGCGCCGCGGCGGAACGATCTTGTGATCTCCGATGATGACGGGCCCCTGTCCGTCGGGCTGCCGAAGCTTTTCGATGCATTGTTTCATGATGCGCACCGATTGACGCATCTCCTCCATGCGGACCAGGTAGCGATCGTAACAATCGCCGTGCTTGCCAATCGGGATGTCGAAATCAAATTCGGGGTAGCATTCGTAGGGCTGCGCCTTGCGCAGATCCCACGCAGCGCCGGAGCCGCGCACCATCACGCCGGAAAAGCCCCACGCCCATGCGTCGGCAAGCGTGATCGCGCCGACGTCGACATTGCGCTGCTTGAAAATGCGGTTCTCGGTCAACAAGCCTTCGAGATCGTCGCACACCTTCAGGAACGGATCGCAGAACGCCCAGATGTCGTCGAGCAGACTGGGTGTCAGATCCTGGTGTACGCCGCCGACGCGAAAATAATTGGCGTGCATGCGCGCCCCAGAGGCACGCTCATAAAACACCATCAGCTTCTCGCGTTCCTCAAATCCCCAGAGCGGCGGCGTAAGCGCGCCGACATCCATGGCCTGGGTGGTGATGTTGAGCAGGTGCGAGAGCAGCCTGCCGATCTCGCAATAGAGCACGCGGATGAGTTGGCCTCGCCTCGGCACTGTGAGGCCCAATAGTTTTTCAGCCGCCAGGCAGAATGCATGTTCCTGATTCATCGGCGCGACATAGTCGAGCCGGTCGAAGTACGGCAGCGCCTGAAGATAGGTTTTGTATTCGATCAGCTTTTCCGTACGCAACACCCCATGTGCCGCCGGGTGCTGAGGCCCAAAATTGATCGTGAAATTGCGGAGCCCAGCTTCGGTCATGCGCGCCTCGTGCCGCCGCTCGTGTCACCGGGTGAAACTCTCCTCAAGCTTTGTCGGTTCCTACGCACTCGCCGGTCGCCGGCCGCAGAACATCACGAACAGGCGAGGCAGTCGCGGCCGGGAACCTTTTCGCCCGGCTTTGATTTGGCTGCATAGAGCGGAAGACGATGCCCGCGCGGCGCCGCGCGGGCGGCTATGGATAGCCAAGCATGACTGCGGCTGCATCAGTTGGAACGATCGATTTACGTGCCGGGCTTCAAGCCGGCGTCGACGATCGCTTTTTTCGCAACGTGAACCACGAGTTGTCCGACAGGGGCTTTGTGGTCACGACCGCAGAAAATTTGATTACCTGGGCGCGCTCAGGTTCGCTGATGTGGATGACCTTCGGTCTCGCCTGCTGCGCGATCGAAATGATGCAAATGGCGATGCCGCGCTACGACGCCGAGCGCTTCGGCTTTGCGCCGCGGGCGTCGCCGCGCCAATCCGACGTGATGATCGTCGCCGGCACGCTTTGCAACAAGATGGCGCCGGCATTGCGCAAGGTCTACGATCAGATGCCCGAGCCCCGCTACGTGATCTCGATGGGATCCTGCGCCAACGGCGGAGGCTACTATCATTACTCGTATTCGGTGACGCGCGGGTGCGATCGGATCGTCCCGGTCGACATCTACGTGCCCGGCTGTCCGCCCACTGCCGAGGCGCTGCTCTACGGTGTCATGCTCCTGCAAAAGAAGATCCGTCGAACCGGCACGATCGAACGATGAAGCGGCGGCCGGTCCGATCGCTATAGGAACCGTCCGGGGATTGGCGGCGTTTATGCCGTGACGTGACAGGCGCGTATTGAAAACGCGGTGCTGCCGGCGGCTGGCCGTGCGCCATCTCAAATTCGATGCCCGTTAGACGGTGGAGGGCTTTTGCGAATTTGAATATTGCAGGAGACATCTCATGACCGATCAGCGTAGCGGTGGCAGGATGCGGCGCGCTATTTTCGCTGCCACTATCCTTGCGGTCGCAATCCTTGGGGCAGGAACGGCCGCGTGGGTGGCGGGACCGCGCGTTGCGGCGTGGAGAGATCTGTACAATTGGTACAATCCGTCGGTTGGCTTTCAATCTGCCGCCTTACCGGTGGGTTTTGAAGATCTTGTGGACCGCGTCAAGCCGAGCGTCGTGGGCGTACGCGCCAAGGTAGGGCAAGACACCGACGAGGCGGAGCGACCGCTCGGCGGCGGCCCATCGGCAAATCCTTCCGATCTGCCGAGAGGCAATCCTGGCGCGCCGCGGCGTCATGGCGCCACCAATCAGGGGTCGGGCTTTTTCATATCGTCGGATGGATATGCGATGACGACCAATCATCTGATTGAGCACAGCGAAAAGATCGAAGTCACGACCGACGACGGCAAGACCTATGCCGCGAAGCTGGTTGGCGCCGATCCGAAGACAGACCTCGCACTGCTCAAGATCGATGGCGGGACTGATTTTCCGGTTGCGCCGATGGCCGACAAGGCGCCTCGGATCGGCGAGTGGGTTCTTGCCGTCGGCAATCCGTTCGGACTCGGTGGAACGGTGACGGCCGGGATTGTCTCGGCCCGCGCCCGTGACATCTTCGGCCCCTACAATGATTTCATTCAAATCGATGCGCCGGTCAATCAGGGCAATTCCGGTGGGCCGACCTTCGATGTCACGGGCAAAGTCATTGGCGTCAACAGTGCAATATTTTCGCCTACTGGCGGCTCGGTCGGCATCGGCTTTGCCATTCCGGCAGCGACTGCGAGGACCATAGCGGACAAGCTGAAAGACAAGGGGACCATCTCCCGCGGCTGGATCGGGATCGAGGTCCAGTCCATGAGCCCTGAAATCGCCGAGGGCCTCGGTCTCGACAAGCCCGAACATGGCGTCCTGGTCGCCGATACCGAGCCCGACAGCCCCGCGGCGAAGGCCGGTATCGCCCCGGGCGACGTCATTACGTCCCTCGCCGGCCAGCCGGCCAGCGACGATCGTGACCTGACAAGACGTGTCGGCAACATGCCTCCCGGCACGACCATCGAGCTTGGCCTGATCCATCAAAACCAGGAGAAAGCCATCAGCGTAACGCTGGGCGAACTTCCGACGCCTCGCATTGAGAACCGCTCGAGTGCCGAAAAGAAAGATTTAGTCGCGGCTGGCGGCGATAAACCAAACATCGGAATGACGCTGATGCCCGCGGACAAGCTTGGCCTCGCTGCCCAAGGTGTCGTGGTTACCGATCTTGATCCTGCCGGCGTGGCTGCTGAAAGCGGTCTCTCGGCCGGGGATGTTATTCTCGACGTCGGCGGCAACGGCGTGAAAACCCCCGCCGATTTCTACAACGCGCTGAGTGGAGTGCACAGTCTCGGCAAACGCGTCGCGTTGGCGCGGGTCAAGTCGAGCGAAGCGACGCGATTTGTTGCCATTCCTGTCGGCTGACCCGCGAGAGGCCGACCCGGAAAAGCGGGTGAAACCGCATTGTGCGGGAAACTCTGCCGCTGCTCGAGCGTTCGTTTTGGTGGACAACGGAGGTAACCGTGCCGTTTTCCTTGGGCTCATATCTGTTGGGAGTTGGAACCGTCGTCGGCGCGCTCGCGTTCGGCTTCGGCAGCGGCGTGCTTCTGACCAATACTCCCGTGAAGGAAACCGCGGCAGCGCCGACCAGAACTGAGCGCGTTGCGCGCGCTGAGCCGAAGCCTCCGGCTCAACAGGAGAAGCCTCCGGCGCCGCAGGAGAAACCTCCGGCGCAACAGGATACGAGGGCAAACCCGGCACCGCCCGCCGAGCCGGCCGCGGTCGCCGCTCACCCTGATCCAGTCCCGCCGGCGCAAGCAGCAACGCCTCGGCCAGAGGCTCGAAGAGAAGCCGAAAGCGCGAAGCAAGCAAAGCCGGCCGCAAAGCAGCCGGCGCCCGAGAAGCAAGCCTATTCAGCGAAGCCAGCTGAACCGGCAAATCAAACGGAACAAAAGGAAGCCGTGCAAAAGAGGGCGGCCGAGCGCAAGGGCGATCGGCAGAAGCGATATACGGATTATACGGAGCGACAAGACGCGGAGCGAAATGCCAGGTCATCCTTCGCGGGCTCCAGAACGAGGCAACCGCCGTCGGAGCAACAAGACCAGCCTGAACGAACAGGGTTTGCGGTCGGTCGGGGAGAACCGCATTTCGATCTGTTCCAGATGCTGAATCCGCGATCGTTCGTTCCTCCGTACGATTGGGCGCCCGATGATCGCGACGATTGATGCGTCGGCGCTCGCTTATTTCCGCGGCAACTTTGCAGGGATGATGCGATGAGTTTTCCTTGGCCCGTGACCGATGATGAGCTGATCCTCAACGAGGCGCTGGCCATCACCTTGCGCTATTTTGACCTGCCTTCGAACGAGGACCAGTATGCCGGCGTGGAAACCTTCGCCGGCGAGGCCATCATGAATGAGTGGCGACGGGGCGTCAGGAACAAGATCGCCCTCGCCAACAAGGCTATAGCGGAAGTCGAGGCGCATCACCCACTGGGAAGCAAACTCAGTCCGTCGCCGTGAGCCGATCCAGTCCGGTGCAACACTGCGAGCGGGAAACCGTGCTGCGCCGCATTACATTCCGTGCTCTTCAAAAGCCTTCCTGCACGCCCTGCCAAGCCGCTCGCGGTGTTGCTGGAGGCACTGCTGAACGGCGTAGTCGCCTTCTGACATTTGCTTTCGACAGAGCCGCGACGCATCCCGCGAGCAGGCCTGGTGCTCCTGAGGAGTAGGGGTTTGCGCTCGTGCGTCGAAAACTCCGAGAACCCACGCGGAAATGGCTATCAAGACGATTCTGCTCATTCGTTCGTTCCTCCAAGATGCTTGTGGTTGCTTGAGGACATGGTCTGCGATCAGCGTGCCTGGGCGCATTAGGCGTTTGCCGGATCCGGTGTTCGTCACGACAGAGCGACGTTTTCGCCTGCTTGCTCGCCTGCGTTACGGATTGGTGTTGAACTCGGCGGAGCGCGCTCCAACTTGTCCGACGGAAAGCTCGTCTGCTGCCAAGCCATGTCGTGGCTGCTAACGCGCGGCAGCCGAGTTGAGTTCCGCGCCGCGCGAAGCGACCCGCGGAACCAACGGCTGACCTGCGATTTTGAGCCATGGGAGATTTCGTGAGATGTCCCATGTTACGAGAAAATCCCGCACAATCGGTCCCGCGAAATGATCAAAGCATCCAGACCGCGCGTCCCCCACGATAGTCTCGTTCTCGTCGGCGATGGTCAAAAAGCTCTATTCTTGCGCAACAAAGGCAACGCACTGCGCGTCCATCTCGTTGTCGAGCAGATCCTGGAGCGGCATAATCCGCCGACACGCGAGCAGGGCACCGACCGTCCGGGAAGAGCCACCACCAGCCTTGGCGTCGCCCGAAGTGCCATGGAAGAAGTCGATTGGCATCACCTTGCAAAGGAACGGTTCGCTCACGAACTCGCCGAGGCGCTCTATCGCCACGCTCATGCCAATCGTTTCGAGAAGCTCGTCATCATCGCGCCACCGAAAATACTGGGCGATCTCCGCAGGGCCTTTCACGCGGAGGTCATCGATCGCATCGCCGCCGAAATTCCGAAGGAATTGACCTCGCACCCGGTGGCTGAGATCGAGAGGCTCATTGCTGCCTAATCGCATGCACCACTGTTCGGCAAGCTCGTTGCCCGAGACGAGGCATCATCGCGGTCCTCCGGCAATCTGATGGACGACGGGAGCCGAATGTCACGATTGCGCCACGATCAATTCGGGGCAGCATAAATATTCCGCAACGTTTGGCGCTGCTCCAAGATCACGGAAGCGCGTGCAGATTATCTGCAGGGAGGGCCGCGTCCTGGAAATTTACCGCGAGCAGCGGGAACATTTCCGTTGCGGATTAATTCGACAGGGAGAGGCACTCGAAAGGTAAAGGCTGGTCGGCGGAGATTTGACGGCATCGATTCGCAATCGCTGAATAAAATTGCCGAACGAAATCGATTTGCATTCCTGTCGGGGCGGGATTGTTCGCTCACTGGCAGCAAGCACACCGGGACAGGCTGAGGTCAAAAGGAGTAGGCCATGAAGCTAAACGCAACACAGGTGAAGCAAACGCTGAGCCAATTCGATGCTCAGGTTCTTCCAGACGATCATCCGGCGGTCACCCAACTGAACGATCTGTTCGGGGAACATACCTTCTTTCTCGATAGCGGCGGTCTCAAGGTTGTGGAACCGGCCGAAGCGCCGGAAATGGAAGCTCCTCCAACCGGCGAGGTTGTAAATCTGGCCGACTGGAGCGATGCGACTTTCACCAGTCTGAAGCCGCATGAACCGGAACTGACGGGCGTGGTCGTCGTCCTCGAATCCAAGCACTGACCCGCTTCATACTGCTATTGTGAGGCGGTCCCTTGTGTGGTGTGTGTCCACCACCGCCGAGGGCGGATGCCGGACCGATAGCTGCTTCTCGTAAATCGCGGAACGGGCGTCTCGATCAATCGCGACGAGCGCCCGTTGCGCGATACCCTTCCTTTTGACCGCGTCATCTCGGGCGCCGCGCGACGGTATAGCTCGCCGCAATCCCGCGGGTTCTCGTTATGCTGTCGGTCGCCGCGAAATTTATCGCGTGACAATCGCGTTGGGCTCCGATAAATAGTTCGCATGCGAACTAAATGTGTGGCAGCGTGAGCTCGATCGTGGACCGGCGCCTGATCTTCCTGCTCAATGTGGCGCAGCGCCGTTTGCAGCGGTGGCTGGTAGCGCAAGCGCCAAGGGGCGGCGTGACGGCCGCGCAGGCCGGGCTCTTGTTCGTGCTGGGGCGCCGCGACGGCGTCGTGATGGGTGAAGCCGGTGCGGCGCTCGATCTCGGAATGCCGGGCATCAGCGGGTTGGTGGACCGAATGGTTGAGGCGGGGCTGATCGAGAAGCGTGTCGACCCCAACGATGGGCGCGCCTGGCGGCTCTGGCTGACGCCCGCGGGGAGGAAGGCGCTCGCGCGATCCAAGGCCGGCGTGGCCGAGCTGAACGCCCGTCTCACCGATGGCTTCACCGATGCCGAAATCGAAATCGTCGCGCGCTGGCTGGCCAGCCTGCAGGCAAAGTTCCCCAAAGGAGAACACCAATGACCGAGCACATCAAGATCGAGAATGCGCAAGACATCCTGACGCTGACATTCGCGCGACCCGACAAGAAGAACGCGTTGACGAATGTCATGTATGGCGCGCTCGCGGACGCAATCGTAGCCGCAGAGACCGATCGCGCCGCAAGGGCGATCGTGATCCGGGGCGAAGGCGACGTGTTCACGGCCGGCAACGATGTCGGCGAGTTCGCAGCCGTCGCGACAGGTGCCTTCCAGGGCGAACGGCACGTTGCGCGCTTCGTGCAGGCGCTCGCGCGCTCGACCCGGCCGTTGGTCGCCGCAGTCCAGGGGCGTGCCGTCGGCATCGGCACCACCATGCTGTTACACTGCGATTTCGTTCTGCTGGCGGAAAACGCGCAGCTGTCAACGCCATTCGTCAACCTGGCGCTGGTGCCGGAGGCCGCCTCGACCCTGCTGATGCCGATGCGCGTCGGTTATGCCCGTGCCTACGAGATGTTCGCGCTCGGCGAAACGGTCGATGCGAAGACCGCGCTTGAGCTCGGGATTGCGAACCGGGTGGTGCCGCTCGAGCGCCTGCATACCGAGGCCGCCGCCGTGGCCCGGCGCCTGGCCAAGTTACCGGCAGGTTCGCTTGCCGCGACCAAGCGGTTGATGCGCAATCCCGAGGTACTGGCGGCGCAGATCGGCGCGGAAAATGCGAGCTTCGCCGAGCGGCTGAAGACGGAAGAGGCGCGCGAGGCCTTTACCGCCTTTGCCGAACGGCGGCCGCCGGACTTTATGAAATTTGCGAGATGAGATGCACCCGCATGGCGAGCGGTCTTGGCAAACCGCTCGGCTTGCGGGAAAATTACTTCTCTTCGAGTACGTTTTTCAGCACAAGATCGGACAGCTGGACCACCAGCGACCTCAATCGTGCATTTTCTTCGAGCAGCGACACTAAATCATTGTCCACATCGGTATCGAAGCCATCATCTTCGCGCTGAAGCGGCGACGATTCACGGTATTGATTGCCGGTTGACGACGGATACGCGTTAACCATGACTAAATACCCCCTGGCGACCGAACTCACCCCCAGCCGCCGAACACCAATCCTCGCCTGAGTCGGCGTCGAAATTTCGACGGATCGAAGAAGAAATTAGAGCAGCGATACAGCGAAGTGTGGGCGTGTGCGCCGATGTGACGTGCACATCACGCTCCCCACGTCCTATTCGGCGATCACATTGATTTTCCTGCACGCGATCCGCGATCCCGGCATCAAGCGCAACCGGCGCGCTTGGTTGACCGTCGTTTCGCGCTATTCTCTCCTGAACCGGAGTTTTCCATGCCGTTATGGACCTGCGAGCAATGCGGCGCACAATTTCCCGAGAGCATCGAGCAGCCGTCGTCGTGGCCGATCTGCGAGGACGAGCGGCAGTCGTCAATTGGAACGGCCAGAGCTGGCTCGCACGCGGCGGCGCTGTAAGCTTGTCTGGCGCGACGATCTCGGCCCTTCCCGGCATCGGCGTCGAGCAGAGCTTTGCGATCGGGCAGCGCGCGCTGCTGATCCGCAAAGCCGGTGGCTGCATGATGTGGGATTGCGTTACCTGAAAAACGCGACGATTTCCTCGATCATCAAATAGCCCGTCAGGTAGGCGATCGTCCCGACGACCAACGCACCCAACGCCAGCAGCACCCATAGAGGTGCCGCTTCTCGCGGCTGCTGTTGCTTCATGACGAACCCCCAATCCGGCGGCACTATCCAAGCGCCGACTGTCGGCCGAACGCAATATGGCGGCCTGCCGCAGAGGCTTGTCACTTCGGATGGTGTTGTTATATCGACGTTTTCCCATCGATCTCTCGTTTATCCCGGGCATGCCAATGACGATTACCGATACCCACGCCGTCTCCCAGCCGTTCCAGGCCGAGGTTTCCGAACTGCTGCACCTGATGGTGCATTCGGTCTATTCGGAGACCGACATTTTCTTGCGCGAACTGATCTCCAACGCGTCGGACGCCTGCGACAGATTGCGTTATGAGGCGATCGCCAATCCTTCGCTGATCGGCGACGGCGAGCCGCCGAAGATCCGGATTGAGCCCAGCAAGAAAGCCAACACGCTGGTTGTTGCCGACAGCGGCATCGGCATGGAGCGGCAGGAACTGATCGACAATCTCGGCACCATTGCCCGTTCCGGGACCAAGGCGTTCGTGGCGCGGCTCACGGAAGCCAAGGACGGCGCCGGCCTGATCGGCCAGTTCGGTGTCGGCTTCTATTCCGCTTTCATGGTGGCGGAGAAGATCGTCGTGATCAGCCGCCGCGCAGGTAGCGGCGAAGTCTGGACCTGGTCGTCCTCCGGCGGCGCCGGCTTCGAGATCGCGCCCGCTAGCGAGGACGAGACCAGGCGCGTCGCGCGCGGCACCGAGATCGTGCTGCATTTAAAGCCCCCTGCAGCAAAATATCTCGAGACATACGAGATCGAGCGCATCGTCGGCGCCTATTCGGACAATATCCAGTTCCCGATCCTGCTGGTGCCCGAACAAGGCGAGCCACGGCAAATCAATTCGGCGAGCGCGCTGTGGCAGCGCCCGAAATCGGAATTGAAGGGCGAAGATTACACGCAAGCCTACAAGTCGATCACCGGTGCCTTCGACGAGCCCGCGATGACGTTGCATTACCGCGCCGAGGGCCGCTATTCCTACGCCGTGTTGTTGTTCGCACCGTCGACAAAACCGTTCGACCTGTTCGAGCCGGCACGCAAGGGCAAGGTGAAGCTCTATGTGCGGCGGGTGTTCATCACCGACGATGCCGATCTCCTGCCGGCCTATCTGCGCTTCATGCGTGGCGTAATCGATAGCGAAGACCTGCCGCTCAACATCTCCCGCGAGATGCTGCAGAACAATCCGCAGCTCGCGCAGATCAGGAAGGCGGTGACGAGCCGGGTGGTGAGCGAACTGGAAACGCTCGGCGACAAAGAGCCGGAGAGTTTTGGCAAGATCTGGGATGCCTTTGGTCCCGTGATCAAAGAAGGCATCTATGAAGATTTCGAGCGGCGCGACAAGCTCTTGGCGCTGTCGCGGTTTTCCACGACCTTGGGCGAAAAGCGCGCGCTCAAGCAATATGTCGCGGATCTAAAACCGAACCAGACCGAAATCTATTTCCTGGTCGGCGACAGCATCGAGCGGCTGAAGTCAAATCCGCGGCTGGAAGCCGCAAGCGCGCGCGGCATCGAGGTGCTGTTGTTGACCGATGCGGTCGACGCGTTCTGGACTTCGGCGCAACTCGAGTTCGAGGGCAAGCCGCTGAAGTCGCTGAGCCAGGGCGACCTCAACCTC
>VAZG01000163.1 GCA_005885285.1 Alphaproteobacteria bacterium | reverse complement strand
ACAAGGGCCGCCTTTGAATGAAAGTGGCCGCCAAATAGGGCGGCCTATTTCTTCAATTGGGAGAAGGCTCAACGTCCGGAGCCTGCGGATCAGGATCAGGCGCCGGCATTTTTCCGTCGATCTGATCCTTGAGATCGGCCGCCCTCTCGACCAGGACGGCGGCTAGTTCGGGATTATGGGTCGATTTGGCAAAACTGATAAGTGCGCGCGCCTGGCGCACTAGATAACGCTTACTAATCACTGCGTTTCCCCATTGTTGCCCGCCCCAACCACACGACGCTGCAACGTGGAATTCGTTCCATGAATGCTACCAATTGAATTTACGGCTGGCGGCAAGCGGTGCTGGCCGAAATCAGCCGTCCGCTATTTCAAAACAGGCCCTCCGGGAACGGGAGCGTTAACTTCGCGTTAACCAAGTTGCATCAGGATTAGGCACAGATGCGGCGGAACCGGAGCAGTGCCGGGCCGGCAGTCGCATGAGAAAGCCGTCCGGCGTAACGCCCGGACGGCTTTTTTCTTGGTACCCGACAGACACTCGCGGTTCCAACGTAGGCCACCTAACATTCGGAGGAACGTTCAGGAGCGGTTGACATTAATCGATAGTGCCGGGCCGCCCCCGGCATGGGTATCCGGAACCAAGGCGGCCTCAGCTCCCCCCGCTGGGGCCGTTTCCTTTGGGCCCACTCGCGAAGTCAATTCAGGCACCAATTGCTCGTCGGTCTTGCCTCGCAATTTCGGGACCAGTTTTTCCAGCGACTCACGAACAGCATCGGGTACTTGGTGCAGGCATGGCAATTATGAAGCTAAGCGGCGATTGGGTGAGCTTTCGAAAAAACTTGGATCGCTTATATCCCCGGCACGATGAGCTGCCGCTCGGATTTGCTTCTGACGATGAGGACGACGGCAAGGGCCTGTAATGAAAGAGGCCGCCAACCGAGGCGGCCTTATTTCCAGCTTCTACAGTTTTACGGCTATGTCGCAGTCAGCGCACCGGAAGTCGGGGCCATGCTCGGTATCAACGACCTTGAAGCCATTGGGGACCAGCTGAATGATTGGCGTGTCGCCGTTATCCTGAGCCAGACTAGCCACGCCAGTCTTGAGGCAGGTCGGACACCGTAGCGTTTCCTTCCACACGTCCTTCATAAAACGGATTACGTAGTGCAGCTTGACTTCGTTCCAACCCAAACAGGCCACTGCGAAAATCAAAATAGGCCACTAGAGGTCAAAACAGGCCAGCACCACCCACAACAAAAGAACATATTGCGAACATGGAACAAATAGGGTACGCTGTCTCCACATCACCGGCCCGCTTCGCCAACGGTTTGTCCCACAAGCGAATCCCCGCCATAAGGAGCACGTCCTATGTCTGCTGCTACCGCCCTGCGTATCGTCGAAGGATCCTCCATGGACAAGACCAAGGCCCTGTCCGCCGCGCTTTCCCAGATCGAGCGCCAGTTCGGCAAGGGCTCGGTGATGCGGCTCGGCAAGAACGACCGCTCGATGGATATCGAGACCATCTCCTCGGGCTCGCTCGGGCTCGATATTGCGCTTGGCGTCGGCGGTCTGCCGAGGGGGCGGGTGGTTGAAATCTACGGGCCGGAATCCTCGGGCAAGACCACGCTGGCGCTGCATACCGTCGCCGAGGGCCAGAAGAAGGGCGGCATTTGCGCCTTCATCGACGCCGAACACGCGCTCGATCCGGTCTATGCGCGCAAGCTCGGCGTCAATATCGACGAGCTCCTGATCTCGCAGCCCGACACCGGCGAGCAGGCGCTGGAAATCTGCGATACCCTGGTGCGCTCCGGCGCGGTCGACGTGCTGGTGATCGATTCGGTCGCCGCATTGGTGCCGAAGGCCGAACTCGAAGGCGAGATGGGCGATGCATTGCCCGGGCTCCAAGCCCGATTGATGAGCCAGGCGCTGCGCAAGCTCACCGCCTCGATCAACAAATCCAACACCATGGTGATCTTCATCAACCAGATTCGCATGAAGATCGGCGTGATGTACGGCTCGCCGGAAACCACCACCGGCGGCAACGCGCTGAAATTCTATGCCTCCGTCCGCCTCGACATCCGCCGCATCGGCGCGATCAAGGAGCGCGACGAGGTGATCGGCAACACCACGCGGGTGAAGGTGGTGAAGAACAAGCTGGCGCCGCCGTTCAAGCAGGTCGAATTCGACATCATGTATGGCGAGGGCGTCTCCAAGATGGGCGAGATTCTCGATCTCGGCGTCAAGGCCGGCATCGTCGAGAAATCCGGTGCCTGGTTCTCCTATGATAGCCAGCGCCTAGGGCAGGGCCGCGAGAACTCCAAAGCCTTCCTCAAGGCCAATCCCGACATGACCGCCAAGATCGAGGCCGCGATCCGGCAAAACTCCGGCCTGATCGCCGAGCAGATTCTCGCCGGCACCGCCGAGCGCGATGCCGAAGGCGAGGAGCCGGCGGAGGAGTGAGGTTTATTTAGTGGCGGGCGCCGAGGATGTCGCGTTGCCGACGTCCTCGGCGCCCGTTTTGTTTTGCGTATAGCGGGCGAGGTCTATGAAGCCTCTGATCCTGACTGGCTCCCTGATCCCGGAATTCACCCGGTCGGACTTCGCCGATCTTGCGGTTGATTTCGTCTTTCGCTTCGTCTGGGGACCATTACCGTCTCCGGATGAGCTCGCGAACTATCTCGGTGCCCGCACGTCCAGCCACGGCCCCGGCTGTCACTGGTCGGACTTTGCCTCCCGGTGGGGACGCAGCAAAAACAGCAGCCGCAGAGACGTTGGTTTGGCCGAGTTCTGCGAGCAATATGAGACCGTCGAACTGTGGTTCGATATGAGGCCGGACGCGCAGCTTAAACTCGTCTGGCTGCTCGATTACTTCAGCTCTTATCCGGAAGCCACCACCAGGTTGAAGCTGCGCCTTGTCGACCAGGAGATGATCGGGCTCCATCCAAATGCTTTTGCGAAATGGCGGCCGCCAGTCTTCGATATCCGCGAAAAAGATCTCGCGACGGCAAGCGCAGCATGGCAAGCCTATCGGTCGCCGACGCCGGGAGCTTGCCTTGAGCTGCTTCGCCAGGACTTGAGCGGCCTGCCGCTGCTGAAGCCGGTCTTGCATGATCTGCTCGAAGAGCTTCCGTCGGCTTCGACCGGTTTGGGTGCGACGGAAATGCGGATGCTGGAGATGATCGCGACCGGCTATGCGAACGTGAATCCGCTCTTCCACTATCAGGAGGTTCGGCAGACGCGTATCTTCAGCGAGTGGGAGCTGGGCTATTTGCTTGACGGGCTCGCGTTCGGCCCGCGACCTGCGATTGCAGGACTCGATGAAGAGCTTCGCACGATCAAGCGGGACAACCTGGGGACCAGGCACGAGGCTATGCTGCGAAGCCGCCTGTCGCTAACCGATTTCGGCGAGGCCGTCCTCGCCCACAAGGAAGATTTCAGCTGCCACAATCCGATCGATCGCTGGTGGGGAGGCACGCACCTGACCAACGACAATCTCTGGCGCTGGAATCCGGCGCTGATGAAGCCGTAGCGCAGGCCGCCAGGCGATGAACGCGAAGCGGCATGCGGCCCGCGGGTACGATTGCAGGCAAACAACGGTCCAGAAATGCGGGACGTGCATGCCAGAAAAATACGCGCTTCCGCCCTCTACGCGTATTCGGTAGCCGGCACCCGTCCGACGATTCTCCGAGATTCCGGGTTCGCGCCAATGCGCGCCCCGGAATGACGGCCTTTCGGCCGTCATTCCGCCGCCCGCGCGTAATCACTAACCGGCGGACACGCGCAAACCAGATTCCGGTCGCCGTAGACATTGTCGACCCGCCCCACCGGGCTCCAGTATTTGTCCGTACGCGAACTCCCTGCCGGAAAGCACCCTTCCGCGCGGGAATAGGCCCGCGTCCAGTTATCGTCGGCAATGTCGTGCACGGTGTGCGGCGCATGGCGCAATGGCGAGGCTTCGATCTTGAACCGGCCATTCTCGATCTCCGATATCTCGCGGCGGATCGCGATCATGGCGTCGCAGAACCGGTCGAGCTCGGCCTTGGATTCGGATTCGGTCGGCTCGATCATCAGCGTGCCCGGCACCGGAAAACTCATGGTCGGCGCATGAAAGCCATAATCGATCAGCCGCTTGGCGATGTCGTCGACGGTGACGCCGGTCGAGTTTTTCAGCGGGCGCGGATCGACGATGCATTCATGCGCGACGCGGCCTTTGGCGTTTCGGTACAGCACGGGAAAATGCGCGTCTAATCTCGCCGCGATGTAGTTCGCGTTGAGGACAGCAATTTCGGTGGCGCGCGTGAGACCTTCGCCGCCCATCATCAGCATGTAGATGTAGGAAATGGTCAGGATCGACGCCGACCCGAACGGCGCCGCCGACACCGGCCCGGCCGCGCGCGGCGTGCCGCCATCGGTCGCGGGATGCCCCGGCAGGAATGGGGCAAGATGCGCCTTGACGCCAATCGGGCCCATGCCGGGGCCGCCGCCGCCGTGCGGAATGCAGAACGTCTTGTGCAGATTGAGATGGCTGACGTCGGCGCCGTAGTCGCCGGGCCGCGACAGCCCGACCTGCGCGTTCATGTTGGCGCCGTCGAGATAGACCTGGCCGCCATGGCCGTGCACGATGTCGCAGATCTCGCGGATGTGCTCCTCGAACACGCCATGGGTCGAGGGATAGGTGATCATCACGGCCGCCAGCGTTTTCGAATGTTGTTCGGCCTTGGCGCGCAGATCATTGACATCGACGTCGCCCTCATCGCAGGCGACCACCACGACCTCCATGCCGGCCATATGAGCGGACGCCGGGTTGGTGCCGTGCGCCGACGAAGGGATCAGGCACACCTTGCGATGCGCCTCATGGCGCGCAGTGTGGTAGCTGCGGATCGCCAGCAGCCCGGCATATTCGCCTTGTGCGCCGGAATTCGGCTGCAGCGAGATCGCGTCATAGCCGGTGATGTCGCACAGCCACTGTTCGAGCCGCTTGAACAGGGCGTGATAGCCGTCTGCCTGCTGGCGCGGCGCGAACGGATGCAGATTGCAAAATTCCGGCCAGGTCAGCGGAATCATTTCCGTCGTCGCATTGAGCTTCATGGTGCAAGAGCCCAAGGGGATCATGGCGCGGTCGAGCGCGAGATCGCGATCGCTGAGTTTGCGCATATAGCGCAGCATCTCGGTTTCCGAGCGATGAGCATGGAACACCGGATGGGTGAGGAAGGCCCTTCCGCGCTTCAACTCGACCGGCAGCGCCTCGCGTGCGCCAGCCTCAATGTCGTCGTAGGAAAGATCGCCGCCGAAAGCGCGCCACACCGCCTCGACGATCGCGGGCGTCGTGGTCTCATCCAACGCGATGCCGAGCGTGCGCTCGCCGATGCGCAAATTGAGCTTTTGGGCAAGCGCGCGGGCGACGATCTCGCTTTGCTTGCCGCCGGCTTCCACCGTCACCGTATCGAAGAAGGCGTCGCTCGCAAGCGCAAAGCCCAGTTTGCGCAATCCTGCTGCCAGCGCGGCTGTGCGGCGATGTACGTTGCGGGCGATCTGCGTTAGTCCCTCCGGGCCGTGATAGACCGCATACATCGAGGCGATCACCGCGAGCAGCACCTGCGCGGTGCAGATGTTGGAGGTCGCTTTTTCGCGGCGGATGTGCTGCTCGCGGGTCTGCAAGGCGAGGCGATAGGCGGGCGCCCCGCGTGAATCCACCGAGAGCCCGACGATGCGGCCGGGCAGCGAGCGCTTGTATGCATCGCGCACCGCCATGTAGGCCGCATGCGGGCCGCCATATCCCACCGGGACGCCAAAGCGCTGCGCCGATCCGATCGCAATGTCGGCGCCGAGTTCGCCGGGTGAGGCGAGCAGCGTCAGCGCCAAAAGGTCGGCGGCGACGACCGCCAGCGCGCCTTTGCCGCGCAGGGTTGCGATCGCCGGCCGCAAATCGCGGATCGCGCCTGACGTACCCGGATATTGCAGGAGGCCGCCGAACACATCGGTCTTTTCAAGATCGATCGCGGGATCGCCGACGATCACCTTCCAGCCCAGCGGCGCGGCGCGGGTGCGCAGCACGGCAAGCGTCTGCGGGTGCACTTGCGCATCGACAAAGAACGATTTTGTTTTGGCCGGTGACGCGCGCTCCGCCAGCGCCATCGCTTCGGCCGCCGCGGTTGCTTCGTCCAGCAGCGAAGCGTTGGCGACATCGAGCCCGGTGAGATCAGCGATCATGGTCTGGAAGTTGAACAAGGCTTCCAGCCGGCCCTGGCTGATCTCCGGCTGATAGGGCGTATAGGCGGTGTACCAGGCCGGGTTCTCCAAAATGTTGCGCTGGATTACCGCGGGCAGGATCGTACCGGAATAGCCTTGGCCGATCAGCGAGGTAAAAACCTGGTTCTGGGAGGCCAAGTCGCCCATATGGGCGAGCGCCTCGGTTTCGCTTAATGCCCGCCCGAGATCGAGCGGCGCCTTTTGCCGGATCGAAGCGGGCAGCGTCTCGTCCATCAGCTCGCTTAGGGATTTGACGCCGACCGTCTCCAGCATTGCTGCCACCTCGCGGGGGGAGGGGCCGATGTGACGGCGGACGAAGGTCGTCGCGGGCTCGTCGGCGAGTTTGAAGGGCGCGTTCATGGGTGCCTCGCTGGAACGTTCAAATTCAGTGTCATCGTCGGCGAAGGCGGACGATCCAGTACGCCGGGAAGTCGGCGATTGAGCCGAAAGGCCCCGGCGTACTGGGTCGCCCGGTCAAGCCGGGCGATGACGGTGAGTGTGTGGTGGTGAATTGCTTTCATCATCTCACGCCGTGTGCGCCTTGTAGGCGGCCTCATCCATCAGACCGCCGAGCTCGCTCTTGTCCGCGATCTTCACCTTGAAGAACCAGGCCTTGCCGGCGGCGTCCGAATTCACCAGCGCGGGCTCGGCCGCGAGCGCCTCGTTCACTTCGACTACGTCGCCGGAGATCGGCGCGTAGACGTCGGAGGCGGCCTTGACGGATTCGACCACGGCTGCGGCCTCCGCCTTTTTTAGGGAGCGGCCGACCTTCGGCAATTCGACGAACACGACGTCGCCGAGCTGCGACTGCGCATAGTCGGTGATCCCAATGGTGGCGACGTCGCCGTCGATGCGGAGCCATTCATGGTCTGGGGTGAACAGCGTGGTCATGAGATTCCTTCAGCGCTTGTAAGTGTTGGGAACAAAGGGGGTGGCGGCAACCTTGAGCGGCAGGCGTTGTCCGCGCACTTCGGCGAAGACTTGCGTCCCCGGCGCTGCCAGCGATGCCGGCAGATAGCCCATCGCGACCGGCGCATTGAGGCTCGGGCCGAATCCGCCCGAAGTGACCGAACCGACCGGTTCGACCGAGGCGCTGTCAGCAAACAGGGCTGCGCCTTCGCGCACGGGTGCGCGGCCTTCAGCCTTTAGGCCCACGCGCCGGCGCGGCGCGCCTTTATCGAGCTGCGCGAGTATCTTGTCCGCGCCAATAAAGCCGCCGGCGCGCGCGCCGCTGTGGCGGCGGCCCTTCTGGATCGACCATTCCAGCGCGCCTTCGACCGGCGTCGTTGTGGTGGCGATGTCGTGCCCGGAAAGGCAAAGCCCGGCCTCCCACCTGAGACTGTCGCGCGCGCCAAGCCCGATCAGCCGCACATCGTCGTTTTCGAGCAGTTTCTTGACCAGCCGCTCGGCACCATCGGCCGGCACGGAAATCTCAAATCCGTCCTCGCCGGTATAGCCGGAGCGCGAGACGAAGCAGTCGAGCCCATCGACCTCGTGCGGGCCGGAATCCATGAACCGCATCGCAGGCGCGTCGGCACAGAGCTTCGCCAGTGCTGACTGCGCCCTCGGCCCCTGCATCGCGATCAGGGCGCGGTCGGGCAGGGGGTCGATGATGCAAACATCCGAAAGGTGCTCCCGAAGATGCGCCTCGTCTTCGGCCTTGCAGGCGGCGTTGACGACCAGGAACAGGTGATCGCCGAAATTCGCCACCATCAGGTCGTCCAGGATGCCGCCATTCTCATTGGTGAACTGGGCGTAACGCTGCCGTCCCGGCGCGACCGCGACGATGTCCTGGGGCACCAGCCGCTCCAGCGCACGTGCTGCGTCTTCGGCCCGTCCGGATTTAGCGTGAAGCGCGATCTGGCCCATATGGGAGACATCGAACAGGCCGGCTTTGCTGCGGGTATGCAGGTGTTCCCGTAGCACACCGGGCGCATACTGCACGGGCATCTCGTAGCCCGCGAACGGCACCAACTTCCCGCCCAAGGCGATATGAAGGGCGTGGAGGGGAGTGCGGTTTAAGGGGGTATGTTCGTCGCGCGCAAGCATTGGGGGCCCTCGCGGTTATTCGGGAACCAGCTCCCGAAAACCTGTCGAAGCCCCATCTGTCGCTGTGCCTGAGAGTATTATCCCGTCGGCGGACACGTCCGGGCCAAAACCCTTCAGTGTCTCTTTCCAGATGCTGTCAAAGTCACGCGGTCCGTTTGCCTGAGAGTTTCCGGGGCGGTTGCTCCTTCGGCGCCGGCATCTAAGCCGATCTCTCCCAGCGTGACTGCCTTGAACAGATAGGAGGAAAACACGATGCCGCCAAGCCTGTCAACGCGGCTGCTGCATCTATCAACGGGGTTTAGTGTGCTGCAGCAAGCCTATGATCCGCTTGCACAGTTTCTGGACACCACCATCTTGACTGTCTAAAAGCCTTTTGCCCGGCGCGTTAGCCATTTAAGGCTAGGTAACGGGAAAGCCTCCGATTGGATCGATATGAGCGGCGTCAACGAGATCAGGTCGACATTTCTGAACTTCTTTGCCGACAACGGCCACGAGATCGTGCCGTCGTCGCCGCTGGTGCCGCGCAACGACCCGACCTTGATGTTCACCAATGCCGGCATGGTGCAGTTCAAGAACGTCTTCACCGGCGTCGAGAAGCGGCCCTACCAGCGCGCCACCACCTCGCAGAAATGCGTGCGTGCGGGGGGCAAACATAACGACCTCGACAATGTCGGCTACACCGCGCGACATCACACCTTCTTCGAGATGCTCGGCAATTTCTCGTTCGGCGACTATTTCAAGGATCGCGCCATCGAGCTCGCCTGGAACCTCGTCACGAAAGAGTTCGGCCTGCCGAAGGAGAAGCTGACCGCGACCGTCTATATCGACGACGAAGAGGCTTATAATCTCTGGAAGAAGATCGCGGGCCTGCCGGATTCGCGCATCATCCGCATCGCGGGCTCCGACAATTTCTGGCAGATGGGCGATACCGGCCCCTGCGGGCCCTGTTCGGAAATCTTCTACGACCACGGCGACAAGGTCTGGGGCGGACCGCCCGGCTCGCCGGAAGCCGACGGCGACCGCTTTATCGAGATCTGGAACCTCGTGTTCATGCAGTACGAGCAGCTCGAGGGCGGCGCGCGCAATCCCTTGCCGAAGCCGTCGATCGATACCGGCGCCGGCCTCGAGCGCGTCGCGGCGGTGCTGCAGGGCAAGCACGACAACTACGACATCGATTTGTTTGTTGGGCTGATCCGCGCGATCTCTGAACTTACGGGTGCCGATCCGCACGGCCAGCAGAAGGGATCACTGCGCGTGATCGCCGATCATCTTCGCGCCTCCTCGTTCCTGATCTCGGACGGCGTGCTGCCTTCGAATGAAGGCCGCGGCTATGTGCTGCGCCGGATCATGCGCCGCGCCATGCGGCATGCCCAATTGCTCGGCGCCAAGGAGCCGCTGATGCACCGCCTGGTCTGGGCGCTGGTGCGCGAGATGGGCCAGGCCTATCCGGAACTGGTGCGCGCCGAAAACCTGATCGAAGAAACGTTGCGGCTGGAAGAAACCCGATTCCGCAAGACCTTGGAGCGCGGGCTTTCCATTCTCGATGAGAAGAGCGCGAGCTTGAAACAGGGCGACATGTTCGATGGCGATACCGCGTTCACGCTGTACGACACTTATGGCTTCCCGCTCGACCTGACGCAGGACGCGCTGAAGTCGCGCGGCATCGGCGTCGATATCGCGGCGTTCACCGACGCGATGGACCGGCAGCGGGAAAAGGCGCGCGCGGCCTGGTCCGGAAGCGGCGATACCGCGACCGAGAGCGTGTGGTTTCCGCTCCGCGAAAAGCTCGGTGCCACCGAATTCCTTGGCTACGAGACCGAGACAGCCGAAGGCGCGGTCGCGGCGCTCGTGAAAGACGGCAAGGAAGTCGACAGCCTGAAGGCAGGCGAGGCCGGCGCTATCGTCATGAACCAGACGCCGTTTTACGCGGAGTCGGGCGGCCAGGTCGGCGACACCGGCGTGCTCAGCGGTGAGGGCGTCAAGTTCCGTGTCACCGACACGCAGAAAAAGGCCGGCGATCTCTTCGTGCATCTGGGCCAAGTGGAGCAGGGTACCTTGAAGATCGGCGCGCCGTTGCAGCTTTGCGTCGATCGCGCGCGCCGCGCCTCGATCCGGCGCCATCACTCGGCGACGCATTTGCTGCACGAAGCGCTGCGGCAGGTGCTAGGGGATCACATCGCCCAGCGCGGCTCGCTGGTGGCGCCCGATCGGCTGCGCTTCGACTTCGTGCATCCGAAGCCGATCACGGCGGAAGAACTCGCCCGCGTCGAGGACATTGCCAACGATGTGGTGTTGGAGAATGACGAAGTCACCACGCGCCTGATGGCGGTGGACGATGCGCGCGAAGCTGGTGCTCGCGCCCTGTTCGGTGAGAAATATGGCGACGAGGTGCGTGTGGTCTCGATGGGCAAGGGCGCGCGCGAGCACGGTAGCAACGCGCTCGGCTGGTCGGTTGAATTATGCGGCGGCACGCACGTGCGCCGCACCGGCGATATCGGCCTGATTTCCGTGACCAGTGAAAGTGCGGTTGCCTCCGGCGTTCGCCGCATCGAGGCCTTGACCGGCCGTCACGCGCGGCAGCACGCCAACGACACCATGGCTCTCGCAAAAACAGCGGCGGCGGAGCTGCGCACCGCGATCGAAGAGGTGCCGGGGCGGATCGCCGCGCTGATCGAGGAACGCAAGAAGCTCGAGCGTGATCTGTCGGACGCGCGCAAGAAGCTTGCGATGGGTGGCGGCGCTTCCGGAAATGGATCGGCGGCGGGGGCGACCGGCGTGCGCGAGGTCGGCAACGTCAAGCTGATGGCACGCGCGGTCGAGGGCATCGAGATGAAGGATCTCAAGAGCCTTGCCGATGACGGCAAAAAGCAAATCGGCTCCGGCGTAGTCGCGATCGTCGGCGTGACCGGCGACGGCAAGGCCGGTATCGTCGTCGGTGTCACCGCCGATCTCACCTCGCGCTATAACGCCGTCGATCTGGCGCGCGTCGCCTCGGTCGTGCTCGGCGGCAAGGGCGGCGGCGGCCGTCCCGACATGGCGCAGGCCGGCGGCCCCGACGGCGCCAAGGCAGGCGCCGCGCTCACGGCGATTGAAAAGGCGATGGCCGAGGCCTGAGGGTCTCGAGCATGATCCGGAAAAGTGGGCACCGGTTTTTCGAAAAGGATCATGCTCAAGCAAGGGATTAGAGCGGGATGACGATTCGAAGATAAGTCATCGCGCTCTAGCCCTTGCGCAAGAACACGTATTCCGCGGAGTAGGGCGCGCTCTTGAAGCTGCCGGCCTTGTCGCAAGGACCGTCGAGCTTGCCGCCGATCGTGTTGACTCGCTGCACGGTGGTGACGCCTTCGAGGACGCCGCTGCCGCGGCGTGAAATCACCTCAAGCTTTAGCCAGGGAATATCGCTCGCGGTGGCGCCCGGCGCGTGGCCGATTGTCTTGCCCACCACGGCGCTGCCGTCGCTGTGCTCCCAATTCGGCCCGGCGTAATGACGGCCGACGGTCTTGCCGTCGGCGAACAGCGTGGCGATCGGCTCGCGAAAGGCCCAGGCGAGCTTGCCGTCGGCACCGGCCTTGCATTCGTAGACCTGCGCGCCTTCGGCATGCATCGACAGCACGGCCGTTTCGCCGGGCGCCGCAATCGCGTCGGGCAGTGGCGTTTCGGCGACCGCTACGCTCACCAGCGAGCCCGCCAGCAGAAGCGGGGCGAGGGCGGCATTCCTGGCTGGCAGCATGTCTCTAGGCCGCCATCGCCTTGGTCAGATTGTCCGCGACCTTGTCGAGGAAGCCGTTGGTGGAGAGCCAGCGCTGGTCGGCGCCGACCAGAAGCGCCAGGTCCTTGGTCATGTAGCCGGCTTCCACGGTGTCGACGCAGACTTTTTCCAGCGTGGAGGCAAAGTTCGCAAGCTGCTCGTTGTTGTCGAGCTTGGCGCGGTGGGACAATCCGCGGGTCCAGGCAAAGATCGAGGCAATCGAGTTGGTCGAGGTCTCCTTGCCCTTCTGGTGCTCGCGGTAGTGCCGGGTCACCGTGCCGTGGGCGGCCTCGGCCTCGACCGTCTTGCCGTCGGGCGTCAGCAGCACCGAGGTCATCAGCCCGAGCGAGCCGTAGCCCTGCGCCACCGTGTCGGACTGGACGTCGCCGTCATAGTTCTTGCAGGCCCAGACATAGCCGCCGGACCATTTCAGCGCTGAGGCCACCATGTCGTCGATCAGCCGGTGTTCGTAAGTGAGCCGCTTGGCCTCGAATTCCTTCTTGAACTCGCGCTCGTAGATGTCCTGGAAGATGTCCTTGAAGCGCCCGTCATAGACCTTCAGGATCGTGTTTTTGGTCGAGAGATACACCGGGTAGCCGCGCATCAGGCCGTAGTTCAGCGACGCGCGCGCAAAATCGATAATGGAATCGTCGAGGTTGTACATTTCCATCGCAACGCCCGCGCCGGGCGCCTTGAACACCTCGCGCTCGATCACGGTGCCGTCCTCGCCGACAAATTTCAGCGACAGCGTGCCTTTGCCGGGGAACTTGATGTCGGTGGCGCGGTATTGATCGCCATAGGCGTGACGGCCGATGATGATCGGCTTGGTCCAGCCCGGCACCAGCCGCGGCACGTTCTTGCAGATGATCGGCTCGCGGAAGATCACGCCGCCTAGGATGTTGCGGATGGTGCCGTTCGGCGACTTCCACATCTCTTTCAGCCCAAACTCCTTCACCCGAGCCTCGTCAGGGGTGATGGTGGCGCATTTGACGCCGACGCCGACCTTCTTGATGGCGTTGGCCGCATCGACCGTGACCTGGTCGTTGGTCTTGTCGCGATATTCCATCCCGAGGTCGAAGTACTGGAGCTGGACGTCCAGGAACGGGGTGATCAACTTGTCCTTGATGTATTGCCAGATGATCCGGGTCATCTCGTCGCCATCGAGTTCGACAACGGGGTTGGTCACCTTGATTTTTGCCATGATCGGGAAGGCCTCTTGGGAACAGCGCGTTTTAAGGCGGGATGAACGGGATATCCGCGCTATAGCACCGCAAGCGCGTGGGCGGAAGCCAAGCGGTTATGCACTTTGAGCCCATCTTTTAGCTTGAGGACGCCGCTGCAGTGTTTTCGCAGCCAAGCACTGGCCGCGATGTCGACGTCCGCCCCGGGGTTTCAACTGGAAGTCAAAAGTCGAATCTAACCCTATTATTTCGCTTGAGAAAATTTGTCGGACAGGCAATCGAAATGGTCCGGTGGAGTAGTTCTGAATTGGTTTGAATCGGAAAGTGGCACGAGATGACCGGTGCGGGCACTGACAAGACCAAGACCGGCTTCGATCTGGCCGGGCCGGTCGTGGTTCTGGTCGAGCCGCAGCTCGGCGAGAATATCGGCATGGCGGCGCGCGCCATGGGCAATTTTGCGCTCTCGCGATTGCGGATCGTCAATCCGCGCGACGGCTGGCCGAACGTCAGCGCGCAGCGCGCGGCCGCTGGCGCCGACCTAATCCTGGAGCGCGCCGAGCTGTTCGACAGCGTCGAGGCGGCGGTCGCCGACCTTACGCTCCTGTTTGCGACCACTGCCCGCGCCCACGACCAGGCGAAGCCCGTGGTGGCGCCGGAGCGCGCGGCCTCCGAGATCGTGGCGTATATGGCTGGCGGCGGCAAGGCCGGGATCCTGTTCGGCCGGGAGCGCTACGGCCTGCAGAACGAGGAGGTCGCGCTCGCCAACCGCATTATCACCTTTCCGGTCAATCCGGGCTTTGCCTCGCTCAACCTCGCCCAGGCCGTGCTTCTGATCGGTTACGAATGGTTTAAGCTCTCGACCGAGGGCGCGTTGCCGTTTGCCATGCCCGAACGCTCCGAGCGCGCCTCCCAGCACCAGATGCAGGCGTTCTTCGAGAATCTGGTGCGCGAGCTCGATCGGGTCGAATTCTTGAGGCCGGCGGAAAAGCGCGCGACCATGCTGGTGAACTTGCGCAATATCTTCACGCGCATGGAGCCGACCAAGCAGGACATGCACACGCTGCACGGAGTGGTGATGGCGATCGCCGAGGGACGCAAGGGCCCGGCGAAGGGCGGCGTGCTGGACGGCGCACAGGCGACACGGCTGCGCGCGCTGTTGGCCGAGCACGAGCAGGCAAGCTCCACGTCGGAAACCAGTAGCACGGTGCGGGGGCTCGCGCGGCTGCTGCGGCGGAATCCGACCGACGCCGAGCGCATCCTGTGGCAGGCGCTCACCCGCGACCGCCGCTTCGCCGGAACGTTCAAGCGCCAGACCCCGGTCGGCCGGCACATTCCGGACTTCGTCTCCTTCGTGCACCGGATCGCCATCGAGCTGGTCAACCCAGGCGAAACCGAGGCGATCACCAACGACCGCGCGTCGCGCAAGGCCTGGCTCGAGAGCCGCGGCTACCGGGTCATCGAGATGAAGGCCGCCAGCGTGGAGCGAGATCTTGAAAAGGAATTGGCACGGCTTGAAGCGTGCCTGCGCGAGCAAAAGTAGGGCGGGTTAGCGAAGCGTAACCCACCATTCCCGCCACCGGCGCAAATTACGCTTCGCTAACCCACCCTACGATCTGCGCTACACCGCAACCAGCTCCGCCGGCGCGCTCGCAGCGCGCTTCGGCTTCTTCACTTTTGCGGGCCCGAATAGCGAGCAGGCGGCCAGTCCCGCCATATCCGCAACGCCGGGATTGCGCGACACCATGGCGGCAACGATCGCGCCGTCGATCAACAAGGCGAGTTGATGGGCGAGGACCTCCGGCTCCGCCGCGCCCATCTCGGTGGCGAGCTTTTCGATATGCGCCAGCACGACCTTCTTGTGCTTCATCGCGATATTGCGGAACTGCTTCTGATCCTTGTCGTGCTCGGCGACCGCGTTGATGAAGGGACAGCCGTAGAAACGCTCCTCACTGAACCAGCTTTTGAGCGCCGGAAAGATCCGCGAAAGCTTTTTTTCGGCATCGCCGCCGCCGGCTTCGATGGCGCCGATGAACCATTCACGCCACTGCTTGCCTTCGCTCTCCAGCACCGCATGCACGAGATGGGTTTTCGATCCGAACAATTTATAGAGCGTGGTCTTGGCGGTGCCGGCTTCGTTGATGATCGCATCGATGCCGGTGGCGTTGATGCCGTCCTTGCAGAACAAATGCGTTGCCGCGCTGAGCAGCCGCCCGCGCGCGGACTCATCATCGCCTGCGCGTGAAGCGGCAGCGGCGGATTTCCTTTTCGCAGATGATTTGCGCATGACCTGCAGTAAATCGGACCGCGGCATTTTCAGCAAGTCGCATCTTCATGCGCTCAAAATAATCGCAAGCGAAACGGCAACTGCTTTGCCTTTGAGCAGGGCGCGGCTGGTGAATTCGAAGGCAGTTCCCTTTAAGCGGCTACAAAGCTTCAGCTTTTGATTTGGACAGCGTCTGGCACGCTTCATGCAGAAAACAGACCGTTCGGTATCCTCCAGGTTTCCGCTTCGGTTTCCGCTTCTCTGTCCTCGGCTCCCAGGGAGAAAACAAATGACTGCGGTCGTTCAAAAAACAGTGCTGACAGGCTGCCTCGCCCCCATCGACAGAGGCGGGCTGGAACAGCTGATTGCCAACGGCAAGGCCAACCCCAAGATCATCAAGACCTTGAAATGCAAGACGGTGGCCGAAGGCAAGTTCCGCCACGCCAACTACATCCGCAACCTCGCACCTTACATCGTCGACGAGCCACCGGGATTGCTGGGCGACGACACCGCGCCCAATCCGTCGGAAGCCTCGCTCGCCGCACTCGGCTCGTGCCTTGCCGTGGGCCTCCATGCCAATGCGGTGCACCGCGGCTGGATCGTCAACAAGCTCGAGCTGGAGCTCGAAGGCGATCTCAACATCACCGCGGTGTGGGGCACCGGCGACGTCAGCGAGAAACCGGTCGGCTTCACCGACGTGCGGGTCAAGGTCGACATGGAATGCGAGGGGGTTGCACAAAGCGAGATCGATGCGCTGGTGGCCCACGTCAAGAAGTGGTCGCCGGTGGCCAACACCTTTACGCGGCCCGTCAATCTCGAGGTCAGCGCCTGATCGTCGCGACAAGGCTTAAACGAGCGGAGGGTGTGATGGGTTCATTGGCGGCAGCGCGATCGGATGGTGACGAAGATATCTCATCGGCATCGATCGCCGAAGAGGTTGCGGCCATCGCGCGCAAGGATCTGGCGCCGCTTGCGGCCGCGATCGATGCCGGCTCGCTCTACCCGCAAGACCTGCTCCGCCGCCTCGGCGAGGTCGGGGCATGGGGCAGCCATCAACCCAGGAATGGCGCAGCGGATCTGCGCTGCGCCATTCAATCGATCTCAGCGCTAGGCGAAGTCTGCGGCGCGACCGCGTTCATGGCGTGGTGCCAGAACACGCTGGTCTGGTATGCCGCCAATTCGGACAATGCCGGTCTGATCGCCAAATTCGCCGACCAGTTCGCGACAGGGCAGATTCTCGGCGGCACCGGGCTCTCCAACCCGATGAAGAGCTTTTTCGGCATCGAGAAGCTAAAACTGAAGGGCAAAAAGGTTGGCGGCGGCTACCTTGTGCGCGGCGCGCTGCCCTGGG
>VAZG01000600.1 GCA_005885285.1 Alphaproteobacteria bacterium | reverse complement strand
AAGTGCGCGCGAAGAAGAAGTAAGAGGTTCGAAGATGCCGAAACGTACGCTTCAAGGCGTGGTCGTCAGCGACAAGCAAGCCAAGACGGTTGTGGTGCGGGTCGATCGCCGCTTCACCCATCCGATCTACAAGAAGACGATCCGCCGCTCGAAGAACTACCACGCGCACGACGAGAACAGCCAGTTCAAGCCGGGCGACATGGTGTGGATCGAGGAGAGCAAGCCGATCTCGAAATTGAAGCGCTGGATCGTGGTCCGGGGCGAGCAGAAAAAAATAGCCTGAAGCGCTTCGGCACAGCCGAACGGTTTTTGGGATAATTCAAGCGCAAAAAACTTTGCGCATCAGAAAGAGGACGAGGTGCATCAATGATTCAGATGCAGACCAACCTCGACGTGGCCGACAATTCAGGCGCACGCCGTGTCATGTGCATCAAGGTGCTTGGGGGCTCCAAGCGCCGCTATGCCACCGTGGGCGACGTTATCGTTGTCTCGATCAAGGAAGCCATCCCGCGCGGCAAGGTGAAGAAGGGCGACGTCATGAAGGCCGTCGTGGTGCGAGTTCGCAAGGACATCCGGCGGCCCGACGGCTCCGTGATCCGCTTCGACCGCAACGCCGCCGTGCTGATCAACAACCAGTCGGAGCCGGTCGGCACCCGCATCTTCGGGCCCGTGCCGCGCGAGCTGCGCGCCAAGAACCACATGAAGATCATTTCGCTTGCGCCGGAGGTGCTGTGATGGCTGCCAAGATCCGGAAAGGCGACAAGGTTATGGTTTTGACCGGCCGCGACAAGGGCCGCACCGGCGAGGTGTTCGAGGTGCGCCCCGCAGAGCACAAGGCGCTGGTGCGCGGCATCAACATGGTGAAGCGCCACCAGAAGCAGACCCAGGCGCAGGAGGGCGGCATCATCTCCAAGGAGCAGCCGGTCGACCTGTCCAACATTGCCTATGTCGGCAAGGACGGCAAGCCGACCCGCATCGGATTCAAGATTCATGCGGATGGCAAGAAGGTGCGCGTCGCCAAAAGCTCGGGAGCAGAGATCGATGGCTGAGACCGCTTATGTGCCGCGCCTGCGCGCGGAATATGACAGGAATATTCGCGGCCAACTGACCGAGAAGTTCGGCTATGCCAACGTCATGCAGGTGCCGCGGCTGGACAAGGTCGTGCTCAACATGGGCATCGGCGAGGCCGTCAACGACCGCAAGAAGGCGGAAACCGCGGCGGCCGACCTGTCGCTGATCGCCGGCCAAAAGGCCGTTGTGACCTATTCGCGGATCGCGATCGCGACCTACAAGCTGCGCGAGAACCAGCCGATCGGCTGCAAAGTCACGCTGCGGAAAGCGCGGATGTACGAGTTCATCGATCGCCTGGTGACGGTGGCGCTGCCGCGGGTGCGCGACTTCCGCGGGCTGAACCCGAAGAGCTTTGACGGCCGCGGCAACTATTCGCTCGGTATCAAGGAGCACATCATTTTCCCCGAAATCGACTTCGAAAAGGTCGGGGAAACCTGGGGCATGGATATCACGGTGTGCACCACGGCGCGCACCGACGACGAGGCCCGTGCTCTGTTGACCGCATTCAATTTCCCGTTCCGGCAGTGAGACGCTGACAAGCCTCTCAAACGCGGAAACGCAAGGAGCCAAGCATGGCAAAGAAGAGTTCGATCGAGAAGAACAACCGGCGCAAGCGGATGACCAAGAACGCCGCGCCAAGGCGGGCGAAGCTGAAGGCGATCATCGCCGACAAGACCAAGCCGATGGAAGAGCGGTTCGCGGCGACATTGAAGCTTGCCGAGATGCCGCGCAACTCGTCTGCGACGCGGATCCGCAACCGCTGCGAATTGACCGGCCGGCCGCGCTCGAACTACCGCAAGAACAAGCTTTCCCGCATCGCGCTGCGTGAACTCGGCTCCAGGGGTCTGGTTCCCGGGCTCGTGAAGTCGAGCTGGTAAGGAGGGTCGGACATGTCAACGCACGATCCCATCAGCGATTTGATCACCCGCATCCGCAACGCGCAGATGCGTGCCAAGTCCAAGGTCTCGACTCCGGGCTCGAGGATGCGCGCCAGCGTGCTCGAGGTGCTGAAGGCGGAAGGCTATATCCGCGGCTATGCCAGCGTCGAGCATGCCTCCGGCCGTAGCGAGCTCGAGATCGAGCTGAAATATTTCGACGGCGAGCCGGTGATCCGCGAGATCGAACGGGTGTCGAAGCCGGGACGGCGCGTTTACGCCTCGGTGAAGAACCTGCCGCGCGTGAACAACGGCCTCGGCATCTCGGTGTTGTCGACGCCAAAGGGAATCATGGCCGACCACGCCGCGCGCGACGCGAATGTAGGCGGTGAGATCCTTTTCACGGTATTCTAAGAGGTAATGACGCCATGTCACGTATCGGCAAGCGGCCTGTAACGATCCCGTCCGGTGTTACCGCAACGGTCGAAGGCCAGACCGTGAAAATGAAGGGGCCGAAGGGCCAGCTTCAGTTCGTCGTCCATGACGACGTCGAAGTGAAGTTCGAGAACGGCGTGATCACGGTCGCGCCGCGGTTCGAGACCAACCGCGCCCAGGCAATGTATGGCACGGCGCGCGCGCAGGTCGCAAACCTGGTCGAGGGCGTCACCAAGGGTTTCGAGAAGAAGCTCGAGATCACCGGCGTCGGTTACCGGGCCGCGATGCAGGGCAAGAACCTGCAGCTTGCACTCGGCTACAGCCACGACGTGGTCTATCCGATCCCGGAGGGCATCACCGTCACGGTGCCGAAGCCAACCGAGATCACCATCACCGGCAGCAACTCCCAGCGCGTCGGCCAGGTCGCAGCCGAGATCCGCAGCTATCGCCCGCCGGAGCCCTACAAG
>VAZG01000599.1 GCA_005885285.1 Alphaproteobacteria bacterium | reverse complement strand
TCAAGACGAACTAAGTCCGCTTCTCCCCCATCGAACTAAGTCCGCTTCTCCCCCATCGAACGAACCCGCTTCGCAGGAGCGCGCTGCGCGCGGAGGCGGTGGCGCCGATCGAGTGACGGGGTGAGGTGAGCGGGCGGCGGTGACAAGCCGGGCGTCCTGTCTTGAGAATCGAGGGGTTCAACAAACTCCACCTCAAGACAGGAGCACCCCGATGAGTGATAAGCCCATCAGCCCGCTGCGCCAGCGCATGATCGAAGACATGACGGTGCGCAACTTCGTCGAGAAGACGCGCAACGATTATATACGGCACGTCAGGACGTTCACAGCCTTTCTTGGCCGCGCGCCGGATACGGCCACGCCTGAAGATCTTCGGCTTTTCCAGCTGCATCAGACGCAGATCGGGGTGCGTGCGCCGAGCATCAATGGCTCGGTTGCAGCGCTGCGCTTCTTTTTCAACGTGACGCTCGACCGCCCCGAGATGGCGCGGCACCTCACCTTCGTGCGGGAACCGCGCAGGATCCCGGTGATCTTGAGCCTGGAGGAGATCGCACGGCTGCTGGAAGCGGCGCCCGGGCCGAAGTACAAGGCCGCGCTGAGCGCCGCCTATGGCGCCGGACTGCGGGTCTCCGAAGTGGTGGCGCTGAAGGTGTCGGACATCGATTCCGAGCGCATGCTGCTGCGCATCGAGCAGGGCAAGGGGCGCAAGGATCGCTTTGCCATGCTTTCCCCGTTGCTCTTGGGGTTGCTGCGCGATTGGTATCGCATCGCCCGGCCCGCGGTCTGGCTGTTCCCAGGCCGTGATCCGCTGCTGCCGCTGACGACGCGGCAATTCAATCGCGTCGTTCATGCCGCTGCCGATAGGGCGGCGATCAAAAAGCGAGTGTCGCCTCACACATTGCGCCACAGCTTTGCCACTCACCTGCTCGAAGAGAAAACCGATGTGCGTTTGATCCAGGTTTTGCTCGGACATGCCAGGGTCGATACGACCGCGCTCTACGCGCAGGTAGCCACCAACGTGATCCGCGCGGTCATGAGCCCGTTGGATCGGCTCACGCCGCTGACACCGGAGAACAAGCCGCCGGCATAAGCCACGGCGATCATGGCTCGCCCCGCCCTGGAGATCGCGGATATCTTCCGCGGCCACGGGCCCGCTTGGCGTAAAGCCAATGCAGGTCACGTCAGCCTCGGCCAGTTGAAGGTGATGTCGGCGATCGAGAGCTGCCGCACGGCAGCTTTCGGCGGGCATGTCATGCGCTGCGAGGACTGCTTGCACACGCAGATCGCCTATAACAGCTGCCGTAATAGGCATTGCCCCAAGTGCCAGGGCTCGCAGGCGCTGGCATGGATGAAGCAGCGCAAGTCAGAACTGCTGGACGTCCCTTACTTCCACGTCGTGTTCGCGCTGCCGGGGCGGATTGCCGCCATCGCCTACCAGAATAAGGCCGTCGTCTACGATCTCTTGTTCAAGGCTTCCTCGCAGACAATGCGCACGATTGCCGCCGATCCCAAGCACCTCGGCGTCAAGATCGGCTTCACCTCGGTACTCCACACCTGGGGCTCCGCGATGACCCATCATCCACACGTCCACATGATCGTGCCGGGGGGTGGGATATCGCTCGACGGCACGCGCTGGATCGGCTGCCGTCCAAACTATCTCCTGCCGGTGAAGGTGCTGTCGCGGCTGTTCCGCCGCCTGATGCTGGAGATGCTGCTCGCCGCGCACGAGGCCGGCCGCCTGCAGTTCTTCGGCGACCACGCCCACCTCGTCGGCAACGCCGCGTTCAAGGCCTATCTCGCGCCGATGCATCGCACCAAGTGGTTCGTCTATAGCAAGCGGCCGTTCGCCGGACCGGAGCAGGTGCTGGCCTATCTGTCCCGCTATACCCACCGCGTCGCGATCTCCAACAGCCGCCTCATCGCCGCCGACGCGACCGGCATAACGTTCAGCTACAAAGACTACCGGATCGAGGGACCCGGCCGCTACAAGACCATGACGCTCAAGCCGGACGAGTTCATCAGGCGGTTCCTGATCCACGTCCTGCCATGCGGATTCCACCGCATCAGGCACTGCGGTCTGCTAGCCAGCGGCACCAAGACCCAGACCATCGCGCGGGCGCGTCAGCTGATTGCTGCGGTGGCACCTGTGCAAACCGTGCACCAGCAGCAGCTTCCCGATGGTGCCGCGGCAACCGACCAGGCGACCCACCCGTGCCCGTGTTGCGGCGGGCGCATGAACATCATCGAGACCTTCAAGCGCGGCTCGACACCGCATCACCGGCCGACCGGTCCAACCATCGCCGTCAGGATCGATACGTCTTGATCACACTGAAACGACGCACTCACAACCTTGCCCAGCGTCGGTTGTTGACCGGTGCCGACCACGCTCGCGCAAATGCGCCGTCCCGACAGCTACGCATCCCTGCAACCGACACACTCAACAATAGTCTCAATCATAAACCCGAGCTATCGCTGCCTGCCAGCCGCCTCGAAGCACACGGCACTCCCGCGCTCGCACCTTCCGCATCAGCCAAATCCCCATAGCGGAGTGCGCGGCATTCTCCGCGCCCCATCCCCCGCGGGTTCTTTCCTTGGCGGCTTTCGGACGCCGACCACTGGTGTATGTCGCGCCGCTGTCGCTGGCCGGCATCCGAAACCCTCAACAATTCCGGCCTCACGCACCACAGCAAACAGCATCTCTATTCGATCACCATGTCGGCGCGGCCGAGCAGCGTCGGTGGCACGTCAATTCCGAGCGCCTTGGCAGTCTTCATATTGATGATCAATTCGAAATGGGTTGGCTGTTCGACCGGTAGGTCGGCCGGTTGGGCGCCTTTCAGAATTTTGTCGACGTACACGGCAGCCTTGCGAAAAAGGTCGACATATCTCGCGGAGTAGGACATCAACCCGCCTTGTTCCTCGGCGAACCACCGCGGCACTGAAACCGCTGGTA
>VAZG01000598.1 GCA_005885285.1 Alphaproteobacteria bacterium | reverse complement strand
GACAAAGGGCGCTTTCGACAAGATCAAAGCCGGCGTCGATGACGCGCGCCGCTATCTTGATGGATCGGCGGATAAGCGAGAGTTTCGCGTGCGTGAGCTTACCGACGCAAAGATCGACTCAACCTCGGTTGAGGCTCAGGCACGACCGCCCGAGAAGGCGACGTGAACGACTACGGCCCGCTGCGCGATTATCTGAAGAAGCAAACGCTGCCGGAATTCGTGCTCAGCTTCGAGCAGATCGAGAAGATCATCGACGCGGCGCTGCCGCGCGCGGCGCATCGCGCGTCGTGGTGGGAGACGCTGCGCAGCCCGCAGGAAAAGATGCCGCAGCGCGAGGCGTGTCTTTCCGGCGGCTACATCGCCACCCGGCTCGCGGACGGCAAGAGCGTGCGGTTCAAGAAGATGAAGTGAGGTGACCTCGCTCAATCAACTTCGTCGCCCCGGCGAACGCCGGGGCCATACCGCGTGATCTATCGACGAGGCAAGGTGGCTGACACCGTCCGGCCGCTTTGCTCCACTGCGTGAAGATCAGATAACCTCCGGACATCATAAAGAGATGGCCCACGTTTTATGGCAGCAGCGCTGTCTTGAAGTCGACTCGCGACTGGACCATGTTGGGGTCGTCGATGAGACGCGTAGGACTTGTCGACATCACGGTAGGCAACGCGACGCGCCTCGGCGCATCGCAACGTTCCACCACGCGACGCTGCGCGTCGCACCACATCGCTACGCAACGCTTGAGCCGCTGGGGAAGCCCGGCGGCTCGCGCGCGTTTAGCGCGGACGGTCCCCCTCAATAATGCGAGCGTTGATCACGGCAAGCCGAATCCGGCGATTGTGCCACGGCACAAGCTCAACAAAGCCTACAGGGTTGTGCGATGACGTAGCCCGGCTTTGATGCGGACGACGTTGCCAAAAACCAAGGGCTGATCGTTTCATGAAATGCCCCGGTTTCGGCGCGAACGCGCGTTAGTTGCCATTTGGTCCCGGCGGGAGGATGCTCTCGGCTGTGGGCACAATGGAGAGCAGCATGAGCAAGGCCGGTCTCGACAATCACCATCGCAACAAGGATGGCGAAATCAGCCACAAGCACGGCAATACCGTTATCCGCACGTTGCGCAAGATTTACGGACCGAGCTTCGCGGCCGGTTATCCTGACACAGAGAAGCTGAGTGACGTCCTCGCTCAGCTCAACGAGACCTCGCTGAGCCAGCTGCGGCGCGATCATGAGACAGGCCATTTGGAGCACAAGATCGCCAAGGCGTCGAATGCGTAGGGTCAGCAAAGGCGCATCTGCGCCGTGCCCACCATCAATCAGCAGATTGTTGTCTCGAATGGTGGGTACGCTAGTTTGGAAGCTTGAATCACGCGGCTGTGACCAATCTCAATACGGTTGGGTCTTGCTTCGGCTCGGCCGCAAGTCCGCTTTCGGGGCGAAACAGACTCTTGGCCGCTTCAAAGCCCGCGCAGTATTGAGCGCGGGCTTTTGATCATTTTGCCGCCGTTGACAGGAATTTAGTTCGTGACTGTGGCCGCCTTGCGGACGAGCACGCTGTCGCCTTTGCGGCTGATTTCGAGCGCACTTGCCTGATGCGGCGTTGAGAGAAGCACTCTCTGGCCCGGTGCAAGAACAGACACCACGCGGATCGGCGTCCCCGCTTGGCCCTGCGCAAGGGTCGTGACAACATGGAGCCCATCGCGCTCAACGGTGTAGTAGGCGACGCCGGAAACATCGCCGAGGTCGATGCTTTTAGCCTCAATCGGCCGCAGGCCGTCAGCGTGAGCGGCCCCCAGAGAGGCCAAGGTGAGTGCGGCGGCGAAAAGGGTGTTGCGGATTGACATGGGGTATCTCCTTTGGCGGGGCCGTGGGCGGATGCCCGTCGCTCCCTTGCCGTAGAAGATGGTCGGGTTATCATCATCAATCAAACCGATTGGATCGATAATGGCCATCGATGCCGTCAATTTAGGTCGCATCGACCTGAACCTCCTTGTTCACCTTGATGCGCTGCTCACGGAACGTAGCGTCACGCGCGCGGCTGCCCGCGTCGGCATTGGTCAATCGTCGATGAGCCACAACCTGGCGCGCCTACGGGAGTTGTTCAGTGACGAGCTTCTGACGCGAGGGCCGGAGGGCCTGCGCCTCACGCCTCGGGCGGTGACGTTGGTCGAGCCAGTGCGGACCGCGCTCTCCCAGATCCAGACGCTCGTGTCGCGAGACGAAGTTTTCGATCCAGCAACAGCGGAGCG
>VAZG01000597.1 GCA_005885285.1 Alphaproteobacteria bacterium | reverse complement strand
TCATCGAAGATCGCCGCGCCGACTACCCGGTGTCACTGATGTGCGACGTGCTCGGTGTTTCGCCGGCCGGGTATTATGCCTGGCGCGCGCGCCCGGAGAGCCGGCGATCTGCCGCCAATCGTGACCTCGTCGACGATATCAAGGGGGTCCACCGGGAGGCCTGCGGACGCTATGGCAGCCCACGCATCCATGCCGAACTGAGGGCCCGGGGTCGCGGGGCGAGCCGCGGTCGCATCGAGCGATTGATGCGCCGTCACGGGATTAGGGCCATCATGGCGCGGCCACGGCGGGTGCGCACCACCGACAGCCGTCACGACTTGCCGATCGCCCCAAACCTGATCGAACGGAACTTCATCGCCGCCGCGCCGAACCAGATCTGGCTCGCCGACATCACCTATGTCGAGACCGGTCAGGGCTGGCTCTATCTGGCCACGGTCATGGACCTGTACAGCCGCAAGATCGTCGGCTGGGCGATGGCGGATCATTTGCGCGCCGACCTGCCGTTGGCAGCCTTGGCGATGGCCATCTCGGTGCAGCGGCCTGGCGACGGCCTGATCCACCATTCCGATCGCGGCGTTCAAGGTGGATTCAATTGGTCGTCGCAACACTCTGAAGTTGGAGGTTGCGATGAGCATTCGAAAGCGGCGATCGGCACGGTCTGGACGAGCGCCATTGCCATCGCCAGGACGGCCGCCGGCGGCGGGGCGTGATGAACAGAGCAGATTTTGGCGGTGGATTGCCGCTGGGCTAAGCAGCGAAAATGCTGCGCTCGAGGTCGGTGTGTCGCAGCCTGTAGGAACCAGATGGTTCCGAAAGGCGGGCGGTATGCCACCAGCGATGTTCAGATTCTCGGCAAAGCCGCTCTCCGGGCGATACCTGTCATTGGTGGAGCGCGAGGAAATCGCACTTCTCAGGGTGCAGGGCTATTCAATGCAGGAGATCGGGCGCCGCCTCGGTCGGTCTGCCTCGACGATCTCCCGTGAACTGCGGCGCAACGCTGCCACCCGCAGCGGCGGGTTGGAGTACCGGGCGACGACTGCCCAGTGGCATGCGGATCGATCGGCCCGTCGGCCGAAACCGACCAACCTTGCGCTCAACACAACCTTGCGCACTTATGTGGAGGAGAGACTTGCCGGCATCGTCGTCGCCCCGAGCGGCGCTCCCGTTCCCGGTCCCGCCGTTCCGTGGAAGGGCCGCCGACATGGCCCGCGAAAGGATCGGCGATGGGCCAAGGCCTGGAGCCCAGAGCAGATTGCCCGACGCTTGCCGATCGACTTCCCGGACGACAAGACGATGCGCATCAGCCACGAAGCCATCTATCAGGCGCTCTTTGTTCAAGGCCGAGGAGCGCTACGCCGCGAACTGACGGCCTGCTTGCGAACGGGACGCGTACTACGAGTGCCTAGAGCGCGCGTACGCAGGCGAGGCAAGGGCTTTGTCTCGCCGGAGATCATGATCAGTCAACGCCCGGCCGAAGCAGCCGATCGAGCAGTGCCAGGACACTGGGAGGGAGACCTTATCCTTGGTCTTGGCAGCTCAGCGATCGGTACGCTGGTCGAGCGTACAACGCGCTTTACGATGCTGCTGCATCTTCCCCGCCTCGTGGGGCACGGCGAAGCTCCGCGAACGAAGAATGGGCCTGCACTCGCGGGACATGGAGCTGAGGCCGTGCGCGACGCGATTACGCGCACCATCATCACCTTGCCCGAAGAGCTGCGCCGTTCCCTGACCTGGGACCAGGGAGCCGAAATGGCCCAGCATGATCGTATCAAGATTGATGCGGGCGTGCAGGTCTACTTCTGCGACCCGCAAAGCCCTTGGCAGCGCGGCACTAACGAGAACACCAATGGGCTGCTGCGTCAGTACTTCCCGAAAGGCACCGACCTCAGCGTCCACAGCGCCGACGAGATCACCGCGGTCGCGGCCGCCCTCAATGCCCGACCGAGAAAGACGCTGGGCTGGAAAACGCCGGCGGAGGCGCTTGACGAGTGGCTGCCATGAGTGAACACCATCGATGTTGCGACGACCGATTGAATCCACCAACCGAGCCCTTGTCATAGCGCCCCACCAGCTACGCGGTTGGAGGCGCAGTCGAAAGTATGGACATACGGTCCGAACGGGTTGCTCAGCATCTCGCTCGCGCTCGGGGATTTGAAGGGGCAGTCGACAATGGTCGCACGTTGAAGTCGCCCCTTTTTAGTTTTGGGAGACGGAGCCATTGGCTTTGCTCGCGGATGCGCGCTTGGCAAAGCGGAGAAGGTTCGATCCGAGTTCCTCTCCCTCCGCCAGCCGTCCGAGAGCCAAGGTTTCTAGGATGACGACAAAGCCGAAAATGCCCCAACAAATTTGGGCTTTTCGAAAATTTCTGCCGTACCAGAGATTGCCG
>VAZG01000596.1 GCA_005885285.1 Alphaproteobacteria bacterium | reverse complement strand
ATCGTGCCTGAAATCAGCCTCACCCGCGCTCCCGCTTATGCCCGGCACGGCTCGAATATCGGCCAGCCACTGACCCGCCGTGAGGGCGTATTGAAGGTCAAGGGCGAGGCCCGCTATGCCGCGGATAACCACCCGCCCGGGATGCTGCATGCCGTGCTGGCAGTCTCCAGCATCGCGCGCGGCCGCGTTACCTTCCTCGACGTGCGGGCCGCGAAGAGCCACCCGGGCGTCGTCGAGGTCATGACCCCGGCCAACCGGCCGCCGCTTGCGCAGGACCCGGACGCCAAGACCAACCCTTTCATGTTCCGCCTCGACGTGTTGCAGAACGACCGGGTGCGTTATGCCAACCAGCCGATCGCGGTGGTGATCGCCGAGACGCTGGAGGCTGCGACCGAAGGCGCGGCATTGCTGTCGCCACGATATGAAGCGCTGCCGGCCCGCGTTGGTCTCGATGCCGGCGACAGCTTCGTGCCGCCAGCCGTCGGCGTCGGCAATCCCGCCGAGATGAAGCGCGGCGATGTCGAGGCGGGCCTTGCGGCGGCGTCAGCGCGTATCGACGCGACCTATGAGACGCCGGCGCAGTACCACAATGCAATGGAGCCGCATGCGATCGTGGCGGCGTGGGATGGCGATGCGCTGTCGATCGATACGCCAAGCCAGGGCATGGCGATGGCGCAAGCACGGATCGCGGGACTGTTCGGCATTTCACCGGACAAGATCCATATTCGCAGTCCATATCTCGGAGGCGGTTTCGGCTCGAAAGGTCTGCTCAAGGGGCCGCAGGTGCTCGGCATTCTTGCAGCGAGGCTGGTCGGCAGGCCGGTCAAACTCGTGCTGCGCCGTGAACAGATGTATGGTCCCGTGGGCCATCGTTCGGCTTCCCGCCAGAGGATGCGCCTCGGCACCGATGCCGATGGCGTTTTGACTGCGATCGATCACCACGCGAAGATCGCAACGAGCACGTTCGACGATTTCTTCGAGCCCGCCGCCGACGCCTCGCATTCGCTTTATGCGAGCCCTGCGATTGCCACCTCGCACGAGGCGATCAGGACCGATACCGGCACGCCGCTGTTCATGCGCGCGCCCGGCGAGGCGACGGGATCGATTGCGCTCGAAAGTGCAATCGACGAAGCGGCATGGGCCTGCGGGATGGACCCGCTCGCCTTCCGTCTCAAGAACTATGCCGAAGTCGAGCCGATCTCCGGCAAGCCATTTTCCTCGAAAGCCTTGCGCGAATGCTACGCGCAAGGCGCCGAGCGCTTTGGCTGGTCGAAACGACCGCTTAATCCAAGGCAGCTGCATGACGAGGCGGGGCTTTTAGTCGGCTGGGGCATGGGCACCGCGACCTTTCCGGCGCTGATGTTCGCGGCCGAGGCGCGCGCGGTGGTGCGAAGCGACGGCTCCGGGGTGATGGAGACGGGCGCCCACGACATGGGCCAGGGCGCCTGGACCGCGCTAGCCCAGATTGCCGCCGATGGGCTCGGGCTTGACCTCGAACAGGTCGAGTTCAGGTCCGGCACATCGGATTTACCGGACGCCGGCATCGCCGGCGGCTCGGCCCACACCGCGACCGCCGGCATGGCGATCCACAATGCGGGCGCAGCCGTCATCGCCAAGCTCGCCGATCTCGCCACACGCGATGAGCGCTCGCCGTTGTTCGGCGCGGGCAACGCCGGCGTGATCGCGCGTGGCGGCCGCCTGTTCCGCCGCGACGATGCAACGCGGAGTGAAAGTTATGCCGAGATCCTCGGCCGCGCCGGCCTCACCCAAATCGATGCCCGCGGCAACGGCGCCGCCGACCCCGTGGCGCAATCAGCCTACGCCATGCATGCGCACGGCGCCGTGTTCGCAGAGGTCAAGGTTGATCCTGATTTGGGTCAAATCCGCGTCGCCCGCCTGGTCGGCGCTTTTGCTGCAGGACGCGTGATCAATCCGCGCCTGGTACGCAGTCAGATCTTTGGCGGAATGATCTGGGGCCTGTCATTTGCGCTGCACGAGGAGGCC
Source organism: Alphaproteobacteria bacterium (assembly GCA_005885285.1). Lineage (GTDB taxonomy): Bacteria > Pseudomonadota > Alphaproteobacteria > Rhizobiales > Xanthobacteraceae > Bradyrhizobium. The sequence continues at coordinate 1,043 of VAZG01000596.1, read as the reverse complement.
GTGATCGATCGGCGTTCGGGGCGGATACTCAACGCCAACCTTGCGGAATACCACGTGCCGGTCAACGCCGACGTGCCGTCATTAGAGGCGCTGATGATCGAGGAGCACGATCCCCATGTGAACGCGCTTGGCATCAAGGGCGTTGGCGAAATCGGCATTACCGGCTCGGCCGGTGCGGTGGCCAACGCGGTATGGCACGCGACGGGAATTAGGGTGCGCCGCTTTCCGATCCGGATCGAGGATCTGGTGATGGGTGGTGCGAAGATCAGAGCCTGACGATGCCCGGTCTCTAGCGCGGTCTTGCTCCGCGGCTTTACAAATTTGTCGCCGCTTTATGCGTTTGTGATCGGCGTCCTCGTGCATTTTATGGTTATGCAAAGCTCGAAGCAAAGTCGGGTGGCAACATGGGCAGCCCTATCGCGCTTATTCTTGTTTGCTGGCTACGAAAACAGGCCGCGATCGTTGTTTTTCTTGAATCGTTCGGTTCCGTAACCCCTGATCTTTCTGGTCGCCGCGAACGCGGCGATCGATTGTTCGCAGTACTCGATTCCATTGTTGTCAGATTTTTTGGGCGTATCTCCTATAGCTTCTATCTCCTTCACATGATCGGCTTGTCGCTGGCGGTGCGCACCGTGCCGCCCTCTTCAATTCTGTACTTTGTGTTTGGAGTTGCCTACACGGCACCGATGGCTTGGCTATCGTGGCGCCTTGTCGAAAAGCAGTTTATCTCGCTTGGACGGCGATTTGACGTCAACCATTTTGCTGGCGCAAGCTTCCATCCTCGCGGCGCTGGTGGCCAGGAAGTCGGGCACGAACCCGAGGCTGCGTCCTAAGCACTGAAACGATCGGGGACCATGCGATGACGATCAAGCGCATTGGTCTTACTGCGTCACCCGTCAAATGGCTTTGAGTTTGCGATAAGCGAACCAGACCATTTTCAACAATAGCCAGCCGTCGCGAAACCGTGAGATCTGGGTCTCGCCAAAGGTCCGCGCCTTGTAGTGGATCGGCGTCTCGACGATCTTCAAGTTCTGTTTTGCCGC
>VAZG01000504.1 GCA_005885285.1 Alphaproteobacteria bacterium | reverse complement strand
CGGAGGACTCAGCACTGACGGTCGCAATCGAGCTGGAAGGCCATTGCTATAGCCGTCTGCGTCAATCGGAGGATTTCAAGGAAGGCGTCGAAGCGTTTAACGCAAAGCGCCCGGCGAAATTTATCGGCCGCTGAAAACAGATCAATTCGAGGTGAAATAGGGGACGCTGCGTCAGCTTCAGCCGATATCGAATCTGACACCCTGGGCGAGCGGAAGGTCGTTGCCGAAGTTGATAGTGCTGGTGACTCGACGCATGTACGTCTTCCATGCGTCAGAGCCAGCCTCGCGTCCACCGCCCGTCTCCTTCTCACCGCCGAATGCGCCACCGATCTCGGCACCGGACGAATCAACATACAATCCGAACCAACGACGGAGAGGAATTTCTGTGAATCGGCTTTCAAGATTGACCCCATAGATACAAAGTCTATCAGGCAGTTAGAGCGCCGAACGGCGCTGAGACTCTACGCCGAAACACATCCGGATTCAGAATCCCCATCGACATCCCCCCTCAAGGGTGTTTTTACACGGCCAAGACCCACAGCACACATGGCGGCCGCTCAGAACACTGCGTGAACTTGTCGCTCATCTTCTTCGAGGCCGAGCAATTAGAGCGCCGTCACGAGGGCCGCGCCTTCATCCAGCATGGGCAAAATCGCGTCTCGGGGCTTGGTCGGAAGCATCAAGACCACCCGATCAACGCCGGCGTCACGGTAGCGTTTTAGCACCTCTAAGTCTCGGGGCGCCCCGAAGACGTCGAAGGAGAGCGACGCGGGATCGCGACCAGCGTCCCTTGCCATCTGACGGAATTGCGGCAGCACCTCGAGCGGATCCAGCACGCGCCCGCCGATCGGAATCCAGCCGTCGCCGTAGGCGATCGCCCGTCTTGCTGCGTGGGGGAATGCGCCCCCAACAACGATGGGCGGGTGAGGTTTTTGAACCGGTTTGGGCCACTGCATCATGGGTTCAAACTTGACGAATTCGCCGTCGAATGCCGCCGTCGACTGCGTCCAGATTTGCTTCATCGCCTGGATCCGCTCACGCATCAACTTGAAGCGGGTTGCAAACGCAGTGCCGTGATTGGCCATCTCTTCCTCGTTCCAACCCCCGCCAACGCCGAAAATGAACCGGCCCGAGGAAAGCCGGTCGATGGTCGATACCTCTTTGGCGGTGTGAATTGGATCACGCTCGACGACAAGACAGATCCCCGTCGCAAGCTTGATGGTTTTCGTCACCGCGGCGGCAGCGGCGAGCGATAGGAACGGATCGTAGCTTTCGTAATAGTACTTCGGTAGCTCAGCGCCGCCGGGCCACGGCGATTTGCGACTGGTCGGAATGTGACTGTGCTCCGGCAACCACAATGACTCGTAACCTCGCGCCTCCGCCTCCACGGCAAGGTCTTGCGGTGGAATCGAGTAATCCGTCGGAAACATCGTAAGCCCGACATGCATGTTCAGTGCTCCTCGGTTGCGGCCAGGCTCTCCATCACACGCGAACGCACGTGATAGTCGCACACGTCAGGGGCTCGAACTAAAGTCCTTCTCAACTCTATCAGAGAACTGAGCAACGTACCGCTCTTTGTCGCAACGCTGGCCCTCATCGCAGCGAAAGCTTGTCGAGCTTCGCGCGTCGAGCGGGATTACAGGATGTCGGAGTGCGACGATCGGGACTTGTGCCATTACGGTCGCAACAGCCTCTAGGCTTGACCATCATAGCCGGTCTCGTCCGCGCTCACGGACAGGTTGCCCCAGCTCGTCACCCGCTCCAGGCGGACCGCGATGACGGGCCGTTCGGCGATCTGCATAGCCGCCAACTGGCGGTACCGAGAGCGTAGCAGCTCCTGCGCGCGATCGTGCTCCGTCCCGGTGCGCAGGATCTCAGCCCGTCCACGCAACATAACCCAGCCAAGCCGGGCCCAGTCTTCGTCGTATCGATCAACCACGACAGCGACCATCGGGTTGCGTTCGATGTTGCGGACGCGCTTGAGTGCTGGTCCAGCCACGCGCTTCGGCTTCTCGTCGATGGTGATGTAAAGGGTGCCTTGCGAAATCGTAAAGCACACCGGCAGGACGTGCGGAATGGCTCGGCTATCGGCCGTGGCAAGATGCCCGACCCGTCGCGTCAACAGGAACCTGCATTCGTGGTCTAACAGCACGTGACGGTCCGCCGCGCAATGCCTGTCAATCGCGCCGATACTGCACGGCTTGGCTCGGTTTCGCCACCCAGGAATCGGCGTTCGAACAAACGTCGGCAGGCCTGCCGGCGTGATTCGAAACAGCGGTCGCGATCAATCCGGTGATAGCGCATACGATGCTAAGCCGCGGCACCGAGGTGGCGAATAGGACAAATTTGGTGCGGCGCATGAGTCCGGAATTGGCCCCGAAGCGGAGATTGGCTGCCG
>VAZG01000162.1 GCA_005885285.1 Alphaproteobacteria bacterium | reverse complement strand
CCAGGAAACCGACCCGGAAATCGCTGTCCTTCGGCATCGGCTTGGCGATCAGCTTCTTCTTGGCGGCATCAGTGACATAGAACGTGGTATCGGTCATGCCGAGCGGACCGAGCAGATTGTCCTTTTCGTATTGCAGCAACGATTTTCCAGAAGCGACCTCGATGACACGGCCGAGGATGTCGGTCGAATGGCCGTAATCCCACAGCGTTCCCGGTTGCTCCTGTAGCGGAAGCTGCGCGATGCGCTCGGCGAATTCGGCGTTGCTGAAATCGCCGTCATAGATCTTGGCGTTGGCGTAGGCTTTGCGGACCATGCTGTCGCCATAAAAGCCGTAGGTGATGCCGGAGGTCTGGGTCATCAGATCAAGGATCGTGAGCGGACGCCTGAGCGGCTCGAGCGCCAGCACCTTCTCGCCGTCCTCGGCCTTCTTCTCGACGCCGACCTTGGCGGTGGCAAAGGACGGAATGTAAGTCGCGACCGGGTCGCCGATCTTGATCTTGTGCTGGTCGATCAGCAGCATTGCCGCGACAGAGGTGATCGGCTTGGTCATGGAGAAGATGCGGAATATGGTGTCATCCGTCATCGGCGCTTTGGTCGTGGTGTCGCGCACCCCGAAGAACTCGTGATAGACCGGCTTGCCGTGCTGCTGGATCAACAGGATAGCGCCGGGAATCTTTTCGGCCGCGATTTCGTTGCGGAAGAATTCGCCGATTTTCTCGAGCTTTTGCTTATTGAAATGGGCCCCCGCCGGAATGTCGAAGGTGCCCTCGGCAGCCGCCGACGATACCGCGGCGATTGCGAGCAGCGCGCCGCCGACGAGCGGCCGCAACCAGTGATCTGAACGCATACCCCCTCCCCGGAAGTGGCTCGGGAGAGAGTTTAGCCGCCGGCTCAATCGGCACAAGGGCCGCCGGGAGCGAAACGCTCCGGCCCGACTCCATTAGGAAAGAAGTCGCGGGTCGTGGTGTTGAATAGCGGTCCATCCGGACCACGGGAATGGCAGATGATTTAGGGAGGGCTTGATGTTGAGGCACGATGCGGCCCGTCCAAAACATCCCGAGTTCAGTCCGTTCTATGTCGAGTTCGAAGAATATTTCGGCGGTGGTAACGCCCAACTCGACTTTCGCGACATGAAGTTTGACTGGGCTTGCGGTTGATCGACAGCAGCGCCTTCAATCGGCACAAGAGGTGCCGAAGCCTGCCATCGCCTGTTCGTGCAGTGCGGCGCTGGCGTCCGAGAAGCAGCAGAAGATGACGCGCTTAAGCGTCGGCGCCGTCTGCAATGCCTCGACCGTGGTCGCGACCGCGATGCCGGCCGCGCGATCGCCGGGAAAATGATAGACGCCGTTGGAGATGGCGGGGAAGGCGATCGACGCAAGGCGGTGCTCCGCACAGAGCCCGATCGCGCTGGCATAGCACGAGGCGAGCAGTTCATCCTCGCCGTGGCTGCCGCCATGCCACACCGGTCCCACAGCATGGATCACATGCTTTGCCCGCAGACGACATCCGCGTGTGATCTTGGCATCGCCGGTGGCGCAGCCATTCAGCGCACGGCATTCTTCTTTTAGCTCAGGTCCGGCCGCGCGGTGGATTGCGCCGTCGACGCCGCCACCGCCCAACAGCGACGTATTGGCGGCGTTGACAAGGGCATCGACGTTCAGTGTGGTGATGTCACCGACGACGACTTCCAACCGCGCTTGGCCTACGTGGCGCGCGGCCAAGGCTGCAGTCAAGGCTCACGCCGCGGCGTTGACCGCCACGCCCTTGTCGGCAAACAGCTGCTGCAATTCGCCGGCCTGGAACATCTCGCGAATAATGTCGCAGCCGCCAACGAACTCGCCCTTGACATAGAGCTGCGGAATGGTCGGCCAGTTCGAATAGGTCTTGATGCCGTTGCGCAGTTCGGCCGATTCCAGAACGTTCAGGCCCTTGTAGCCGACCCCGACGTGATCGAGGATCTGCACCACCTGGCCCGAAAAGCCGCATTGAGGAAATTGCGGCGTACCCTTCATGAACAGCACGACGTCGTTCGACTTCACTTCGTTGTTGATGAATTGCTCGATGCTCATATCCATTTCCTTTTGGGGCGCAAGCCCCCTGGTCCTCACGACAAGCCCCCTGCGGCTTGCCCTTGGGCCGGCTCGCCCTTTGTAACCCGACATTGCCTATATATGTAGCCCAAACCGTTGTGCATCCAAAGTAAAATGGCGAGTAGCTGGCATGCATGGGGCTTGATCCGCCGCATTGCGGAAGCGCCAATCCATAGTCTGACGGTACCAATATCATAGCTTCGGGAGACTTTTTTCTCGGAACGGAACCCCTATCTAGGACAAGCCGTCCATTAGGAACCAGTTCGCCAGCGCAATGTTCTCTTCCCTGACCGGAGACACCCCAGCGCAATGTTCTCTTCCCTCAACTGGAGACACCAGTGACGAAACCAGCTTCCGCTGCGGCCGCCCTCACCTCCTCCCATCCGTCACTTTTTTCCGATTCCTCCAGCCTCGCGCAGGGTCTGGTGGAAGCGTTTCTCGCCGTCCGGGGCGAGACCGAACGGCGCGCCGCGCCGTTGTCGCCAGAGGATCAGTTGATCCAGTCGATGCCGGACGCGAGCCCGGCGAAATGGCATCGCGCCCATACCACCTGGTTCTTCGAGCAATTCCTGCTCGGCGAGCATTGCGCAGACTACAAGCCGTTTCACCCCGACTACGCCTTCCTGTTCAATTCCTACTACGTTAGTGCCGGCCCGCGGCACGCCCGCCATCGGCGCGGCGACCTGACCCGGCCAGGTGCCGAGGAAATCACCGCCTACCGCCGTAACGTCGACGCAGCCGTGGTGAAATTCTTCCACGAGGCGACAGAGGATCAGTTGCGGACGATCGCGCCGCTGGTCGAGGTCGGCCTCAATCACGAGCAGCAACATCAGGAATTGATGCTGACCGACATCCTGCACGCCTTCGCGCAGAACCCGATTTCGCCGGCGTACGACGAGGCATGGCGCTTCCCCGTTTCGACGCCCGCGCGCGATGCGAGGGTCACGCTCAACGAGGGCATCCACACCATCGGTCATACCGACGACAGCTTCCATTTCGACAATGAGAAGCCGGCGCACCGGGCGCTGGTCGGGCCGGTCGAGCTTAACCGCAACCTCGTCACCAACGCCGAGTGGCTCGCCTTCATGAACGACGGCGGCTACGCGACGCCGACCCTATGGCTGATGGACGGGTTTGCGGTCGTCAGCAATGAAGAATGGAAGGCGCCGGGCTACTGGCGCGAGATATCCGGACAATGGCACGTCATGACGCTCGGCGGTTTGCGGCGGATCGATCCCGACGCGCCGGTCTGCCACGTCAGCTATTACGAGGCGGATGCGTTTGCGCGCTGGAGCGGCAAACATCTACCGACCGAGATGGAATGGGAAGTCGCCGCGCGCGCGGGCCAACTCAATGACGCCTTCGGCATCGTCTGGCAATGGACCCGCAGCGCGTACGCGCCCTATCCCGGCTATCGGGCCATCGAAGGCGCACTCGGGGAATACAACGGCAAGTTCATGATTAATCAGCTTGTGCTGCGCGGCTCGTCGCTTGCAACTCCCTTAGGCCACAGCCGTATCACTTATCGTAATTTCTTCTACCCCCATCATCGCTGGCAATTTACAGGATTGCGCCTCGCCGACTACGCCTGACTTTCTCAAAAATCGCAGCGCGCAGGAAGCGCGTTCAGGAGAGTATCATGAATGTGCATGCCACCGCGTTGGCCGACGCGCATCTGCCCGATGAGCAGACTTCGACTTTTGCCCGCGATGCGATCGACGATCTGTCGCAGCATCCCAAACGCCTGTCGCCGAAATATTTTTACGATGCGACCGGTTCGGAATTGTTCGAGGCGATCACGCGACTGCCGGAATACTATCCGACCCGCACCGAGCTTTCGATCCTGAGGGATCGCGGCGGCGAGATCGCGGCCATCATCCCGAAAGGCGCAGCGCTGGTTGAATTCGGCGCCGGGGCGACCACGAAAGTCAGGCTGCTGCTGCAAAACTGCACCGTCGGCGCCTATGTCCCGGTCGATATTTCCGGCGATTTCGTCAGGGCGCAGGCGGACGCGCTGCGCAAGGATTTTCCAGCCCTCTCGGTCTCCCCAGTGGCCACGGATTTCACCGCGCCGTTCACGCTTCCTGCCGCCACTGCCGGCCTGCCGAAGGTCGGATTCTTCCCGGGCTCGACGCTTGGCAATTTCGAACCGCACGAGGCTTGCGCCTTCCTGCGTAGCGCCCGCGGCATCCTGGGTCACGGCGCGCAGATGATCATCGGTGTCGATCTGGAAAAAGATGAGCGCGTACTCTACAACGCCTATAACGATGCCGCAGGGATCACCGCGCGCTTCAATCTCAATGTGCTGGTGCGCATCAATCGCGAACTCGGCGGTAACTTCGATCTCTCCGCGTTCACCCATCGCGCGATCTACAACCGCGAGCGCCATCGCATCGAGATGCATCTGATCAGCAAGAAACACCAAGCCGTGCGCATGCTCGGCACTAGTTTCTCATTCCGCCCCGGCGAAAGCATTCACACCGAGAACAGCTATAAATACAGCCTTGAACGCTTTGGCGCGCTGGCGCGCGGCGCGGGCTGGACGCCGCGGAATTCATGGACGGATCCGGCCGGCATGTTTTCGGTTCACGCGCTGGTGGCCTCGGACTGAGCTTCCCGGCTCGACCGCAGCGACACCGATTCCCACACCGCGACGACGATCATGATTGCGGTAGTGAGGGCCGAGAGCATGAGCGGCGACAGATCCCGGGCAAACCACGTCAATACGGCCAAGGCGATGATGCCGACACCGTGGGAGAGCTGAAGAAAGCCGCGAATGGTCAGCTTGAACAGGATGGTCCCGATCAAAAACAGCGACGGCCCTCCGATCGCGGTCGAGATCGTCCTGAGATCCGAGGCTCCGTCCGGATGTTTCAGAACGAGTTCGTCGGCAACGGCCGACACGATGATGCCGGCCACGATCGGCAAATGCAGATAGGTGTAGGCGAGCCGTGCCAGCCGCCCCGATTCGCTCGATTTCGAGATCAGTTCGGAGCCGGCCGCGGCGCCCTTGTGGAAATAAATCCACCACATCGCAATGCTGGCGACGAAGGCCGAGAGGAATGCGCCGACAGTCTCGGCGGTCCAGGTCAGGTCGGCAAAGGTCGCGCCGTTGACGACGATAGCTTCGCCGAGGGCAATGATGATGAAGCCGGCGCAGCGCTCGGCCATGTGGCCGCCATCGACGGCCCATTCCTCGACCGTGGACCCACCATAGCGGGGGATCCAGAAGCGGACCGCGGGCGAGACGTATTCGATCGCCAGCGCTGCGGTCCACAGCACAAGCCTCGACTGTGCTTGCGCTAAGCCGCCAAGAATCCAGAATACCGCTGATACCGACAGCCAGACCAGGATGCGGATCGCGTTCCATCGCACCAGGGTCCGCTGTGGCGGGATCGATGCCAGCCAAAAAACGGTGCGGCCTACCTGCATCGCCGCATAGGCGGTCGCGAACCAGAGACCACGAGCTTCGAATGCGGTCGGGATTGACATCGACAGCACGAGGCCGCCCAGCATCAGCAAGAACAGCAGGATCCGGACCGGCGTGAGTTCGGGATTGAGCCAGTTGGTGATCCAGGCGGTGTAGACCCATACCCACCAGACCGCGAGCAACAGCAGGGTTACCTGGATGGCACCTGACGGCGTGAAGCGGCCGAGCAGCGTGTGCGAGATCTGCGTGATCGCGTAGACGAACACCAGGTCGAAAAACAGTTCGGCATAGGTGACGCGGCTGTGCTGATTCGGCGCCGGGAAACGGAACATCGCGCCGCGTGGATTGTCCGCCATGGCCCGCCTGTTGGAATTACCCCTCCGGCGCTCCAGCCCCGCCAGGTACCCCGGTTTGCAGCGCCAGCGCGTGCAGCACGCCGCCCATCTGACCGCGCAGCGATTGATAGACGATCTGATGCTGCTGGACGCGCGACTTGCCGCGGAAGGATTCCGAAATCACGGTGGCCGCATAATGGTCGCCGTCGCCGGCGAGATCGCGGATCGTCACCTCGGCATCGGGGATAGCTGCCTTGATCATCGATTCGATATCGCGGGCGTCCATCGGCATCCCAGTAGGTCTCCTGTCCTCGAGGGTTCGTTCGCGGCCGGCTCGCGCGACTGTGACACCCAAACCTAGCGCGGATGGCCTTCTAGGTCACCCTGTCTCCTACTATATTCCCCACCGGGACGTTACAAAACTGCGGCATCGCGTGCCGCTATCACAACGGACTGACAAAAAGGGCTGAAACCGATGAAACTCCCAGGTCCCGACCACCCCATCACCATCGCTGCCAATCCCAAGCGCGTGCGCGTCACCGTAGGTGGCATCGTCATCGCCGACAGCACCCATGCGCTGACCTTGAAGGAAGCGAGCTATCCCGCTGTGCAATATGTGCCGCGGCAGGACGCCAATATGGCGCTCTTGAAGCGCACCGAGCGGACCACGCATTGTCCCTATAAGGGGGATGCGAGTTATTTTTCCATCGTCGCCGACGGCAAGACGCTGGAGAACTCGATCTGGACTTACGAGACGCCCTTCCCGGCCATGGCTGAGATCACTGGGCACCTCGCATTCTATCCGGACAAGGTGAAAATCGAGGAAGTGGCGTGAGTTAGCCTACACCCTGAAGATCGTAAGCCCGAGGATCAGGAGCACCAGGAAGATCACGACAAAGATGTAGAACAGGATGCGGGCGATATCGGCCGATGCCGCCGATATGCCGGTAAACCCAAGAAGTCCGGCAATAATCGACACCACCAAAAAAACCAGCGCCCATTTCAATAGCGTCATCGCCTGTTCCTCCAGCCTGCGTGTCTTCCATGCTTGATCGAAATCGCTGGTGCAACTTCCGGCCACAAAACTGGTTCCTACGCGCGGCTTGGCGGCGATTGGGCCCATTCTCAGCGTGATATCGCGCTAAAATGCCCTTGCTGAATCAGGTCCGTGGCGGCAACATCGTGACTGTTCACCCGGCCGGGGCGCACATGACGACGATCTCCCAATCTGCTGTACCGGCGGACGTCAGGGCAGCGCCCAAGACCAAGGCGCGCAACGCCGCGCTCGATCGCGCCCGCACGTTCCTGACGCTCGTGGTGCTGCTCCACCACGCCGTCATTCCCTATACCTATTTCGGTCATACTGATCCCAAGTCGTGGATCGGCTTTGACATGATCGTTCTCGCCACCGACAGCTTCTTCATGGCGATGTTCTTCTTTCTGTCAGGCCTGTTTGTGTGGACGGGTCTTGCTCGAAAAGGACCACTGAACTATTTGCGCGATCGCCTGCTCAGGCTTGGCCTGCCATTCGCGATCTGCGCATTCACACTTATTCCGATAGCGTACTACGCGATTGCGTTGCGCCAAACTCCGGACCTGAGCTTTACCGCGTTCTGGTGGAAGACGATCACTGTCGGACCATGGCCGAGCGGGCCGCTTTGGTTCCTCTGGGTCTTGTTTGCGTTCGATCTCGTTGCGAGCGTCTTCTACAGCCTCTCATCGAGACTCCTCGATCCGATCAATCGACTGTCGTTGCGCGGCCGTGATCGACCGGCCCAATTCTTCGCGGTGCTGCTTGCTGTCACTGCCGTGTTCTACATTCCCGGCCGAATCCACTTTGGAGCGGGCAGTTGGTTCGAGTTCGGGCCGTTTTCAGTCCAACACGGCCGCGTGCTCTTGTACGCGACCTACTTCTTTTTTGGCGCCGGCATCGGCGCCCAACATTTGGATCGCGGCCTGTTGAGCGCAGGCAGCCGGCTGGCGAGGAGCAGCTGGGGCTGGGCGAGCATAGCGCTGGTGCCGTATTGCCTCATGTGGGCGCTGATCTACGTCAAGCGCGAAATACTGGGAAACCCGGAGCGGCTGCCGGCTTGGTATGAGGGGACCTACGGTCTCTTCTTCGCGGCCTTCAGCGTCGCCATTATGTTTGTGATTTTGGCCTATTTTCTGAGATTCAAGCAATCAGGCTTCAGCATTCTCGATCCGATGCAGCCGGATGCCTATGGCATATTCCTGGTGCACTACCCGATCGTGCTGTGGCTGCAATATTCGATGTTCGATTTCGACATTCCCGCCATCGCCAAGGCTCTCGTGGCCTTCGCGCTCACCGTCCTCTTGAGCTGGGCGACGTCAATGCTTCTGAGGAAGATTCCGGGCGCGACCCACGTGCTCTAATCCAAAAGTCTAAGAGTTGGCATCAAACCTGCATAAGCGTGGCCCAGGGAGATGTGTCCAAGGGTAGCCAGGAAAGGACACCATCAAATGGGATTATCTGCCATTCTGATCGCGACCGCGCTCAGCCTAACCATGCTTCTGGCAGTCGCAGATCTGCCGTGAAGATCCAACCCGCCTTTCAGCCGGTTAGCTTGCGCCGTTCATGTAAGCTGGCAACCAGCGCTCGAAGGCCGACTTTAGCGAATCGATCGAAACCGGCGCTTCCCCTGCCACCGTGATGGCGTCGCCGCCGGTGGTGCCGATCCGCGTGCAGGGCACGCCGGCGCCCCTCATCTTCGCCAGTACCAATCCTGCTTGTTCAGCCGGCACCGTCACGATGTAGCGCGCCTGGTCCTCGCCGAACCAATAGGCATGCGGCACGATCGAGACTGCTGCTGCCAACAGTTCGGCGCCTAGTCCACCCGCGATCGCCATCTCCGCCAGTGCAATCAAAAGCCCGCCGTCGGAAACGTCGTGCACGGCGGTCGCGGTGCCGGCATGGATCATGCCGCGCACCACACAGCCGTTGCGCTTCTCGGCAGCGAGATCGACCGGAGGCGGCGCGCCCTCTTCGCGGCCGCAGATATCGCGCAGATAGACCGATTGCCCAAGCCAGCCGCGGGTCTCACCGATCAACAGGATCGCCTCGCCTGGCGCCTTGAATGAAAGCGTCGCGGATTTGGTGAAATCATCGAGCAGGCCGACGCCGCCGATCGAGGGCGTCGGCAGGATGCCGCGGCCGTTCGTCTCGTTGTAGAGCGAGACGTTGCCGGACACGACCGGAAAATCCAGCGCACGGCAGGCCTCCGAGATCCCTTTCAGGCAACCAACGAACTGGCCCATGATCTCTGGCCGCTCCGGATTGCCGAAATTGAGATTGTCGGTGATGGCAAGCGGCCGTCCGCCCACGGCGGTGAT
>VAZG01000503.1 GCA_005885285.1 Alphaproteobacteria bacterium | reverse complement strand
CGGAGGTCGATGCGGTATTCGCGGCCAATGACGCGCATGCCATCGGCTTCCTGTCGGGCCTGCGCGCAGCGGGACTATTGCGCAACGGCCCGGCGACCGAGCAGCCGGTCGCCGTGATCGGCCTTGGCGATCTGGAAATGGGCCGGCTGATCGCGCCGAGTCTGTCGACCATCCGTGTTCATGGCGACGCCATCGGCCGCACCGCCGCCAAGCTGATCCTGACCCGCGACGGGCCACGTCACGTCGACCTCGGTTTTGAGCTGGTGCTGCGCGACAGCGGTTGATTGGCCGCGGCTTGCCGGCGGATCGGACGGGTTCGTGAATTGCTTACGGAGCAAGCGCGGCCACGTCCGAGCTGGTTCCAGTCGGCGCCGCGGCATTTACGACAACCGGGCAGCCAATGCAGTGGGCTCACCACACTAGCCTTCTGACCGGCTATTCCAACGCGAGTGACCGTGCTTACCGGGCTGTCGGCATGAATCCCCCGTCCGCCCCCGATGAGAAAATCGATTCCACGCCATGAAACCGGCACAAGACAGAGCTTTCAATGCACAAGGATTTTGCTTGATCCCGGCACGCCCTTGAACAGACTGGGACCGGCTCTTCCTGGTTCCGCTCAAGCTACCCGGGCGGCCAGCCGCATCGATCGATCGTGGCATGCACGCAAAAAGGAGATGGCATTGTACGCGACTGAAAAATCGCAACGTTTTCATAAAAGCGTAACGATCCATTCCCTCCGCGGCATCCGCCCGTTGATCGTTCTGCTCGCCCTCACATTGTCCGGCTGCGGTGAAAAGCCGACGCAGCCAGCTGCAGCTGCGGCGGCTGCTCCGCCGGTGACGGTCGCGCAGCCGACCAGGCGCACCGTCACCGACTGGGACGAGTTCACCGGACGTTTCGACGCGGTCGAAGAGGTCCAGGTCCGCGCGCGGGTCGGCGGCTTCGTCACCAGCGTCGAGTTCAAGGACGGCGACATGGTGCATACCGGCGACCTGCTCTACGTGATCGATTCCCGTCCGTTCGAGGCGGTCGCCGAGCAGGCGGACGGCCAGCTTGCCGATGCGCGCGCCAAGGCGGAACTCGCCAAGCGCGAGCTCGACCGCGGCCTGAACCTTGTCCAGACCAGTGCAGTCTCCGAACAGGCCGTCGACCAGCGCCGCCAGGCGTTGCAGGCGGCGCACGCCGCCGAGACGCAGGCCGAAGGTGCGCTCAAGGCGGCCCAGCTCAACATCGAGTTCACCCATGTGATCGCGCCGATCACCGGCCGGGTCAGCCGCCATCTCGTCAGCGTCGGCAACCTCGTGCAAGGCAGCGACAATGGTGCCAGCACACTTTTGACCTCGATCGTCTCGCTCGATCCAATCTACATCTATTTCGACGTGGATGAGGCGACGTACCTGAAGAACAACCGGCTCTGGTTCGAGGGCAAGCGGCCAAGCTCGCGCGACACGCCCAATCCGGTGCAGGTCACGCTATCAGGCGAGACCAAGCCGTCGCACGAAGGCAAGATGGATTTTATCGACAACCGGCTGGATGTCTCGACCGGGACGCTGCGCAGCCGCGCGGTGATCCCAAACAAAGATCTTTCCATCCTGCCCGGCCAGTTCGGCCGTGTGCGGCTGATCGGCAGCTCGCCCTACGAAGCGCTGCTGCTGCCCGATACCGCGATCGCCACCGACCAGTCGCGAAAAATCGTGTTCGTGGTCAAGGATGACGATACCGTGGAGGCGAAGCCGGTCGTCCTCGGGCCGCTCGATGAAGGCTTGCGGGTGATCCGCGAAGGGCTCAAGGCTGAAGATCGCGTGATCGTGGATGGTCTGCAGCGCGCGCGTGTCGGGGCAAAGGTGACCCCGCATGTCGCGCAGGCTGCTCCTGCCGGCGGCAAGACATGAACCTCGGTCAGCTTTCCATCAACCGGCCAATTCTGGCGATGGTATTATCCATCGTGCTGCTGATTGTCGGCGCCATCGCCTACACGACGCTGCCGGTTGCCGAATATCCGGAAGTGGTGCCGCCAACCGTCGTTGTCACAGCGCAATATCCGGGCGCTTCGGCCCAGACCATTTCCGACACGGTCGCAGCTCCCATCGAGCAGCAGATCAACGGCGTCGAAGACATGCTGTATCTCTACAGCCAGGCGACCTCGAACGGCCAGCTCACGATCACGGTGACCTTCAAGCTCGGCACCGATCTCGACAAGGCGCAGGTGCTGGTGCAGAACCGCGTCGCGATCGCGCAGCCGCAATTGCCGGAAGAGGTGCAGCGCAACGGCGTCGTCACGCGCAAGAACAGCCCCGATATCCTGATGGTCGTGTTCATGCTGTCGCCCGACGACAGCCTCGACCAGCTCTATATATCAAACTACGCGCTGCTGCAGATTCGCGACCAGTTGCTGCGGCTCAACGGCATCGGCGACATCCAGATCTTCGGCGCCCGCGATTACTCGATGCGGCTGTGGCTTGATCCCGACAAGATCGCAACCCTCGGCATGACGGCAAGCGACGTGTTGGCCGCGATCAGGGCCCAGAACCTGCAGATCACCGGTGGCCAGCTCGCCAGTCCCCCGATCTCCGACCGCGCCTTCCAGCCCAATCTCACCTTCACGGGACGGCTGAGGGACGTGTCGCAGTTCGAGGACATCGTCGTTAAGGCCGGCGAAGGCGGCCGCACTGTGCGGCTGCGCGATGTCGCCCGGATCGAATTGGGCGCGCTGGACTATTCCACTAACAGCTTCATGTTGCGGAAGACCGCGGTCGCGATGCTGGTGACGCAGCGGCCGGGATCGAATGCGCTTGCTACGGCAAAAGGCATTTCCGACACCATGGCGAAACTGAAGGCCAGTTTCCCCAAGGGGCTCGATTACAACATCGGTTACAACCCGACCGAGTTCATCGCCCAATCGATCCACGAGCTGATCAAGACCATCTATGAGGCGATGCTGCTCGTCGTGATCGTCGTGCTGGTGTTTTTGCAGGGCTGGCGGCCGGCG
>VAZG01000502.1 GCA_005885285.1 Alphaproteobacteria bacterium | reverse complement strand
TGTCAGGCGCATACCAGAATTCATCCCGACGCCAGGGATGCCTGCCGACATTTACATCAAAACCGGAGAGCGTACGTTTTTCGAGTACATCATGAAGCCGGTCTTTGACAGCTTCTCACGCGCTTTCCGTGAAACCTGATCGCGAACTCCGGAAAGATGGGCGTCAGACCAAAATGACGTCAGTTTGGCTGTTGAACTGGTGAAGGAATCATTGCTTGGCTCACCTGGTGAGCAACCCAATTTTTCATGCGTTTCATCCGTCGTTATGTCGTAAGCGCGAAGCCGATACCCTTGCTTCAGAATTCGAATGAACGTGCGAAGAAGCCTCCGGCTTGGACGGAGGTTTGGGATGGGATTGGACAGCAAAAAGGACGTCCATTTGGACGGCTCATCGGTAGGGCCGGTGAGCCGGCTGGAGGTCCTTGAAGGACCGTCGGGACGCCGCGTGCGTTCGGAGGCTGAGAGAGCTCGGATCGTCGCCGAGAGTCTGCTACCCGGTGCCCAGGTGTCCGAGGTGGCGCGCAAGCACGGAGCGACGCGCTGGCAGATTTACGATTGGCGACGACGCTTTCGACAGCGAGGCATGTTGGCGCCGTGCGAGGCGTCGCAGTCGACATTCGCGCCGCTGGTCGTGGAAAGCGCGTTGGAGGAGGGTCACGTTCCGGCGATCAAGCTTGAGATCGCGATCGGCGATGTCGTGCTGCGGACGGACACAGCCATAGATGGCGAGCAGCTGTCCCGGGTGATCCGCGCAGTGCGAGCGTCACGATGATCGCGGCCGGTGCCGATCTGAAGATTTACATCGCGACGCGGCCGATCGACTTCCGCTGTGGCCACGATGGACTTGCGGCGAAGGTGCAGGAGATGCTTCGTCTCGACCCGTTCAGCGGCGCAGCCTTCGTGTTCCGATCGAAACGAGCGGACCGGATCAAGATTTTGGTCTGGGATCGAACGGGCCTGGTGTTAGTTCATAAGCGCCTCGAAGGCTGCAAGTTCGTTTGGCCAACGATCGCAGACGGCGTGATGCGCATATCGCCAGCGATGTTCGCAGCCCTGTTCGAAGGGCTGGATTGGAGGTTAGTCCGCCCGGAAGAAGCGCGGCGTCCCCAGGCGGCTGGATAACTGCGGCAGATTGACTCGGGAGCTATCTTGAACGTGGCAGGCGCAGTGGCGATGTGCTCGAAATAGCGCATGAGCATTGCGGCGCTGCGCAACGAAAACGAACGCCTGAAGGCGCTTTTGGCGCAAACGCAGGCAGCCTTGAGCGAGCATCAGGGGGCACTGGCGGCATCGGAGGAAGCGCGACGTCGGCTGGAGGTCATTCTCGGGGAATTGAGACGCGAGAAGTTCGGCGCGAAGTCCGAGAAGCTACGGCCAGATCAGTATCACTTGCCGCTGGAAGACGTGGAGATCGCGCAAGGCATCCTGGACGCGGCTCAGGAGAAAGCCGAGGCTGTGATCCAGGGCCCATCGCGGAGCGCGCCGGATCAAGGTTCTCATCGCAATCGCGGCTGCTTGCCTGCCCATTTGCCTCGGGTGGAACGGATCATCGAGCCTGCGAGCACGCTCTGTCCGTGCGGTTGCGGCGCCATGACAAAGATTGGCGAGGACGTCAGCAAACGCCTCGACGTGATCCCGGCGCAATGGCGCGTGCTGGTCACGCGCCGCCCGAAATACATCTGTCGCCGCTGCTCGGGCCCTGTCGTGCAGGCCCACGCGCCGGAGCACGTCGTGCCTGGTGGGCTGCCGACCGAAGCGGCGATTGCGCACGTGATCGTCTCCAAGTTCGGCGACCATACGCCGTTTTACCGTCAGGCCGAGATCTATGCTCGGCAGGGGATCCGGCTTGATCGGGCGACACTGGGCAACTGGTCCGGCCGCGCCTGCTTCCATCTCCAACCCGTAGCGGACCACATGCGTCGCCATCTGGAGAGGGCAGATCGTCTGTTCATGGACGAAACCACGGCACCGGTGCTCGATCCCGGGCGTGGCCAAACGAAGAAAGGCTACTTCTGGGCGATCGTCTCCGACGACCGCGGCCACAGCGGTCCAAGTCCTCCGATCGTGCTGTTCCGATATGCCCCCGGTCGCAGCGGCGCGTTCGCAGAGCAGTTCCTGCATGGCTTTAACGGACGCTTCCTGCAATGCGATGCCTATGACGGTTATGACCGGCTGACCGAAGTCGCTCGACCGCAGGGGCCGTGGACGCTTGTGCATTGCTGGAGCCATTTGCGCCGGCGCTTCGTCAAATTGGCCCGCAACAGCAAATCGCCGATCGCCGAGGCTGCGGTTCGGCACATCGCACAGCTTTACGCCATCGAAGCCATGGTACGCGGTTCATCGCCGGACATCCGGCTGGCCGCGCGCAAGGAGCACTCGCTGCCAATCGTCGCCGCGCTAAAGCCATGGTTCGAGAAACAGCTGTCGATGATCTCCAGTGGTTCGACGCTCGCCGAGGACATCCGCTACGCGCTCAATCACTGGCAAGGGCTGACCCGCTTCCTCAAAGACGGGCGCCTCGAGCTTGACACGAACCCGGTCGAGAACGCCATCCGGCCAGTCTGCCTGACCAGAAAAAATGCGCTCTTCGCCGGTCATGAAGTCGGCGCGGAAAACTGGGCCCTGCTCGCGTCGATCGTCGCCACCTGCAAGCTCAACGACATCAACCCGGCCGCCTACATCGCCGAAACACTCGAGATGATCATCGACGGCCATCCCCATAGCCGCATCGAAGACCTCATGCCGTGGCGATTCCGCAAAACGTCAAGCCAGCCTCAATAGGGTTGCGGCTAAGCGCTTACCTTTGGACTAACTCGACCCGACTGGAGCGGATGATGAAACTGCGTCGCCCTGCGATCCTGCTGAGCTTGATGCTGGCTGCATGCTCAAGCGAACCTACTT
>VAZG01000501.1 GCA_005885285.1 Alphaproteobacteria bacterium | reverse complement strand
CCCGCGGCAATTGCCTTAGCGGCGCGGGTGCCGAGATAGGCCGCGATCACGGCTGCATTAGTGGTGACTTCGCGCGGGCTGCCGCGAGCGATCTCCTTGCCCTGATGAAACACCATCACGCGGCTCGCCAGCGACATGATGACTTCCATGATGTGCTCGACGATCACAAGCGTGATGCCGGAACGATGGATGTCGCGCACGAGGTCGATCGCGAGCTGGACCTCGCGCTGGGTCAGGCCGGCCATGGCCTCATCAAGCAGCAGAATCTTGGGCTCGGTCGCCAGCGCGCGGGCGATTTCGAGCCGCTTGCGCCCGGGTGTGCCGAGCGAACGCGCGGGCGCCTCCGCCAGCCTCGCCATGCCGACGCGTTGCAGCACCGCGCGGGCTTTTGCCTCGGCCTCAGAGCGATGCGGGGTGCGCAGAAAGGCCCCGATCATCACGTTCTCCAACACCGACATGCCTTCAAAAGTCTGCGGCACCTGGAAGGTGCGCGCCAGCCCAAGCCCGGCGCGCACCTCCGGCGTCAGGGTCGTAATGTCCTGGCCCTCGAACAGCACTTGGCCCGACGTGGACGACAGGTCGCCGGTGAGGCAATTGAAAAAGGTGGATTTGCCGGCACCGTTTGGTCCGATCAGGCCGAGGATATCGCCCTGCTCCAGCGTGACGGAAGCGGCGTCGACGGCCTTGAAGCTGCCGAAGGTCTTGGTGATGTCGCGCGCTTCAAGGAGCATGGCTTGTTCCCGCCGCGACAATGGTCTCGGGCGCCTTGCGGTACTTTTCCAGGCGCCGCTTGATCAAATCGAGGATGCCGCCCGGCTGAAACCGCGCGATCAGAACAATGATCGCGCCATACACCACGAAGGTCAGGCCTGCGCCCTTGCCGCCGAGCAAGCTGTTGGAGATTTCCTCCAGCGGCACCAGGATCGCCGCGCCCACCAGCGGCCCGAACAACAGGCCGGCGCCGCCCAGGGCCGCCATGATCAGCATCTTCACCGATATCAGGATGCCGAGCCCGGATTCCGGGTCGACGAAGCCGAACATCATCGCATACAGCGCGCCGGCGACGCTGGTCAGGCCCGCGCTGAGCATGTAGGCATAGAGCTTGGTGCGGCTTGCGGGAGCGCCGAGCGAGCGAGCCGCGCGTTCGGAATCCTTGATGGCGCGCAGATAAAAGCCGATCCGGCTGTTGGTCATCCACCAGGTGATGCCGAGCGTGATGATCAGGATCGCCAGGAACAAATAGTAATACGGCAGCGCCGATATGAAGGAGAGGTCGAAAACGTTCCGCGGCACGGTCGGGCCGCTCAGGCCCACAGCCGCGCCGAGATAGTCGGTGTTGGTGACGATCAGCCGCGCCAGTTCGGCGACCGCGATGGTCGCCATGCTGAAATAATGACCCGACAGCCGCAGCGTTGGCACCCCGACCACGGCCGCGATCACCACGCTGAAGAGGATGCCGGCGGGAATCCCGACCATCGGCGACAATGCGAAATGCGCATAGGCCCCCATCGCGGCATAGGCGCCGCAGCCGAAGAACACGACGTGCCCCACCGAAACCTGGCCCGCATAGCCGCCCACGATATTCCAGGCCGAGGCCGCGATCGCATAAAGCAGCACCAGCGCGCCGAGCCTCTGCTGGAATGGCGTCGAGAACAGCAGCGGATAGGCGATCACCAGTGCCAGCGCCACCGAGAGCCACGCGAGGCGCCGCATCACAACTTGCCCATCAGGACTTCCCCATCAAGCCTTGCGGCCTGAACCAGAGGAAGCCGAGGAATAGCGAATAGACCACGATGTCCTGGTAAATCGCGCCGATCAGATATCCCGACAAGGATTCGATGACGCCGATCAGGAGGCCCGCGACCAATGCTCCCGGCACGCTGCCGAATCCACCCAGCGACACCGTGACAAAGGCGACGATCGCGAGCGTCTCGCCGACCGTCGGCACGATGTAGAAGAAGGTTGCGATCAACGCGCCGGCAAGGCCCGTCGCGCCCGCCGCGATCGCCCAGGCGACCGCCTGCATGCTGTCGGGTCGGATGCCCATCAATTGCGCGGCGGTGGAATCCTCGGCGACTGCCAGCATCTTCGAGCCCAACGAAGTACGCGTCAGCAGCAGGTGCAGGCCGAGCGTCACCACCAGCGCGACGATGCCGGCGAGCAGGCGCGCGGCCTGGATCCGGATGCCGAACAGATCGAGTGTGCCGCCAACAACATTTTCCGGCAAGGTCAGGAAGTTGGCGCCAAACCACCAGAACACGGAATAGCGCAAGAGCAGCGCTAGCCCGAAGGTGCCGAGGATCTGCGCCAGCATCGGCCCCTTCATGATGTCGCGGATCAGGCTGAAATAGACGACGACGCCCAGCGTGGCGAGCACCAGCATCGCGAGCGGCGCGCCGATCAGCGGCCCAGCGCCCAGCAGCGAATAGACGAGATAGGCGACATACATGCCGAGCATGACGAAATCGCCATGCGCGAAATTGACGACATTCATCATGCCCCAGACCAGCGTCAGGCCTGAGGAAAACAAGGCGTAGACCGCACCCAGCAACAGGCCGCCGACAATCACTTGCACAATGACAAAAGACATGAGGCCGCGTCGTTGCGATCAATGATCCTGGAGAAGAAAAAGGACGGGACGATCAGCATCCCGCCCTTGAACGATTACCAGCCCTTATAGGGCACGATGGGCGCCTTCTCGGCGTTGGCCTTCGGCCACACCGCGACATAATTTTCGCCGTCCTGCAGTTGGATGATGACGGCAGAGGCGAGGATGTTCTGGCCCTTGTCGTCGAACTTGACGCCCTTGTAGCCCATCATCAACTGCTCCGGTTTGAGGTCGGTGGCTTTCAGTGCCGCCTGGATTTTCGCAGGATCGCTTGAGCCTGCGCGATCGATCGCATCCACCAGCACGAAAAAGCCCTGCATCTCGCGCCCGGCGGTATCGTCCATCTCGTCGCCGGTCTTCTCCTTGTACAGCTTGGCGATGATGGCGGTCGGCGAACCCGCAGGCCCGATACTCCAGGAGGAGCGGTTGAAGACGCCTTGTGAGATCTTGCCGACCGACTTGATGAACGACGGATCGGAATAACCGGAGTCGTCGGCGATGATCATCGGCGGTTTGTAGTCCTGCGCCTGCGAGGTCTTGGCAAACAGGATCGCATCCGAGGTGTAGGAGATCATGATCACGACGTCGGGCTTCTTCTCCTTGAGCTGCAGCACCTGGCTTTGCAAGTCGGTCGCGTTGGAGGGATAGGCGACGTCGAGCGCGATCGGCTGGCCTTTCTCCTTGAACCCAGTCGCAAGGGTGTTGGCGACCGACGTGCCATATTCGGTGTTGTCGTGGACCAATGCGACGTTATCGGTCTTGGCGCCGGCCGCCTTCATGTCGGTCAGGAAATCGTGATAGACGTTGACGAAGTCGCTCGCGATCGGCGTGGT
Organism: Alphaproteobacteria bacterium; assembly: GCA_005885285.1. GTDB lineage: Bacteria > Pseudomonadota > Alphaproteobacteria > Rhizobiales > Xanthobacteraceae > Bradyrhizobium. Next base: position 1,465 of record VAZG01000501.1, on the reverse strand, counting down.
GCGGAAGAACCATTTGAATCCGCGCTCGGTCAAATTCGCTGCGACCGACTCACCGGTGAGGAAAGGAATGCCGTATTTTTCGGCGATTGCGCTTGCGGTGAGTGTGATGCCGGACTGATAGGCGCCGGTGAGGGCCGCGACCTTCTCTTCGGTGATCAGGCGCAACGCCTGGTTCTGTCCAGTTGCCGGACTGCCCTGGTTGTCCGCGAACACCACTTCGACCTTGGCGCCGCCGAGCCCCGCGAGTCCGGCATTCTTGGCGAGTGGGAAATTGCCGAGCTCGGGATGAGCGTTGTTGATGATATCCATCGCGACCTCGAGCGCGGCCTTGGCATGGTTGCCGGCGCTGGCGGCGTTGCCACTCAACGGAAACACCGCGCCGATCTTGACGGTCTTGTCCTGCGCGCAAGCCTGGCCTGCAAGGGCGAGCGAGACCGCGGCGGCACACAAGAATCCGACGACATGATTGAATTTCATCTGTCTCTCCGAAACGATCCACCCGATTGCGAGGCTTTTTGATGCCGGGATGCGCACGGCCTGCCAGCCCGCTCCCTTTAATATCGGCTTTTAAGCATTGCATGGCGGATTGGCAGGGGCAAGTTGGGGAGCCCACCGCGGCGCAAAGCCAACGCTAGACAATTTGTCGATGGGCACCGATGCTCGAAATGCTGTTCGTATTCGCTTGCGCACAGCAGGCCGATTTCACGCCGCTTCAAATTCGCATCGGTACGCTTCCAGCCGATACTGGCCGGCGGCCTCAAAACCGCCTCGCCACGCGCTTGCCAAGGCCTGCACCGAGCAGGTAGAACGGCGCAACGCTTGGCGAAGCGCGATGTTTCCTGACCGCTTCGCGGGCCACTGTCGGACAAATCCATAAGCCTTTGAATTAGTTCGGAAAATCCATTGGGGAATGGTGTAACGGTAGCACAACGGCTTTCGGGCTAAGCCATTGAAATCTCTCACCTGGTTTTGCAAACCCCCTCCATTTTGATCCGGCTATTTCCGGTCACTTCTGAGACGTTTGCAAAACTCTTCTCGTTGTCCTCGGTGTTGAGCAGATTAGTTCGTTTATGGCGAAGCTGTCATCCTTGGGGTTGACGGTGTTCCCGATTTCAATGCCCTGCACTCGCGCAAGCAGGATGACGAAGTCCAGCTCTATGCCTTCGACATCCTGACGCTCGATGGCGAGGATTTTATTCATAAGGAAACCTCGATGCGACGCGGGGGCGCTGATCATGGTGTATCGGTTCGGAGATCTTACCGACGACTGCAGCGGGGCGGCGGATGACTCGAGACGCGCCTGGAGTGTGTAGCCGATTAGGCCTTGACCGATCCTGCCGTCAGGCCAGCGACATAATGCTCCACAAAGAACGAGTAGATGAAGGCAACCGGAAGCGAGCCGAGCAGAGCAGCCGCCATTAGCTGGCCCCAATAGAAAACATCACCCCGGATCAGCTCGGCGATC
>VAZG01000500.1 GCA_005885285.1 Alphaproteobacteria bacterium | reverse complement strand
TGGCGAGTGCCGCTGGCATTACCATCGAACACATTGCCAAGAACCACATCCGCAAGGAGGACGTCGTCGCCAGGGTGCTTGTCGTCCGTGGCGACCGTCCCGGCCTGGTGCATATCATCTCGGCGATGGAAGCCTGCGACACCTACAAGCCCTGGCATGACAAGCACACGCATCGCACCTTCTTGCGGCCGGATACCGGCAAATGCCTGCATTATTACTTCTACTTCATCGACGCCGAGTTGGGCCTGATCTATCTGCGCGTGCCGACCTGGTGTCCGTTCCGGCTGCAGTTCTATTGCAATGGCCATAGCTGGCTGGCTCGCCAACTCACCGCCGCTGGCGTCGGTTTCACCCTTGCCGACAACGCCTTTTTGCGCATTGACGACTGGGAGCGCGCGCAGGCCCTCGCCGACACCCTCTCGCCCGACCACCTGCATCGCATCCTCGATCACTATGCCCAGCAGTGCTGTCCGGTGCTCGATGTCTTCGCCCAATCCTACCACTGGAGTTTCATGCAGGTCGAATACGCCACTGATCTGGTGTTCCGCACGCCAGCCATCCTCAAACCCCTCTATGAACAGCTTTCCCGGCAAGCCATCCTGACCGTCAAAGCCGAACACGTCGCCACCTTCCTCGGCCACAAGATCACTGCCCAACTCGCCCAAGAGATTGGCAGCCAATTCACCACGCGGATCGAGGGCACCTGCGTCAAGCATCGTTTCAGTAAGTCCTCCATCAAGATTTATGACAAATTCGGCCTCGTCCTGCGTATCGAGACCACCACCAACGACGTCTCCGCTTTTAAGCACTACCGCAAGGTGGAACATCGCCAAGGCCCGGCAACTCGCGCCCTGGCCCCCGTCAGAAAGACCATCTACAGCCTCAAGGACTTGCGTGAGATCTTGCTAAGCTGCAATCGCCGTTACCTCGAATACCTCTCCAGTCTGGACGACTTCTCGGCTGGCATCCGGGCGCTCGACCGTCTCACCCAACCCCGTCCGGTCAATGGCCGAAACCTCAGGGGCCTCAACTTTTTCAGCCGCGCCGAACAGACCCTGCTCGCCGCCCTCCAGCGTCCCGGCTTCAATATCGCTGGTCTCCGTCGCGCCGACCTACTGCCGCTCCTCGGCCAATCCTCTCCCGCCACCCTATCCCGACAACTCGTCCGTCTGCGCCATCTCGGCGTCATCAAACGCGTCTTCGGCACCTACCGCTACTATCTCACCCGCGCTGGCCGCGCCGCCATCGCTGCCGGCCGCCGCCTCACCGAACACACCATCATTCCTGCTCTGGCCTGACAAATCTGCTCACAAGATGCAAACACTCAGCTCGTAAGCGACTAAGGTTCAAAACGTCCGCACCTGGGGGATACTGGTGGCTTTTGGCTCCCTCCTCGCCGGTCTGTCCTGGGGCCTCGGCGGAGCAGTGTTGTTGCCTGCGATCCCTGGACTTGGACAGACTTTTTTTATCTTGGTGATCGGCGGAATGTGCGCCGGCGCTGTGGTGCTCAACATGCCGCATCTCCCCACACTGCTTGCCTTTCTCCTTTCGGCAAGCCTGCCGGTGGCCTTCCGGCTGCTCGCAACGGGCTCAATGGCGGATACAGCCCTGGCCGCGATGATTATCGTCTTCGCGGTGGCACTCTCCCTTGCCGGAGCGTACCTCAACCGGTTTTTCACCGAGGGGTTACGGCTTCGGTTTGAGTTGAACGGGGCCAACATCCGCTTGCGGGCAGAGATGGCCGAGCATCGAGAGACCGAGGCGGCCCTGCGCCAAGCTCAGAAGCTCGAAGCCGTCGGACAATTGACCGGCGGCATCGCCCACGATTTCAACAATCTCCTGACGGTGGTGAGCGGAAACGCCGCGCTGTTGCGTGACAAAGCGCCGGATGATGTGGTCGCGCGCCGCGCGTCGGCCATAATCCGCGCTTCCGAGCAAGGCGAACGACTGACCCGGCAGTTGCTTGCCTTCTCACGACGCCAGATGCTGCGGCCGGAGGCTGTTGACCTGCGCCAACGAAAGCGCGAAATCGCAGAGATGCTCTCTCAGGTGTTGCGGGAGAATATCGAAGTAACCGTCGAAATGCCGGAAAATCTCTGGCCGGTGACGGTCGATCCCACAGAATTCGAGCTCGCGCTGCTAAATGTCGGGTTTAATGCGCGCGATGCCATGCCCAACGGCGGGTGCTTTCGTTTTGAGGCCTGCAACCTCTCATTCCGCCCGGGCGACAGTGCCAGCGAAGGGCTGATCGGCGACTTCGTCGCGGTGAGGCTGTCGGACGCCGGCGCCGGTATGGGAGCGGAGGTGTTGGCGCGCGCTTTCGAGCCGTTTTTCACGACCAAGGAGGTCGGTCTAGGCTCGGGGCTCGGCCTCTCTCAGGTCTACGGTTTTGCTAAGCAGAGCGGCGGGGCCGCGTCGCTTGCGAGCGAGGTCGGCAAAGGCACGTCGATCACCCTGTTCCTGCCGCGGGCTACCGCCCTTCCAGCGGCGCGCTCCGATGGGGGCGAGAATGCCCTGCCCGCCGTGTCGGTCCGTGTCCTCGTCGTCGAGGACGACACCGAGGTCGCTGCGGTGACGTCGGAATTGCTGCGGGACATCGGATACCAGCCCATAGAGGCGCACGACGGCTACGGTGCATTGGCCATCCTCGAGCGCG
>VAZG01000161.1 GCA_005885285.1 Alphaproteobacteria bacterium | reverse complement strand
CGTGGTGGTGATGATCGTCATGGTGATGACGGTGGTCACTGTGATCATGCGACGAATGATCGTGCGCGGCGTGATCGGCGTGGCCTTCCTGCTCGTGGCCATGGCCGCCGCCGGCATAGGCGCCACCTTCGGGATCGAACGGCGCCTCGATCTCGATGACGCGCGCTCCCAATCCCTTCACCATCGCCTCGATGACATGATCGCGGCGGATGCGCAGGCCTTTGCCGATGATCTGCGTCGGCAGATGCCGGTTGCCGAGGTGCCAGGCGATCCTGATCAGATGATGCGGATCGCTGCAGCGAATTTCGAAGAGCGGCTCCGGTGCCGCCACCACCTCGATCAGCCTGTTATCGTCGAGCACCAGGGCGTCGCCGCCACGCAGCGCGACCGCGTTTTCGAGATCAAGCAGGAACTCAAGTCCCCGCGTGCCGGTCATCGCCATCCGCCGCCGGTGCCGGTCGTCGAAATCGAGCACGACGGTATCGGCCGGCGCTTCGCTCCAGCGATGCTGCTCACGGACCTTGGTCGCGCGGATCATGGGAGGGCACTCACAGTTTTTCGACTTTGCCGTCGCTGATGATCTCGATCACCGTCGGCGCCACCTTGAGCGGCGCGGAATACTCGCGCCAGACTTTCATATGCGGCGCCCTTCCGTGCGCGTTGAGGTCCTCGCGGCTTTCCCAGCGCTCGACCACCACAAACAGGTTGGGATCGTTGATGCTGGTGTGGCTGTCATAAGAGAGGCAGCCTTTTTCCTTGCGCGTGGCCTCGATGCATTCCTTGGCGCCCTTGATGAAGGCATCCCGCAGTTCCGGCTTCACTTGCGAGGTAGCGATGACATAGATCATGGCCCGGTCTCCCGTTTTCTTGTTCAGCGCACATCGACCTTTTCGGGCGTAACGACTTCGATCAGCGGCGGCGATGTCATGCATTTGACGGCGACCCGGCCGAAGGTCTTCATGTGCGCGGCGGCGCGATGCGGCACCAGCGCTTCGGCATTCTCCCATTGCTCGACGAATACCATTTTGGTGGGATCGGTGACGCTCTCGTGCAAATCATAGGCGATATTGCCGGGTTCTTTACGGGTTTCCTTGATGCAGGCGGTGGCTGCCGCAATGAATTCGGCGCGTGTTTCAGGCTTCACGGTCAACGTGGCAATAACGTAAATCACGAAATCCTCCCGGCTTTTGTTCTGGCTGGATGTGCCGGGAGCGAGTTTAGAACATGAAATAGCGCTGCGCCATGGGCAGCACCTCGGCTGGCAGACAAGTCAGAAGCTCGCCATCGGCGCGCACCTCATAGGTCTCGGCATCGACCTCGATTTTGGGGGTGGCATCGTTGTGGATCATACTCTTCTTGGAGATGCGGCCGCGGGTGTTCTGCACGGCGTAGAGCTTCTTGTCGATGCCGAGCTTGCGCGCCAGCCCCGACGTCACCGCGGCCTTGGAGGTGAACACCACCGAGGAGGCCGTCAGCGACTTGCCGTAGGCTGCGAACATCGGCCGGTAATGCACCGGCTGCGGCGTCGGGATCGAGGCGTTAGGATCGCCCATGGGAGCCGCCACGATCGAGCCACCCTTGAGGATGCAGTCGGGTTTGACGCCGAAGAAAGCCGGCGACCACAGCACGAGGTCGGCGAGCTTGCCCTTTTCTACCGAGCCGATCAGCTTTGAGACGCCATGGGCGATCGCGGGGTTGATGGTATATTTGGCGATGTAGCGCTTGACGCGGAAATTGTCGTTGTTGCCCTTTTCTTCCGCCAACGAGCCGCGCTGCTTCTTCATCTTGTCGGCGGTCTGCCAGGTTCGGATGATGACTTCGCCAAGCCGGCCCATGGCTTGCGAGTCCGAGGACATCATCGACAGCGCACCGAGGTCGTGCAGGATGTCTTCCGCCGCAATGGTCTCCTTGCGGATGCGGCTTTCGGCGAACGCCAAATCCTCGGCGATAGCGGGGTCGAGATGGTGGCACACCATCAGCATGTCCAGATGCTCGTCGATGGTGTTGCGGGTGAACGGTCGGGTCGGATTGGTCGAGGACGGCAGCACGTTCTTCAATCCGGCAATCTTGATGATGTCAGGCGCATGGCCGCCGCCGGCGCCTTCGGTGTGGAAGGCGTGGATGGTGCGGCCCTTGAAAGCCTTCATCGTGTCCTCGACGAAGCCAGACTCGTTCAGCGTGTCGGAATGCAGCATGACCTGCACGTCGTAATCGTCGGCGACCGAGAGGCAGTTGTCGATCGCCGCCGGCGTGGTGCCCCAATCCTCGTGCAGTTTCAGCGCGCAGGCGCCGCCCTTGATCATCTCCACCAGCGATGCCGGCCGCGAGGCGTTGCCCTTGCCGGAAATGCCGAGATTGACGGGAAACGCGTCGAACGATTGGATCATCCGCCCCATGTGCCAGGGGCCGGGCGTGCAGGTAGTGGCAAAAGTGCCGTGCGAGGGGCCGGTGCCGCCGCCGAGCATCGAGGTGACGCCCGACATCAGGGCGTGCTCGATCTGCTGCGGGCAGATGAAATGGATGTGGCTGTCGAATCCGCCCGCGGTGAGGATCTTGCCTTCGCCGGCGATGACGTCGGTCCCCGGGCCGATCATGATGGTGACCCCGGGCTGGATGTCGGGATTGCCAGCCTTGCCGATGGCGCTGATCAAACCTTCCTTGATCGCGACGTCGGCCTTTACGATGCCCCAATGGTCGACAATCAGCGCGTTGGTGATGACGGTATCGGCGGCGCCCTGCCGATTGGTGACTTGTGATTGCCCCATGCCGTCGCGGATCACCTTGCCGCCGCCGAACTTCACCTCCTCGCCGTAGATCGTAAAGTCCTTCTCCACCTCGATGATGAGATCGGTGTCCGCAAGCCGCACCCGGTCGCCGGTGGTGGGCCCGAACATATCGGCATAGACGGAACGCTTGATCTTTACAGACATGTCAGCCCCCATTTCCCCTTCGCCGTCAAAGCACCCTGCTCGCTGCTTTGACGACCTTATCAAATTCTGCATCGAGGCTGGCGTTGGCGCCGCGGCATCCCGCGACGACTTTTTTGGAGAAGGCGACGTAGTCCGCGAGATCGTCGCGCTGCTTCTTGTTCGGCCGCGTCACGATGCGGGCGCGGATATTGCTGATCTTGTCTGCGATCTTGATCAGCTTTGCGCCGGGCGATTTGTGCGGGGCGTCCTCGATCTGCTTTTGGCGGCGCCGCGCTTTCGGCAGATTCATGTCGTCCGTCACCTCGGCGACCAGGGACGCTACTCGCTCGCCGAATTTTCCTGCCAATTCCTTGCGCGTGGTCTCGGTATCCTCGATGGTGTCGTGCAGCCAGCCGGCCCCGACCAGCTCGGCATCGGCACCATCGGTTGCGACGGCGAGCAGGTTTGCGACCTCGGCGAGATGGTTGATGTAGGGCTCATCGCCGCGGCCCTTGCGCTGCTGGCCTAAGTGACGGCGTGCCGCCAGCTCGGCGGCTTCGCAGATGAGGCGTACTGGCGGCAACATGGCTCTACCGCTTCCGCAATTCATTGCGCGTGGTCGGATGCGCTCCACCGGTGGCAGGGTTCCCTCCCCCCTTGCGGGGGAGGGTTAGGGAGAGGGGTGCCGCTTGCTCCGCCACCTGACTAATGGCGAGCAGGACACCCTCCAAATTCTTCATCACATCGTCGTTGGAAAAGCGAAGCACGCGGTACCCGCGAGATGCAAACCATTGATCGCGGCGCTCATCGTGGCGAATACGCTCCTCGAAATCATGGCTCTCGCCATCGACCTCGATGACGAGCTTGCAGGCGTGCGCGACGAAATCGGCAATGTAGTTGCCAATGGGGCTCTGTCGGCGAAATCCGATGCCGCCGAGTCGATCCGCCTTCAGGTGGCGCCATAGCAAGGTTTCGGCACGCGTCGTTTCCCGTCTTAACCGTTTGGCGCGGGCTCGCTGTATCTCATCCACTTGAGTGTGCGGCATACCCCTCTCCCCAACCCTCCCCCGCAAGGGCGGAGGGAGCCCGGCCAATGTGCCTGCGTCGCGAACACTCATAGCGTGAAGAATCACAGCTTGCCCATCACGTCGCCGCGAAAACCGTAGATGGTGCGCTTTCCGGCGAGCGCGACGAGCTGAACGTCGCGGGACTGTCCGGGCTCGAAGCGCACGGCGGTACCGGCCGCGATGTCGAGCCGCATGCCGCGCGCTTTCTTGCGATCGAACTTCAGCGCCGGATTGGTCTCGAAGAAATGGTAGTGCGAGCCGACCTGAATCGGCCGGTCGCCGGTATTGGCAACTGTGAGCGTCACGGTCTTGCGGCCGGCGTTGAGCTCGATCTCGCCGTCCTGGATGAAGAACTCGCCGGGGATCATTTTTCCTCCTCAGTCATTCCGGGGCGATGCGCAGCATCGAACCCGGAATCTCGAAAACATACCTCTGGATTCCGGGCTCGGCCGTTCCGGCCGCCCCGGAATGACGACGACCATCATCATCTGATCGGCTCATGCACGGTGACGAGCTTGGTGCCGTCGGGAAACGTCGCCTCGACCTGGATGTCGTGGATCATCTCGGGGATGCCCGGCATCACCTGCGCCCGGGTCAGGACCTCTGCGCCGGCCTGCATCAGGTCGGCCACCGTCCGGCCGTCGCGGGCGCCCTCGACGATGAAGTCGGAGATGATGGCGATCGCCTCCGGGTGATTGAGCTTGACGCCGCGCTCCAGCCTTCGCCGCGCGACCATGGCGGCCATCGAAATCAGAAGCTTGTCCTTTTCGCGGGGAGAAAGATTCATCCAGGCACTCTAACGAGTTTGACTGATCTATTTAGCTGAGCCAGAGCCGCGGCAGCGCCGAAGGCGAGGCACAGCCAAGCACCGTCATCATGTCGGCACGAAGCCGCGCCGCATCTTGGGCACAGAAGCGCGCCATTGCAAATCCATTCCAGGCGGAGATGCCGACCTCGCCGGCGAACACGTCGGCAGCTTCGCGGATCCGTTCGACCAGGGCCTGCTCGCCCGGCAGGATCAAGGCCGTTCCGATCGCCACGCCGCCCTTTGCGATCGCGGGTCGCCTAAGCTTTTCGCCGATATCGCCCTCGAGCCGCACGGTCTCGGCGAACACCAGCTTGCCGCCGCGCCGCACCCGCCAGCGATCGACGAATTCGCCGCTTGTCAGGCGCTCGCCCATCGCGGCGCGGCCGAACACCACGATTTCGCAGAGCAGGAGCGAAGAGCCTTCGGCCAGATCGATGTCGATCCGCCGCGACATCCGCGCCCGGTCGAACAGGATGGTTTCCTGCGGCAGCCAGGATAGATGCGCGCGCGCAGCAAGCCTCAAGGCGATATTGAGCTCGGCCGCAGGGCCGGCCGCGCGATAGACCTTTTCCGCCGCCGCCGTGGTCAGCGTCAGCCGCGCGCCCTCACCGGCCGCGATCTCGATGTCGAAACGGTCGCCGCCGGCGATGCCGCCCGCGGTATTGACGAGCACTGCCGAAAGTCCGTCGCCTTCGGGCGATGGAAAGCGCACGCGCAGCGAGCCGGACTCGTGCAGACGGCGGCGGCGCGTAGCGCCGTCCTGAAGCTGCACATCGAAAGAGACGGCGCCCCGCGCTCGGTTGGCCGCGAAGTCCGCCGAAGATGCGTTTGAGAGCTCCGTCCGCATCCATCTCCTCGCCTTTGTCTGACGCGTTTTCTTCACGCGAACCGGTACCCACTTCGCTCGAAAACGCTACCGGAGTGCGCGACCTTGGTCCGGCCGCATCAGTATTATAGCGCCATCTGGCGGCTGATTTCGCTCGCGTCGAGACCAGCGCGATCGCAGGCATATTTCACCGCGCCACGGTCCATGACCGCGAAGCTATCACCGAGTTCGCAGGCAAAGTCGAGATACTGTTCGACCAGCACGATCGCTATGTTGCCGAGATTGCGCAAATAAGAGATCGCCCGTCCGATATCCTTGATGATCGACGGCTGAATGCCTTCGGTCGGCTCGTCGAGCAATAGCAGCTTCGGCCGCATCACCAGCGCGCGGCCAATCGCGAGCTGCTGCTGCTGGCCGCCGGACAAGTCGCCGCCACGGCGCCCGAGCATCGATTGCAGCACTGGAAACAGCGAGAACACGTCATCCGGAATATAGCGGTCGTCCCGTTTCAACGGGCCAAACCCGGTCTTGAGATTTTCCTCCACCGTCAGGAGCGGAAAGATCTCGCGGCCCTGCGGCACAAAGCCGATGCCCTTTCGCGCCCGCTCGTAGGGCCTCAAGCCCGTGATGTCGGCGCCGTCGAAAGTGATCGAACCGGAGGCAATCGGATATTGCCCGACCATGGCGCGCAGCAGCGAGGTCTTGCCGACGCCGTTGCGGCCCAGCACGCACATCACCTTGCCGGGTTCGGCCTTCAGCGAGACGCCGCGCAAGGCCTGCGCCGCGCCGTAATAGAGGTTGATGTTTTCGACGTTCAACATGGGCGACCTCCGGCCGCGCGAATAGCGAATAGCGAGTAGCGAGTAGTTCGAATTGTCAAATACATCATTAGTAGGCCCTGTTTCTATTCGCTATTCGCTACTCACTATTCGCTACCTACCCAAATACACTTCGATCACCCGCTCGTTCGACGAGACCTGGTCGATGGTGCCTTCGGCGAGCACGGTGCCTTCGTGCAGGCAGGTCACCTTGACGCCGAGCTCGCGGACGAAGGTCATGTCGTGCTCGACCACCATCACGGTCTTTTCCTTGTTGATTGCCTTGAGCAGCTCCGCGGTCTGATGGGTTTCGACGTCGGTCATGCCCGCGACAGGCTCGTCGACCAGCAACAGCTTCGGGTCCTGTGCCAGCAGCATGCCGATCTCAAGCCATTGCTTCTGGCCGTGCGACAGGCTTCCGGCCAGGCGGTTGCGCGCCTCAGTCAAACGGATGGTTTCCAGCACGCGCTCGATGCGCTCGGTCTCGCCCTTGCTTTCGCGCCAGAACAGAGTGCCCTTGACGCTGTGATCGACATTGAGCGCGAGCAGGAGATTGTCCTCAATGGTCTGGCTCTCGAACACCGTCGGCTTCTGGAATTTACGGCCGATGCCGAGCTCGGCAATGTGGGTCTCGTCGAGTCGGGTCAAATCGGTGACGCCGTCAAACAGCACCGTGCCCTCATCCGGCTTGGTCTTACCGGTGATGATGTCCATCATCGTGGTTTTGCCGGCGCCGTTCGGACCGATGATGGCGCGCATCTCGCCGGGCTCGAGCGCCAGCGACAAATTGTTGATGGCGTGGAAGCCGTCGAACGAGACGTGCACGCCGTCGAGATAGAGCAGTGCGGAAGTGGCGCGGCTGTCCATGACGTTCATGCGCTCACTCCGCCGGGTTTGGTTCGCTGACGCCGTCTTCGCGCGCGGCGCTATCGGCAATTGCCGGCAGGCGCTGTGCCTTCCACGGCTCCCACCAGGCATTGAAAGTGCCGACAATGCCCCTCGGCAACAGCAGCGTCACCAGGATGAACAGCGCGCCGAGCATGAACAGCCAGTATGGCGCCAAGGGACCGGACGTGAAATAGGTTTTCGCATAGTTGACGACGATGGCGCCCAACGCTGCGCCGGTCAGCGTGCCGCGGCCGCCGACCGCGACCCAGATCACGGCCTCGATCGAGTTGCCCGGCGCGAATTCACTGGGGTTGATGATGCCGACCTGCGGCACGTAAAGCGCGCCGGCCACGCCGGCCATGCAAGCCGACAGGGTGAAGACGAACAGCTTGTAGGATTCGACGCGGTAGCCGAGAAAGCGCGTGCGCGATTCCGCGTCGCGCACCGCAATCAGCACCTTGCCGAGTTTCGAGGTCACTACCGCGCGACAGATCAGAAAGCCGATAATCAGCGCCAGGCAACTCAGCGTGAACAAGGCGGCGCGGGTGCCGTCGGCCTGCACGTTGAAGCCCAGGATGTCCTTGAAATCGGTGAGGCCGTTGTTGCCGCCGAAGCCGAAATCGTTGCGGAAGAAGCCGAGCAACAGCGCGTAGGTCATCGCCTGCGTGATGATCGAGAGATAGACGCCGGTGACGCGCGAGCGAAACGCGAGCCAGCCGAAGCAGAAGGCCAGCAAGCCCGGCACAAGGACGACCATCAGCGCCGCGAACCAGAACATGTCAAAGCCGTTCCAGTACCACGGCAGCTTCGGGTAATTCAAAAACACCATGAAGTCCGGCAGGATCGGATTGCCGTAGACGCCGCGACTGCCGATCTGGCGCATCAGGTACATGCCCATCGCGTAACCGCCGAGCGCGAAGAACGCGCCGTGACCGAGCGAAAGGATGCCGCAATAGCCCCAGATCAGGTCGATCGCGAGCGCCAGGATGGCGTAGCAGACATATTTGCCGAACAGCGCCACCAGATAGGTCGGGACCTGGAAGGCCGAGCCGGCCGGCAAGAGCAGGTTCGACAGCGGGATCAGCACACCGAGCGCGGCGACGACCAGGACGAAGATGGTCGCCGCGCGATCGAGCGAGCGCGTCAGCACGTGCGGAGTCATTGGCGATGCGCTCCGGCTCCCTCTCCCGCTTGCGGGGGAGGGTTGGGGTGGGGGTCTCTCCGCCAGCACCGCAGCAAGTGGAGGCATTCCCCCACCCGCCGCGCTCTTCGAGCGCGCCGACCTCCCCCGCAAGCGGGAGAGATAAGGAAGAGAGAACTCATCGCGAAGGTCACCATCATGCTTCCACCGCCCGCCCCTTGAGCGCGAACAGGCCGCGCGGGCGTTTCTGGATGAACAGGATGATGAGCACGAGAATGGCGATCTTGCCGAGCACGGCGCCTGCGACAGGCTCGAGGAATTTGTTGGCGATGCCGAGCGTGAAGGCGCCGACCAGCGTGCCCCAGAGATTGCCGACACCGCCGAACACGACGACCATGAAAGAGTCGACGATGTAGCTCTGGCCGAGATTGGGGCTGACATTGTCGATCTGCGACAGCGCGACGCCGGCGATCCCCGCGATGCCGGAGCCGAGCCCGAAAGTCAGTGCATCGACGCGCGAGGTCGCGATCCCCATCGATGCCGCCATCCGGCGGTTCTGCGTCACAGCACGCATCTCAAGCCCGAGCGCGGTAAAGCGCAGCATCGCGAGCAGGATCGCGAACACGGCGAGTGTGAAGCAGAGGATCCAGAGCCGGTTATAGGTGATCGTGATCTGTCCGAGGTCGA
>VAZG01000160.1 GCA_005885285.1 Alphaproteobacteria bacterium | reverse complement strand
TGAACGGCCCCGATGCTATCCATGCCCGATTTGCCGACGCCGTCGTATCGTCGAGCCGGTTGCCGGCCTTGCGCGACGTCCTGACCAAAGTCCGCCCAGGCACGACGTCGGCCGAAATCAAGATCCTGATTGACGGCTATGCGACCGGCGAGATGTCGGGGCCGGTGGCCGCGATGCAGCCGAAGATCGATGCCTGGTTCGCGCATGACCGCATGCAAGACATCGCGGCCGGCTTGCAGCGGGACGGTTCGGAGCTCGCGCAAGCCACGCTGAAGACATTGAACGAGAAGTCGCCGCGCGGCATGGTGGTCACGTTAAAGCTGCTGCGGCTCGCACGCGCTGCTTCGTCGCTGGAAGAATGTCTGGTGCGGGAATATCGTGCTGCGCTCGAAGTGTTCAAGAGCGACGATTTCCGCGAGGGCGTCTGTGCCGCCGTGATCGACAAGGACCGTAATCCCAGATGGTCGCCCGCTAGAATCGAGGACGTGACGCCCGAGATGACGGCGCCTTACTTCGCCGAGATCGGCGCCGACGAACTGGTATTCGACCAATCAAACTAGCAACTCGCGCTAAACCGGCTCACGCGGAGGAAATCGAAATGGCAACGATCGCATTCATTGGCCTCGGCAACATGGGCGGCCCGATGGCTGCCAATCTCGTGAAAGCAGGTCACAAGGTTGTCGCGTTCGACCTCGTCGCTGCCTCGCGCGATCAGGCCATGGCCGATGGCGCAAGCGTTGCCGAAAGTTCGGTCGCAGCCGTAAAAGGCGCCGACGCCGTGATCACCATGCTGCCGGCAGGCAAGCATGTGCTGTCGGTGTGGACCGATGTGATTCCCTCGATGAGCAAGGAGACGCTGATCGTCGATTGCTCGACGATCGATGTCGAAAGCGCGAAAGAGGCGCATACGCTGGCCGCGAAGCATGGCATGGCGTCGGTCGATGCGCCGGTGTCCGGCGGTACCGGCGGCGCCAAGGGCGCGACACTGACTTTCATGTGCGGCGGCGAGGATAAGGCGTTCGCGGCGGCCAAGCCCGTGCTGGAAAAAATGGGCAAGCGGATCGTGCATTGCGGCGGCGGTGGCGCCGGGCAGGCCGCCAAGATCTGCAACAACATGATATTAGGCATTTCCATGATCGCAGTCGGCGAAGCCTTCGCGCTCGCGGAAAAGCTCGGGCTGTCGCATCAGGCGCTGTTCGATGTCGCCTCGACCTCGTCGGGACAATGCTGGGCGCTCACGAGCTACTGCCCCGTGCCGGGCCCGGTGCCGACGTCGCCGGCCAATAACGGCTACAGGCCGGGCTTTGCCTCGGCGCTGATGGTGAAGGACCTGACACTCGCCCAGGACGCGGCCAAGGCCGCTGGTGCCGCGACGCCGCTCGGCAAACACGCGCAGGAGATCTACAAGGCGTTCGACGCCGCCGGCCATGGCGGGGTCGATTTCTCAGGGATTATCCAGCACGTGCGCAGTCTCGCCGGAAAATAGCGATGACCACCTTTCAGGAAGCGCGCGCGTTTCTGCTAAAGCATCGCACCGATTACGATACGGCCGTGGAAGGATTCTGCTGGCCCGATTCGGTGCCGTTCAACTGGGCGCTGGACTGGTTCGACGCCGAGCTCGCGCGGGACCCTGCGAGCCGCGATCGCCAGGCGCTGTGGATCGTCGATGCCGGCGCCAACCGGGAGACCAAATTGTCGTTCGCGGCGCTCTCCCGCCGTTCCAACCAGGTGGCCAACTTCCTGCGCGCGCAGGGGATCAAGCGCGGCGATCATCTGCTGCTGCTGCTCGGCAACGTCGTGCCGCTGTGGGAGACCATGCTGGCGGCAATCAAGCTCGGGGTCGTCGTGATCCCCGCGACCACGCTGCTCACCCCAGACGAGCTGCGCGCCCGCCTGGACCGCGGCCGCGCGCGGGTGGTGGTGGCTTCGCAGGACCAAGTCGCGAAATTCTCCCATCTTGGCGGCGGCAAGCTCGTCCGCATCGTGGTCGGCGCGTCGTCAAAGCAAGAGAGCTGGCTGCCGTTCGAGGAGGCGGCAGTCGCGTCCGAAATCTTTGCGCCGGATGGGCCGACGCAAGCCGACGATCCGATGCTGCTGTATTTCACCTCCGGCACCACGGCCAAACCAAAGCTGGTGCGGCACAGCCAGCGCAGCTATCCGGTCGGCGGGCTATCCACCATGTACTGGCTCGGGCTTAAGCCCGGCGACATTCATCTCAACATTTCCTCGCCGGGCTGGGCCAAGCACGCCTGGAGCTGTTTCTTCGCGCCCTGGAATGCGGGGGCAACCGTGTTCGTGGTCAATCAGCCGCGCTTCGACGCCAAGGGTTTGCTTGCCACCATCGGCCGCTGCGGCGTCACGACATTATGCGCGCCGCCGACGGTGTGGCGGCTGTTCATCCAGGAAAAGCTCTCGGCTTTCAAGGTCAGCTTGCGTGAGGTCTGTGGCGCTGGCGAGCCGCTCAACCCGGAAGTCATCGATCAGGTGCGCGCGGCCTGGGGACTGACGATCCGCGACGGCTATGGCCAGACCGAAACCACGGCGCTCGCCGGCAATTCGCCAGGGCAGAAGGTGAAGGTCGGCTCGATGGGCCGCCCGCTGCCGGGCTATCGCGTGCAGATCACCGATATCGACGGCGACCTCACCAGGGAAGGCGAGGTATCGCTCGTGCTCGGCGCCAGCAGGCCCGCAGGGCTGATGCAGGGTTACCAGGGCGACGATGGCAAATTGAGCGGCGCGGACGGCGATCTCTATCGCAGCGGCGACGTGGTGTTTGCCGACGACGAGGGCTACCTGACGTTCGTGGGCCGATCCGACGATGTCTTCAAATCCTCCGATTACCGCATCAGCCCGTTCGAATTGGAAAGCGTGCTGCTCGAACATGAAGCGGTTGCCGAGGCTGCGGTCGTGCCCAGCCCTGACCCGATCCGCCTGGCGATTCCCAAGGCCTATGTGCTCCTGGCATCAGGCGTGGAGCGCACGGGCGAGACCGCGCTCTCGATCTTCAAGCATTTGCACACGCGGCTGGCGCCGTTCAAGCGCATCCGCAGGATCGAGCTGGTGACGGAATTGCCGAAGACGATTTCGGGAAAAATCCGCCGCGTGCAGTTGCGCCGGCTGGAGCATGAAAATGATCGCGGCGACCCACTGCGCGGCAACGAGTTCCGCGAAGAGGATTTCCCGGAGCTGCAACAGGTGCGGTCGGCTGGATCGGTGGAGAATTGAAGAATGAACGAAGTCTGGAAGAAGCCGCCGGTTTCGCTTCAAGCCTATCAAGAGATGGTCGGCCATGAGGTCGGGGTGTCTTCATGGCATCTGGTCGATCAGAAGCGCATCAATCTCTACGCCGACGTGATCGAGGATCACCAGTTCATTCATATCGATCCCGAGCGTGCCAGGAAGGAAACCGCGTTCGGCAGTACGGTAGCGCACGGCTTTCTCACGATGTCGCTGATGAGCATCATGTCTTATGAGGTGATGCCGGTCATCGAAGGCACGACGATGGGCGTCAACTACGGTTTCGACAAGCTGCGCTTCATCGCGCCGGTCCGCGCCGGCTCCCGCGTCCGTGGCCGCTTTACACTGATGGAAGCGAAATTGCGCAAGCCAACGGAGCTGCAATCGCGCACCAACGTCACGGTCGAGATCGAAGGCGAGGACAAGCCCGCCTTGGTCGCCGACTGGATCGGCCTTATTTACTTTGCTTGAAGCTAACCTCATTGCGGCGCCGCCCAAGCGCCCCGTCATTGCCGGGCTTGACCCGGCAATCCATCACTGATCAAGAATGACGCCTCATTTCCTTTGATGGATGCCCGGGGTCAGGCCCGGGCACGACGAGCGAACCAGGAATCTCACGCATGACAATCAGATTTGACGGACGCGTCGCTATCGTCACCGGCGCGGGCAACGGTCTTGGACGCGCGCATGCGCTGGGACTGGCAAGCCGCGGTGCCAAGGTCGTGGTCAACGATTTTGGCGGCGCGCGCGACGGTACCGGCGGGTCGCCGACCACAGCCGAAGCCGTGGTCGAAGAAATCCGCAAAGGCGGCGGCACGGCGATGGCCGACGGCGCCGACGTCTCAAATTTCACGCAGGTCAAGGCGATGGTCGATCGCGCCACCAAAGATTGGGGCAGCGTCGATTTGCTCTGCGCCAATGCGGGCATCTTGCGCGACAAATCGTTTGGCAAGATGGAAGTGATGGACTTCGCGAAGGTGCTCGACGTCCATCTCGTGGGCACCTTCTATTGCTGCAAGGCGGTATGGGAGGGCATGCGCGAGCGCAATTATGGCCGCATCGTGTTGACCACCTCATCGTCGGGCCTGTACGGCAATTTCGGCCAGGCCAATTATGGTGCCGCGAAATCCGGCATGATCGGCCTGATGAACGTGCTGGCCGAGGAGGGCCGCAAGAACAACATCCGCGTCAACACGATCTCGCCGACGGCGGCGACGCGCATGACGGAAGAACTGCTGCCGCCGCAGGCGCTCTCACTAATGCGCCCCGAGGCGATCACGCCGGCAGTGGAATATCTTTTGAGCGAGGATGCGCCAACGCGCACCATCATGGGCGCGGGCGCCGGCTCGTTCGCGGTGATCAAGATCATGGAAACCGAGGGCATCAATTTGCCGCCATCGCAGTGGACACCCGACGCGATCGCCGCGCATTTCAATGAGATCGCCGACATGTCGACGGCCAAGGCGCTCGAAGGCGCATTCCAGCAGACGCAAAAATACGTCGCCCAAGCCGCGGCAAGGGCGGGCGTGAAGCTCTAGCCATGGATGCCGCCGTCATCGGCGCGGGTCCCGCCGGACTAATGGCGGCCGAGGTACTCGTCCAGGGCGGCGCGCGCGTCACCATCTATGACGCGATGGCGTCAGCGGGGCGGAAATTCCTGATGGCCGGGCGCGGCGGGCTCAACCTCACGCACAGCGAACCGCTGCCTCAATTTCTCGCGCGCTATCGCGAAGCAGAGCCGAGGCTGAAAGCCGCAATCGAAGCCTTTCCGCCAGATCGCTTGCGCGAATGGAGCGAGGCCCTGGGAGAGCCGACTTTTGTCGGCTCCAGCGGGCGGGTGTTTCCGAAAGGGTTCAAGGCCTCGCCCTTGCTGCGCGCCTGGCTGCGACGGCTCGATTCGCAGGGCTTGCAACTCGCTGTTCGCCATCGCTGGATGGGTTGGGACGAAAGCGGCAACCTGCTTTTTCGGACTCCGGATCGACCGCGCGCGATCGATGCGAGCGCAACCGTGCTGGCGCTCGGCGGCGCAAGCTGGCCGCGGTTGGGCTCCGATGCAGCCTGGATGGAAACGCTCGCGATGAAGGGCGTTGCGATTTCGCCGATGCGGCCTGCCAATTGCGGCTTCACGGTCGCCTGGTCCGATATCTTTCGAAATCGTTTCGAGGGCCAGCCGCTCAAGGGCGTCGCGCTGACGGTTGGGCCGCACACCGTGCGCGGCGAGGCCATCGTCACCCGCGCGGGCATTGAAGGCGGCGCGATCTACGCGTTGTCGGCGGAGTTGCGCGATGCGATAAAGAGTTCAGGGCAGGCGACGCTGCGTATTGCCCTGCGGCCGGACTTCAGAGCGGACGCCCTGATCGCGCGGCTGTCATCACCGCGCGGCAAGCAATCCTTCGCCAATTTCCTGCGCAAGGCCGCGCAGCTGTCGCCGCTTGCCATCGGCCTGTTGCAGGAGGCCGCGATTGCTTCAGCCATTTCGTTGGCGTCGCTGCAGCCGGCCGATCTCGCTCGCATGATCAACGCTGTGCCGATCAAGCTTGACGGCACGGCGCCGATCGCGCGCGCGATCTCAACCGCCGGCGGGATCGCATTCGATGAGCTCGACGCCGACTACATGATCGGCCGCTTGCCCGGGGTATTCGCGGCCGGAGAAATGCTCGACTGGGAAGCGCCGACCGGCGGCTATCTCCTGCAGGCCTCGTTCGCCACCGGCGCCGCGGCGGGAAGGGGAGCGCTGAAGTGGTTTCGCAACCGCGCTATCCCCTGATATCCGTCAGGATGTCCCGGTTGATGTCACGATGTCCGTGATCAGCGCAAGCAGTCCAAAGAATGCGGCGACGACGCAGACCACGGTCCAACCACCCAAGGTCCACGCCAGAGCCGCGGCCGCAGCGCCGATGGCTCCACCGACGAAGAACAGGCCCACGAACAAGCCGTTCAGGCGACCTCGTGCTTCCGGCCGCAACAGATTGATGGCGCGTCGTCCAAGGGTTTGATCGCTGGTGATGCCGACGTCGAACAGGATCGTGCCGATGCCAAGCCAAAATAGTGCAATCGCCTGGGATTTGATCAAACCGGCCCATGCACAGAGCCCGAGCGAGATGATGATGATGAGATGCGACGCAAATAGCAGCTGTCGCGCCCAACCCCGATCGCCCAAGCGGCCTGCCAATGGTGTGGCCGCCGCGCCGGCGGCGCCGATCAGCGCGAACACGGCAATTCCTTTGGCGTCCAGGCTGAAAGGCGCATCCGAAAGGCGAAGGGCAATCGCAGCCCAATAAGCACTGAAAGACGCCATCACCAGCGCGGCGGTCCAGGCACGAACCCGCAAAATGGGCTCTTCTTTCAGAAGTTTCGGAAATGATGCGAGCAGCATCCCATAACCGACATGGGTAACCGGCCGCAATGTCGGCAGGTAGGATGCAAGCATGCCGGTCAAGACCGCCATCGACGCTGCGGAGACGATGTAAAACGCGCGCCAGTTCGACGCATCGGCAATGAGACTTGCCAACGGACGTGACAGCAATATGCCGATCATCAAGCCGCTCATTACGTCGCCGATCACCCGGCCACGATGCTCCGGCGGGCTCATCGACGCTATCAGCGGAACCAGCATCTGGATCGCCGCGCAAGACGCGCCGAGAACGAAGGTGGCAACGAGCAGCAATAGCGCCGTCGGTGCCAGCGCCGTGCAAAGTGCTGCGAGAATGGCGCAGCACAGCGTGCGGAGGATCAGGCGCTTGTTTTCGAACAGGTCGGCGAGAGGCACCAGCAGAAATAGCCCGAGCGCGTAGCCGAGCAGCGTCAGGGTACTGATCATGCCGGCTTGCCAGGTGGTCATGCTGAGCGAAGGCCCGATGAGGCCAAGCAGAATTTGCGGCGCGAACAGATTTGTTACGATGACACCGACCGCGATGGAGGCCAACCAGACAAAGGAGCGGATACCGGTTCGCGCGGCACACGGCAGTTTGGTTGCTTCAGAGACAGTCATGAGACCTCGCAAATGATCGCAAGGCCCCTTTAAGCAATCGATCCTATATGCTACAATTCAAATATGATGATAAACAATATGCGGAATAGTTATGAACACGCATGACCTCGTGGCGTTCGTCGCCGTGGTTGAGACCGGGTCGATCGTCGCGGCCTCCGCACGTCTGAATTTGACGCAACCCGGTGTAACGCGGCGGATTCAGAATCTTGAGGAGATGCTGGGTACGGAGCTTTTGGACCGGCTATCGAAACCATTGAAGCCGACGGCGGCGGGGCACCAGGCTTATGAGCAGGGCCGGCGCGTGCTGCGAATGCTTGACGATCTGAGGTCCGGTGTCGCCGCCGACGGCCTCGTCCGTGGCGAGTTCAGGCTCGGCATTTCGCCGTATCTGTCGGAAAGTGGTCTCACCGGACCGTTGGATACGCTACGCGCCGAGTTCCCCGCGCTCGCTGTCCGGGTCGTGTCGGGCTGGTCGCCTAATCAGCTCGAGCGCGTGAGCCGCAACGAACTTGACGCCGCCGCGATCTGTCTCCCGGACGGCACCGCGCCACCGGACGATCTCGCGGGCGATGATCTGGGCTCGCAACCGGTCATCTTCGTCGTGGCCCGCGATATGAAAATACCGAGATCGGTCAGCCTGGAAGATCTTTCGCGTATGTCCTGGGTGATCAGCCAGGATGGTTGCGGATTTCGTGCTGCGCTGAAACGCCATTTCGACGCGGCGCATCTTCCTTTTCATGTCGCGGTCGAAGCCCTCGATTCCGAGCTGCGGCTGTCGTTGGTCGCGCGTGGCATGGGCGTCGGTCTCGTGACGCCGATTGCGCTCAAGCAGACCCCGCTTCGAAACAAGCTCAAGGTCATCAGGACACCGGATTTCAATCCCGCGGTTCGGGCATGGGTGGTTCACCGCCCGCCAGCGGGTCATCTGGCGCGCCCGATCAAGACGTTCCGTGATGCGCTGGACCGGGAGTTGCAAGCGCTCATTCGCGATTGACGCCGCGTGACGAGCGCGTGCGCGTGGCGCTCGCGGAAACGAAACGCTAGCGCAACTTCCCCCGCGCCGCGACCTTCAGCGTGCCGATGATCGCCTCGCCACGCACCATCACCACCTCGTCCATCATGTTGACGACGACGCAGACATGGTTGGGCACGATCCGCACGACGTCGCCGACCTGGGGCCGCGTGTTGCTGCGCGCGAGATCAAGAAAGCCGTGCTCCTCGGCAAAGCGCGCGATTTTTGCCTCGGGATGTTCGAGGATCAGGCCGTGGCCGTCGAGGCCGCCGCCGGTATCTGAGGTCAGCGTTTTGGATCCGGCATCGAGGATGCCGCGATCGGGGCCGGCGCGGCTCACCACGGTCGAATAGATGTTCAGCGCACAATCGTCCCAACTCGCAACGGCGGCCGCGACCTGCATCCGGTCGTTGTAGATATAGGTGCCGGGCCGATGCTCGGTCGCGCCCTTGAGCTTGCCGACATTTTTCAGATTCGGCGTGCCGCCGGTCGAGACCATCGTCGCATCAAGCCCGTGCGCACGGATGCCGGCCAGCGCCGCATCGAAAAACTTCTGCGCCTCGGCCCAGCCGGTCTCGGTCGGATAGAGCATGAAGCCCGCAAAGGTCAGTCCCTTCGACGCCGCGATCTCGCGCGCCAGCGCAACAGCCTCGGCCGGGGTTTCGACGCCGGCGCG
>VAZG01000159.1 GCA_005885285.1 Alphaproteobacteria bacterium | reverse complement strand
TGCTCTAGCGCTTTTTTAGCCTCGCGGCATCCCTGGTAGCAATGGGTCGGAGCAAGTTTAATCTACTCTACTCAGCGGTTCCTCCACGGTACGAGCGCAGCTCGCGCCAAAGCCAAGTTGCCGCTGAGATGCCTTTTGAAGTTTCCGCTAGTCTTCATCGTGACCTGATCTTGCTTCATAGCGGTCTCGATCAAATCGAGCGCATTTTCGATGAGACTTGGCATCATCGAAATTTCGATCGACCAGTGCGTCGGGGTAAAGTGAGCAAATTTGTTTCGAAATTCCCGATGAAGCTTCAGTATCTTCCAATGCTGTTCCGGTGTCAGGGCCAAGGGATATCTCTTGCGATACTTTTTGATGAGCATGCTAAAGTCGGCCAGTTGTTCTTTCGGTCGCTCTCCTTCGAGAGTAGAAAGCCAGTTCAGCATCTCGGCAGCTGATTTCTGTTTGAGGATGTTGGTCCCGGTAGAATCGTGGAGCGCACATACGAGGGCACCTTGCACACCACTATGTGCCGCGAGGATCATCCATTTCCAGTCGAAGGGACTCTTCTTTAACCTCGATCCGACGAGGGCGAGGAGATCGGTGGATGCGAGAACGTCGGTATATTCGTCGATGCGCAACCACTCTCCGGCCATCAACCCCTCGCTCGATGGTTCAGTGCTGATTGCGATGCTGAAACTGAAGGATATTGGACGCCGGGCAAGCGACCCTCGCTCGTTTCGCCCAAGAGTCCGCGAATAGGTCGTACCTGCTAAAATGGTGGGCGCACAAGGGATCGAACCTTGGACCTCTCCCGTGTGAAGGGAACGCTCTCCCGCTGAGCTATGCGCCCGGGATTTTCGTGCGCGACCAGAGCCTTGAAAAATCGGCGTCAGATCGGACGATTTGCCTTGTCAGGGCGAGGGGATTTACGAAGTGCGGGCTGTCGGTGTCAAGCTGGGCGCAACAATCGTCGCGCCGAGCCGTGCGCCAAAACGCTATTTTATCGAGCCGGATCAACGTGATTTGGGTCGTCCAGTCCCCCCTCGCAAAAATATTTCGATTGTGTCGTCGGGCAAATCATCTCTAGAGCTTCGCCCCGTCCCGTCTCGACATGAGGGGCGGCTCGCGATCGTCACGGACGTGAGGCGGGATGCGATGGACGCAAGCAGCGCTCTTGACGAACGGCGCTGAGGCGGACGGCAAAGCCGTGTGGTCCTGACGCCCCGACGCTGGCGCCAAGCCTGTGGAGCGATCCGCAGGCGACAGTGGCAAAAAAGCCGGTCACTGGGGAGAGCACGGAATAAGCCGTAAACCATTGCGCGGGGAATGTCGGGTGAAACCGGCGTGACCGTGGTGACTATGCTCGTGCGCTTTTTTCTGTTGCGCGCGAGGCTGCGGGCGCACCGAGCGCCCGGCATTCCCTGCGCCCTCTGATTTCAGACGGCGGCATGTTCGGAACAAAACTCGCGCAAACGCGCGGCGAGATCGCGAAGTTGTGTCGGTATGGGCGCGACAAAAACAAATTCGTCATGGCCGGACTTGATCCGGCCATCCATCACCTCTCAGAAAAAGATAGATCACCGGGTCAAGCCCGGTGATGACGAGCGCAAGCGCTCGTCAATTCAACACCCGCTTGGCCTCGGGGCTGTCGAGCGAAAAGGTCGGCACGTCGATCTCGAACCGCTCGCCGCTTTCACTGACCATCTGATAGCGTCCGCTCATGAAGCCCGACGTGGTCGAAAGCGGCACGCCAGAGGTATATTCGAAGCGCTCGCCCGGCGCGAGCACGGGCTGTTCGCCGACCACGCCCTCACCGCGCACTTCCTGCTTGCGGCCCGAAGCATCGGTGATGATCCAGTGCCGCGTCTGCAATTGCACGGTCTCATCGCCGGAATTGGTGATCACAATGGTGTAGGACCAGAAATAGCGGGAATGTTCCGCCGACGAGCGTTCGGGCATGAAGTTCGGCTCGACGGTGACTTCGATCTGGCGGGTAACGGCGCGGTACATGGTAACCCCATCATATCGAAAAGTTCGGCCGGAACCAATCGCGCCCGCCGGAGCGTAGTGAACGAAGGCCACACAAATCCAATCGTCGTTTCAACAAAGTTCCAATTTAGGACGCGAACCGCGATATCCTTCGACCTTCGTAATCTTGCTTGCAAGCTTGCTCGAAAGCTTTGGACCGATACTATGTTTCGATCAGCGCTCAACACCGGTGCCAGATGACGTCCATTGCCGATCGGGCTGCCAGGCCGTCGATTGCCGGAGCAGCGGATGCGACGGCGCGCGCGGAAGCCGCGGCGCCGGTCGCCGCCGCGCCTGCCATTTCGTTTCCCGCGGTCGGCGAGCGCGAGTTGCGGCTCGATCTGTTCCGCGGGCTCGCGCTGTGGCTGATCTTCATCGATCATCTGCCGCCCAATATCCTGACCTGGTTCACGATCCGCAACTATGGATTTTCCGACGCCACCGAAATCTTCATCTTCATCTCCGGCTATACCGCAGCGTTCGTCTACGGCCGCGCCATGCTCGAATCCGGCGTCGTGGTCGCGACCGCGCGCATCCTGCGCCGGGTCTGGCAGATTTATGTCGCGCACGTCTTCCTGTTCACGATCTTCCTTGCGGAGATTTCCTATGTCGCGACCAGTTTCGAGAACCCGCTCTATACCGAAGAGATGGGCATCATGGATTTCCTCAAGCAGCCCGACGTCACCATTGTCCAGGCGCTGCTTTTGCGGTTCCGTCCCGTCAACATGGACGTGCTGCCGCTCTATATCGTGCTGATGCTGTTTTTGCCCGTCATCCTGTGGCTGATGAAATGGAAGGCCGATGTCACGCTGGGGCTGTCGGTCGCACTTTATGCGCTGACCTGGCATTACGATTGGTATCTGTCGGCCTATCCGAACGGCTACTGGGCCTTCAATCCGCTAGCCTGGCAATTGCTGTTCGTGTTCGGGGCGTGGTGTGCGCTCGGCGGGGCGCGGCGCATGGCGCGGATTCTCTCCTCACCGGTCATGCTGTGGATTTGCGCCGTCTACCTGTTCTTCTCGTTCTGCGTGACTATGACCTGGTATTTCCCGCAGCTCAATCATCTGATGCCGCGCCGGCTCGAGCAATGGATGTATCCGATCGACAAGACCGATCTTGACGTGCTGCGCTTTGCGCATTTCCTGGCGCTCGCAGCGATCACGGTGCGCTTTCTCCCCAAGGACTGGCCGGGTTTGAGATCGCGCTGGCTGCGGCCGTTGATCTTGTGTGGGCAGCATTCGCTGGAGATTTTTTGCCTCGGCGTGTTCCTGGCCTTTGCCGGGCACTTCGTGCTGGCCGAGATCTCGGGCGGTGCTGCGCTGCACGCTCTCATCAGCGTCTGCGGAATCCTCATCATGTCTGGCATGGCCTGGGTGATTTCGTGGTACAAGCACAGTGCCGACAAGAATGCCTCGCGCAAGGGCACGATCGGCAACGCTGATATGGCGGGAGGGAGCTTGTGAGGTCGCGGGGTTTCCTGGGGCTCATCGTGCTGACCGGCTGTTTGGCCGCGACGCCCCTCCATGCCGAGGATAATCCCCCAAGCGGCAATCCCCAAAGTTGCGAAGTGCCGGCGTCTCTTTTGTCTACCGAGAGCGCGTTGCCCAAGGTCGCGGACGCCGTCAGGGACGGCCATGCGCTCAATATCCTGGTGGTCGGCAGCCGGTCCTCGACCATCGGCACATCCGAAGCCAGTGCCTACCCGGCCCGGCTACAGGCCGCGCTGAGGGAGAAACTGCCGTCGACCACGGTTAACGTATCCGTAGAACTACAGGTCAAGAAGACCGCCGAAGAGGCTGCCGGCAGCTTCGTTAAGCTTTTGGAAGATAAACAGCCTACTTTGGTTATCTGGCAGACGGGCACGGTCGATGCTATCCGATCGATCGATCCCGACGAATTTCGTAGCGCCCTCGACGAGGGTGTTATTGCGCTGCAAAAGGCGGGGGCCGACGTGGTGTTGATGAATCTGCAATATAGTCCGCGGACGGAGACGATGATTTCCGTGCCGCCTTACCTGGATAATTTGCGCGTGGTGGCGCAGGAGCACGACGTTCCCTTGTTCGATCGCTTCGCCATCATGCAACAATGGAACGATCAGGGCGATTTCGATCTGTTCAGCGCGTCGCACGGCCTCGAGCTTGCCGAACGCGTTCACGATTGCCTCGGCCGCGCGCTGTCGAAATTTGTCATCGACGCCGCCCATATCGGCCCGGCCCAGCAGAACTAGGATCTTGCGTTACATGATGCCGCTGCGTTTTCATTGCCCTTTTTTGCCCGTCACATCGCTTGCAGTGTCCGCAGTCGCGGCGCTCCTGCTGCTCGCGTCAATCTCGAACTCGCCGGTGCGCGCGCAAATCACGGCCCAAGCTGCCCAAACCCCGGCGCCGTCTGACAGCAGGGTTGCCGCGCCGCAGCCCTTCGTCACGACCGGCGCTGCGTCCGCCGACCAGAGCCGGCTTCCGGAGCAAAAGGGCCTCACCGCGAAGGCGATCGATAAGGTCAAGCAGGTCGCGAAATCAGCCAGCGACATTTTCAGCCGCGTGCCTTGCTTGCCGCCGAAGGGCGGCGCCAAATCGATGGGATCGCTGCCGCATGTCGCGGGCAAGCTCGCCTCCGGCCAAGGAGTTGTGATCGTCGCATTCGGTTCGTCGTCGACCGCGGGTTACGGCACGAGCTCGCCTGAGTTCACCTATCCCAATCGCCTTGCGGCGCAACTGCGCCGGCAATATCCGTCCGCTGACATCAGCGTCGTCAATCGCGGCCACGGCGGCGACGACGCGCCGGAAATGATGAAGCGGCTGCAGACAGAGGTCATCGACGCGCATCCGGATCTCGTGATCTGGCAGGTCGGCACCAATGCCGTGCTGCGTGACCTTGATCCCGCCGACACTGCGAAGCTCGTGGAAGAAGGCGTCGCGCGCATTCAGGCCGGCGGCGCCGATGTCGTGCTGGTCGATCCACAATATTCGCCGCGCGTTACCGAGCGCGCCGAGAGCGCCGGCAAGATGGTAAAACTGCTGGGCAGGGTCGCCCATCTTCATCACATCGGCATCTTCCCGCGCTTCGAGGTGATGCGCGACTGGCACGAGAAGCAGGCGCTCCCGATCGACAGCTTCGTGATCGCCGATGGCCTGCACATGAATGACTGGGGCTATGCCTGCTTCGCGCAACTGCTCGGTGACGACATCATCAAGTCGGTCGGCCAGCTCAAGCTCGGCGTCAACGTGCCCTCCAACGTACAGACCTACCGGCCGATGTGAGGCTTCCGGATGCTCACGCGCGCTCCAGCGCCGCATGCAAATCCTCGATCAGGTCGTCGGGATGCTCGAGCCCGGCCGAGAAGCGCACGAAACCTTCGCTGATGCCGAGCTCGGCGCGCGCTTCCGGCGCGAGCCGCTGATGGGTTGTAGTGGCGGGATGGGTGACGAGGCTCTTGGAGTCGCCGAGATTGTTCGAGATCCGCGAAATCTTCAGCCCGTTGAGAAAGCGGAATGCGCCGGCCTTGCCACCCTTGACCTCAAACCCGACCAAGGTCGACCCCGCGCGCATCTGCTTCTTCACGAGCGCCGCCTGCGGATGATCCTCGCGGCCGGGATAGAGCAGCCGCGAAATCTTGGGATGGGTCGCCAGCATGTCCGCGACCTTGGCGGCGGTCTCGGTCTGCGCGCGGACGCGAACTGCCAGCGTCTCCAGCCCCTTCAACAGCACCCAGGCGTTGAACGGCGATATCGATGGGCCGGTCTGGCGCATGAAATTATGGATGTGCTCGGCGATGAAGGCCTCCGAGGAGAGAATGACGCCGCCCAGGCAGCGGCCCTGGCCGTCGATATGCTTGGTCGCGGAATAGACGACGACATCGGCGCCGAGCGCGAGCGGGCTCTGCCAGATCGGGGTCGCGAACACATTGTCGACGATCAGCCGTGCGCCGCCCTGGTGCGCGATCTCGGCGATGGAGGGGATGTCGAGCACATCGAGCGTCGGGTTGGTGGGGCTTTCCAGGAAGCAGCTCCTGGTGTTCGGCCGCATCGCGCGTTTCCACTGATCGAGATCGAGCCCGTCGACCAGCGTCGAGGCAATGCCGTAACGCGGCAGCAAATCCTCGACCACATAGCGGCACGATCCAAACATCGCCTTGGACGCCACGACGTGATCGCCGGCTTTCAGCGGCGCCAGGATGGCGGTCGTCACCGCGGCCATGCCGGTGGCGGTCGAGCGGCCGGCTTCGGCTCCCTCGAGCTCAATCATGCGGCGCTCGAACATCGAAATCGTCGGATTGGAATAGCGCGAATAGATGTAGCCGGGGTCTTCGCCCTTGAAGCGGGCCTCGCATTGCTCCGCGCTGTCGTAGACATACCCCTGGGTGAGAAACAGCGCCTCGGACGTTTCGCCATATTGCGAGCGCAGGCTGCCGGAATGGACCAGCCTGGTTTCGGGACGATAGCGGGCGGTTGGCGAAGCGGACGCGGGTGATTTGGACATGTGACCTCCGTCGTGACCATCCTTGAAAATGGTCACAAAAAACCGGCCTGGAAAATTCCACAGGCCGGGATCACACTGTCCCCGGCCTGTTTAGCGACTTGTTTAACGTGGCTGCAAGCCGGCCGGCTCAAATCACCACGGGATAAGTCATGCTCTTATTCGTACCCGGCCTTTCCGTCAAGGCGGGCATCGGATAACCGGTAAAAAGGGGTTATTTTCGGAGTTTGGATGACATCGGGGCCACCGCCCAAGGAGCACGTTAAGGACCATATCGTGTCGTTTTCGCTTCCGACCCACGCCAACGGCATCTTGCCGGATCGCATGATCGCGGCGATGGCGGATGACGGCCTGATCCTGCCGGCCTATCCGTTCGTGGAAAGCCAGATCCAGCCGGCGAGCCTTGATCTGCGCCTCGGCGATATCGCCTATCGCGTGCGCGCGAGCTTCCTGCCTGGCCCGGGCGCGACAGTGGCCGAGCGCATCGACGAATTGAAGCTGCACGAAATCGGCCTCGCCGACGGCGCCGTGCTGGAGACCAACTGCGTCTACATCGTGCCGCTGCTGGAGAGCCTGGCGCTGCCGCCGAAAATCGTCGCCGCGGCGAACCCCAAGAGCTCGACCGGGCGGCTTGACGTGTTCACGCGCGTAATCGCGGACGGCACCCGCCGCTTCGACATGATCGGCGCCGGCTATCACGGCCCGCTCTATGCCGAGATCAGTCCGAAGACGTTTCCGGTGCTGCTGCGCGAGGGATCGCGGCTCTCACAAGTGCGCTTCCGCACCGGGGAGGCCATCCTCAATGCCGATGAGCTCGACGCACTGCATGGCGCCGAGCGGCTGGTCGATCGCGACGACGCCGATCTGATCGGCGGCGTGGCGCTCTCGGTCGACCTTTCCGGCGAGCACACGAAAGGCTTTGTCGGCTATCGCGCCAAGCGCCATACCGGCGTGGTCGATGTCGACCGTCGCGGCGGCTACGCGGTCGATGAATTCTGGGAGGCGATCGCGGCACGATCGGACGGCAGCCTCATCCTCGATCCCGGCGAGTTCTACATCCTCGCCTCAAAGGAAGCGGTGCAGGTGCCGCCGGATTACGCCGCCGAGATGGTGCCGTTCGATCCGTTGGTCGGCGAATTCCGCGTGCATTATGCCGGTTTCTTCGATCCCGGTTTTGGTTATGCCGGGGCCGGCGGGCAGGGTTCCCGCGCCGTGCTGGAAGTGCGCTCGCGCGAAGTGCCGTTCATCCTCGAGCATGGCCAGATCGTCGGCCGGCTGGTCTACGAGAAAATGCTGGCGCGGCCGGCTGCGCTGTACGGCCAGCGCATCGGCTCCAACTATCAGGCGCAGGGTCTCAAGCTCTCCAAGCACTTTCGAGCCTGAGCTACTTCTCGGCCGACCTCACCGATGGCGCCACGCGCCACACCGTGTTGCCGACATCGTCGGCCACCAGCAGCGCGCCTTCCTTGTCGAGCCGCACCCCGACCGGCCGGCCCTGCGCCTCGCCCTTGTCGTTGATGAAGCCGG
Organism: Alphaproteobacteria bacterium; assembly: GCA_005885285.1. GTDB lineage: Bacteria > Pseudomonadota > Alphaproteobacteria > Rhizobiales > Xanthobacteraceae > Bradyrhizobium. The sequence continues at coordinate 4,158 of VAZG01000159.1, read as the reverse complement.
TCAAGACATCCTGCGGCGCGCCCGAAGGCTTGCCGTCCTTGAAGGGCACGAAGATCACCTTGTAGCCGGCGCGGGGACTGCGATTCCATGAGCCGTGCTGGCCGACGAAGGCGCCGCCCGTCATTTCCGGCGGAAACAGATTGCCGGTGACGAAGGTCAGGCCGAGCGAGGCCGTATGCGCGCCGAGCGCATAGTCGGGGACGATAGCTTTGGCCACCAGATCGGGCCGCTGCGGTTGGACGCGGGTATCGACATGCTGGCCGAAATAAGAGTAAGGCCAGCCATAGAAGCCGCCATCCTTGACCGAGGTCATATAGTCCGGCACCAGGTCGTTGCCGAGCTCGTCGCGCTCGTTGACCGCGACCCACAGCGCGCCGCTCTGCGGCTGCCAAGACGGGCCGCTCGGATTGCGCAAGCCGGACGCAAACACCCGCCACTTGCCGCTGGCGCGATCGACCTCGAGCACGGAGGCGCGGTTGGTCTCGGCCTCGATGCCGTTCTCGCCGACATTGCTGTTGGAGCCGACCGTGGCATAGAGTTTGGTGCCGTCGGGGCTCGCAGTGAGATCCTTGGTCCAGTGATGGTTGATGGTGCCGGCGGGCAAGTCGGTCAGCTTGACGCCGGGCGCGTCGATCTTGGTGTCGCCGCTATGATAGGGAAATCTCAGGATCGCATCGGAATCCGCGACATAAAGATCGTCGCCGACCAGCACCATGCCGAACGGCGAGTTCAACCCCTTGATGAAGACGCTCCTGGTATCGGCGACGCCGTCGCCGTTGGTATCGCGAAGCAGCGTGATGCGGTTGGCGCTCGGCGCGCCGGCGCCGGCCCACTTCTGCGCTTGTTTATAGATGAAACCCTTGACGCCCTTGCTGTCATCCGGCTTTGGCGGGGCGTTGGTCTCGGCCACCAGCACATCGCCGTTCGGCAGCACATAGAGCGAACGCGGATGGTCGAGCTGTTTGGCGAAGGCAGTCACCGCCATGCCGTTCTCGGCCTTGGGCTTGCCCTCGGCCGGCCAGCCAACCACCGACGCGATATCGACCGTTGGGATCCAGGTATCTTGCGGCGGCGGCAGGTTGGGCGAAGGCCCGTAGCTCTGCGCCACGGTCGCGGTGTCCTGGGGATTGTAACAGGCGGCGAGCGGCAGCGCCAACGCGCCGATCGCGATTGCCGATATGAGATTATTGCGCATGATGGGTTCCCGAACATAACGCCACTGCAATGACAATGCAGGGGGCGCGCCAGCGTTCAAAACGACTGCCGTGAACTTGACGTGACCTGCTGGTGCAGGAACCGGCGGAAAAATGGGAGCGACAATGAGCGAAGGGCAGCACGGCGCCGACGAGGCAAAGTGGCTCAAGTGGCGAGCGGTTGCCGAACTCTATCATGCCTATTTCACCGGGCTGATCCTCACCACGGTGACGCGGCGCGGCACGGCGGACGCCGCGGAATTCGTGTTCCGGGTGTTCCGCCGCCAGCAGCAGGAACGCTTTCTGCCGGGCCTGAAAAAGCTGGGCTTAAGCCATTTCCCGCCGGCGGTGGCGGCCGCGCAATATCATTATCTCTCCAACTGGATCGGCGGCGTCCACGTCGAATACATGTACGAGACTGACCGCAAGGCTTGGATCCGCTATCCGCCGCCGCGCTGGATCTGGAAGGGCACGGCGATCTGTGGTGTGCCCGGCGAAGTGTCGCGCGCAATGCTGCGCGGCTGGCATGCCAACAATGGCGAAGCCCTCGGAAATCTGAAGCTCGGCTTCGTCTGCACCAAGCAGAGCGTCGAGGGCCAGGACGGGCTTGAAGGCTACTACTGCGAATACGATTCCCAGCTCGAACTTGATCAACGCCTGGTGTTCGCGCGCCATCTTGAGGCGCCGCTGTTCGATCCCGCCACCGCACCCGCATTGCCGGTTGCGAGTTGGCCGAAGTCCAGGCTGCAAAAGGCCTATCGCAATTACGCGATGGAATATGCAAAGACTGCCGCGCCGGTGATGGTGCAATTGTTCGGACCCGAAGATGCCGGCTATCTCCTGCATCGCACGGGAAAGCTGATCGGCATGCAATATTTTGACGAAACCGCGCGTGCGTTTGGCATGGGCCGTGGCGGCGCAAAACAGTTCGATGAATTCCTGCGCGCATTATTTGAGGCACAGGATGACGCGGTCGATATCGGCGAAGACGATGGCATATATGAACTTCGGCAACAGACCTGGAAATTGATGGCCGATGTCGGCGACTATCATCCGGCCTGTGCGAAAGTCCTCGAAGGATTGTTCGAGGGACTGGCGGCCGGCTGCGGGCGTCACATTCCAGTGCAGCTGAAGCCGACTGCGGGCGGCAAGCCGCCGTTCGTCTGGTCGATCGGCTAGCGCCAACACTCACCTGCAATCGCGCAGGCCCCCAATGCGTCCCGTGCACGGGGAATCGATCGTCACCGTGGTAGGACATCTCCCGGCACCGCAGCAAGTTCGGGCCGAAGGAGAGATACTTGCCCGATATTGCGGTCGCTGAAATTCCCGTCGACGAAGAAGAGCGTCCGCTTCCTCCGCCTGAGCCGCGGGCGCGCAATGCGCTGGTCGACGGTGCGATCCTGCCGACGCTGCTGCGGCTGGCCTGGCCGAATGTGATCGCACTTTCGGCCGGCACCTGCGTCGTCATCGCCGAAACCTCCTATATCGGCCGTTTGGGTGTGGAAGCGCTGGCGGCGATGGCGCTGGTGTTTCCCTGCGTGATCCTGACCATGACCATGTCGGGCGGGGCGATGGGCGGCGGCGTCGCGTCGGCGATCGCGCGTGCGCTTGGCGCGGGCGATAACGACCGCGCCTCGACCCTGGCCGCGCATGCACTGTTGATCGGCATCTCGTTCGGGCTGACCTTCATGCTGGGCATGCTGATCTTCGGCCCGCGGCTTCTGGAATTGCTCGGCGGCCGCGGCAACGTGCTGGCGCAGGCGATGGCCTATGTGCAGATATTCTTCGGCGGCGCGGTCGTGCCGTGGCTGATGAACACGATGGCCGGGGTGCTGCGCGGCACCGGCAACATGAAACTGCCGTCGCTGATGATGCTGTCTTCCGCCGTGTGCCAGGTCATTCTCGGCGGCACGCTCGGCTTAGGCCTCGGTCCGGTCCCGCAATTCGGCATGTGCGGCGTCGCTGCCGGCTCGTTGATCGCCTACATCGTCAGCATCTCCGTGATGGGTTGGTACCTGTTTTCCGGTCGCGCCCGGGTTATCCCAAAAATCAGGGGACTTCGCATTGAATGGGGGATGTTCATCGACATCCTCAAGGTCGGTGCGGTCTCATGCCTTTCGCCGCTGCAATCGGTGTTGACGATCAGCATCTTCACCCATTTGCTGGCCGGCTTCGGCACCGCTATCCTCGCCGGCTACGGCATCGGTGCGCGGCTCGAGTTCATGTTGACATCGGTGGCGTTCTCGATCGGCATCGCCTCCGTGCCGATGATCGGCATGGCGATCGGGGCGGCGCGGATCGCACGCGCCCGACGCATTGCCTGGATCGCGGGCCTGATCTCGTTCGTCTCGGTCGGCGCGATCGCTAGCATCATCGCGGTCTTCCCCGACCTCTGGGTTAATATCTTCACCGGCGATGCCACCGTGCGTGCCGCGAGCCGGCAATATCTGTCCACGGCGGCGCCGATGTACGCCTTCATTGGACTTGCGATGTCGATGTATTTCTCCTCGCAGGGCGCCGCGAAAGTGGTGGGGCCGGTGCTCGCCCAAAGCGCGCGGCTGGTGTTCATCGGCGTTGGCGGCTGGTGGCTATCGACACATGAGGCGACGGCTGCGAACTTCTTCGCACTCGCAGCAGCCTCGATGATGGTGCTCGGCTCGCTCTCCTGCTTGAGCGTCATCCTGACCCGGTGGGGCCCCAAGCACGAGGCGGTCTTGCCAGCCCGCCCTGCGTTGTCCTGAACTGGCGGAACAAAGCCATCAGCGTCGGCGGTGACGACGGTGGCCGCCGCCGGCAAGATTGGCCATCCGCATCAACGGCCCGATCATGCCCATGATGTCGCCGCCGCTTCCGCCGCCGATCATGCCCGTGATATCGCCGCCGCCATAGCCGCCGGGGATTCCGTCGCCACCGAGGCCGGGCGGAATCACGCCGCCATAACCGCCGCCACCCATCATTCCGCCGA
>VAZG01000158.1 GCA_005885285.1 Alphaproteobacteria bacterium | reverse complement strand
ACAATCAGGCAACGCCGGCGGGCTGCCGCAATGGCCCGCCAAATCGCTGATCATGATCGCATTCGCGTTCCTGCTGGTCCAGGGCATCTCCGAACTGATCAAGCGGATAGCGGTCATGCGCGGGATGATTCCGGATCCACATGCGTCACAGGTGAACGCGATCGAGGCCGAGGTCGAGCACGTCCTCGAGGCAATCGAAAAGCACTGATTGGGACGCGGGTCGCAGGGAGAATAGATGTCAGCGTTTCTGATCGCCAATATGGCGCCGATTATGTTCGCATCACTGGTCGTGGTGCTGCTGCTCGGTTATCCGGCGGCGTTCTCGCTCGGCGCGGTGGGGCTGATCTATGCCCTGGTCGGCATTGGGCTCGGGGAGTTCCGGCCGGACTTCCTGCAGGCACTTCCCGAGCGCGTCTATGGCGTGATGAACAACGACACGCTGCTGGCAATTCCGTTCTTCACGTTCATGGGACTGGTGCTCGAACGATCGGGCATGGCGGAGGATCTGCTCGACACTATCGGGCAGTTGTTCGGCACCGTCCGTGGCGGCCTCGCCTATGCTGTGGTCTTCGTCGGCGCGCTGCTCGCCGCCACGACGGGTGTGGTCGCGGCGTCGGTGATCTCGATGGGCCTGATCTCGCTGCCGATCATGTTGCGTTACGGCTATGACCGCCGGATGGCCACGGGCATCATCGCGGCTTCCGGCACGCTGGCGCAGATCATCCCACCGTCGCTGGTGCTGATCGTGATGGCCGACCAGCTCGGCAAATCGGTCGGCGACATGTACGAGGGCGCGTTTGTTCCGGGGCTAGTGCTCGCGGGCCTTTATGCCCTGTACGCATTTTTCGTCACATTGGTATTCCCCAAGGCGGCTCCTGGATTGCCGAAAGAGGCGATCGGCTTTCGCGAGAAGGACGGCAGCCGCGGATTGCTGTCGTTGGGCGCGCTCTTTCTTGCGAGCTGCGTGTTCGGATGGTTCGTAATGCGGAACTCCGAGTCGCATGGTGCCGACTTCGTCGTGCTCAGCATGTTCTTCGGCATCCTGTTCGCCTTCTTCGTCGCGGTGGTGAACTGGATCATCGACAAGTTCACCGGATTTCGTTTCCTGTCCGCGATGGCACAACAAACCACGTTTGTGATGGTGCCGCCGCTGTTCCTGATCTTCCTGGTGCTGGGCACGATCTTTATCGGCCTCGCGACGCCGACCGAAGGCGGCGCGATGGGCGCCGCCGGCGCGATCATTCTCGGCGCGGCCAAGCGACGGCTAAGCTGGGACCTGATCCGGCAGGCGACCGAATCGACGGCAAAACTGTCGGCCTTCGTGGTCTTCATCCTGGTCGGCGCGCGCGTGTTCTCGCTGACCTTCTACGGCGTCAACGGCCATGTCTGGGTCGAGCATCTGCTGACCTCCCTGCCCGGCGGCCAGGTCGGCTTTCTGATTTTCGTCAACGCGTTTGTCTTCGTCCTCGCCTTCTTCCTCGACTTCTTCGAACTCGCCTTCATCGTCATTCCGCTGCTCGGGCCTGCCGCCGAACACCTCGGCATCGACCTGATCTGGTTCGGGGTGATCCTCGGCGTCAACATGCAGACCTCGTTCATGCACCCGCCGTTCGGCTTCGCGCTGTTCTATCTGCGCTCGGTGGCGCCGAAGGATCCCTATGTCGATCGGGTTACCGGCAAGCGCATGGATGCCGTGACCACCGGCCAGATCTATTGGGGCGCGGTGCCGTTCGTCGTGATCCAGGTCGCCATGGTGCTGCTGGTCATTATGTTCCCATCGATGGTCATGCACTACAAGGGCGCGCTGTCGACGATCGATCCCAACACGATCAAGATCGAAGTCCCGCAAATGGACGTGCCGCCGCTCGATTTCGGCCCACCGCCGAAGCAATAGCGATCAAACAATTGCAATTTGCCGGTTTGCGCAAACAGAAAAACCCCCGAAGCTCACGCTCCAGGGGTTTTCCGTTCAACTGAACTATCGTGCGAGAACCGTCTCGCGCGATCAGCTCTGGGCGTGACGCGCCATGAAGTTGTCGTAGCCGACTTCCGCGACCTGGAACCACTGGTAGCTGTTGTTGGAAAACGCGGTCAGGGATTCATAGACCTTCTTGAAATCCGCATTGCCCGCGGCGACCTCGTTGTGCAGCTCCTTCGCCGCCTTGAGAGAGGCTTCCATGATCGGCGGCGAGAAGGCATGCAGCTTGGTGCCGTTCGCGAGCAACCGCCGCAACGCCTGCGGATTGGACTGGTCATACTTCGCCATCATCCAGTTGTTGGCATAGTGACCAGCCTGCTCGAGCACGCTTTGATAGTACTTCGGCAGCGCATTCCATTTATCGAGATTGACGAACGACAGCAGCATCGGGCCGCCTTCCCACCATCCGGGATAGTAGTAGTGCGGCGCGACCTTGTAGAATCCGAGCTTCTCGTCATCGTAAGGACCGACCCATTCCGCGCCGTCGATCGTGCCTTTCTCGAGCGCGGGGTAGATGTCGCCGCCGGCGATCTGCTGGGGGACCGCGCCGAGCTTCTGCATCACGCGCCCGGCAAAGCCGCCGATGCGGAATTTGAGACCCTTGAGGTCGTCGACCGCAGTGATTTCCTTGCGGAACCAGCCGCCCATCTGACAGCCGGTGTTGCCGGCCAGCAGCGAGACGACATTGTACTTTTTATAGAACTCGTTGAGGACCTCTTTGCCGCCGCCCAGCATGTACCAGGCCTGGTTGATGCGCATATTGGGTCCGAAGGGCACCGACGAGCCGAAGGTGAAGGTCGGGTCCTTGCCAAAGTAATAATAGGATGCGGTGTGGCCGATCTCGACGGTGCCGTTCTGTACGGCATCAAGAACCTGCAGGCCCGGTACAATTTCGCCGCCGGCGAAGGTCTGAATCTGAAACTTGTTGTCGGTGGCTTCGGCAACGACCTTGGACATCATTTCGGCGCCGCCATAGAGCGTGTCGAGAGACTTGGGCCAGCTCGTCGGCATGCGCCATTTGATTTCCGGCATCGATTGCGCGATCGCCGGCGCCGACATGGTTGCAGCGCCAGCCGCGCCCAGTCCGGTGACCTTGATAAAGTCTCGTCGCTTCATTGAGCTTTTCCTCCAGTGATGTGTGCGTCAGCCTTCGTTTTGAGGCTTCGGCGGAGCATGGAACATCCGGTTCCGGATTGCCATCCCTGCGGAACACAAAAAGCCCGGCCTCGTTCAAGGCCGGGTTTTTGGTCTACTACTTAAGGCGTAAGTGCCATTCTCGCGAGAAGATTTATTTGACGCGTTTCCTTGACGCGATCGGGTCTCCACCTCGCTCGAAAACGCTAATCAGCCGCGGGTGCGCGAGCGGATCATGAAGCTGTCGAAGGTATATTCGGCGACTTGCCACCACAGATATTCGTCGGAGCGATAAGCCTGCATCGCATCGATGGATTTCTTGAAGTCGGCATTCTTGACGGAAATCTCGGCCCACAATTCGTTGGTCGCCTTGAGGCAGGCTTCCAGCACCTCGTTGGTGAAGGGACGAAGCTGCGTCCCGCCGGCAACCAAGCGCTTTAACGCGGCCGGGTTCTGCATGTCGTAGCGCGCCGCCATCCAGCTATTGGCATTCGCCGCGGCGTTATTGACGATGGCCTGATAGGTTTTCGGCAACTCGTTCCACTTGTCGAGGTTGGCGAAGGCGTGGACCATTGGACCGCCTTCCCAGAATCCGGGATAGTAGTAATACTTGGCGACCTTCTGGAAGCCGAGCTTCTCATCGTCATACGGCCCGACCCATTCGGCCCCGTCGATCGTGCCCTTCTCCAGCGAGGGATAGATGTCACCGCCGGCGAGCTGCTGTGGCACGACGCCAACTTTCTGCAGCACCTGGCCAGCAATGCCGCCGATACGAAATTTAAGTCCGGAGAGATCGGCGACCGTCTTGATCTCCTTGCGAAACCAGCCACCCATCTGGGTACCGGTGTTGCCGCACGGGAATCCGATCACATTGGCGGACTTCTTGAAGAACTCGTTGCCGATCTCCATGCCGCCGCCTTGATACCACCACGAATTCTGCATGCGCGCATTGAGGCCGAACGGCACCGAGGCATAGATCGCAAAGGTCGGATCCTTGCCGACGTAATAGTAGGAGACGGTGTGGCACATCTCGACGGTGTTCTTGGACGTCGCATCGAGCGCCTGCAATCCCGGAACGAGTTCGCCCGCCTGAAACACCTGAATCTGAAACTTGTTGTCGGTCATTTCGGCAACCTGTTTCGCGAAATATTCGGCGCCACCGTAAATCGTATCTAGCGACTTCGGGAAACTTGACGTCAGGCGCCATTTGATCTCCGGCGAGGACTGCGCAATCGCAGGCGAAGCCACCGCGGTTGCCGCTGCGCCGGCTGCCGAAACCTTCAAAAAATCACGACGCTTCATTAAGGCATCTCCTTGTTGGGGCGTTTTCCCGTAGTGACTGGTTCTTCCGGCAACACGATTTTTCACGTCGACCGAAGGCGTTCTGGTGGGGCGGTTCAGAAATTCTGGCGAACTTCGGATTCGAACACTGGCGGGGCTTTAACATGGAAGTTCGGCTGCGAAAACGCGACAAAGGCATGACTGCACTGAACGAAAGTCGCATGCCGCTCAGGCGGCGGCGATCACGCCCTTGAGCTGATCCCGGACCTTCGCGCCGATGGCACGGTAGACCGCTGCGTGCGGGCCGTCCGGCTCGCTTTCCACGACCGGCGTCCCCGAGTCGGAGGTAGCGCGGATCGACATGTGCAGCGGAATTTCGCCGAGAAACGGCACGGCGAGCCGCTCCGCCTCGTGCCGCGCACCGCCGTGTCCGAAGATGTCCGAGCGCGTGCCGCAATGCGGGCACTGGAAATAGCTCATATTCTCGACAATGCCGAGAACCGGCACGTTGACCTTCTTGAACATCGCCAGTCCGCGTCGCGCGTCGATCAGCGACAGATCCTGCGGCGTCGAAATGATGATCGCCCCCTTCAGCGGCACATTCTGCGCCAGCGTGAGCTGCGCATCGCCGGTGCCGGGAGGCATGTCGACCACGAGGATGTCAAGCGTGCCCCAAACAACGTCGCGCAGCATCTGGGTGATCGCCGACATCACCATCGGCCCGCGCCAGATCATCGCCGTATCTTCCGCAACCAGAAAGCCGATCGACATGATCGCAAGCCCAAATCGCACGATCGGGATCATCTTCTTGTCGTCGTTGAGTTCAGGCTTTTCGCGGATCCCTGTCAGCCTCGGCACCGATGGCCCGTAGATGTCCGCATCGAGCAGGCCGACGCGGAGGCCGAGGTCGCGCAGGCCGAGCGCCAGGTTGAGCGCGGTGGTCGATTTGCCGACGCCACCCTTGCCGGAGGCGACCGCGATCACCGCTGCAACGCCCGGAATTTCGCTCTGTCGCGACATTGGTGAGGCCGGACTGTGTGGTGGCCGATGCGACGCGACCGGCGGCACGCCTTGCGCGGGACGATGCGGCGCAGGTGCCGCAGCGCCCGGCTTGCGCTCAGCGGTCAATGCGATCATGGCGGCGGTGACGCCGGGAATGGCGCGTACGGCGGCTTCCGCCTGCGCGCGCACATTTTCCCATGCACGGGCCTCAGAGGCCTCGACATTGATCGAAAAGAACACCTTGCCGTCGCTGACCGATATCGCCGACAACACATTGGCGTTGGTCAAGGCGACGCCGCGGGGTGACATCACCTTGGAGAGGCAATCCAGAACCTGCTGCTGCGTCACGCTCAAGCGCATCTCCTATGACTTTACGGATGCGACCCATAGAGCGTTGCAGCTCAAAAGGCTACATCGCCCCGATATCGTCCGTCCGTTCGGAGGGCGCCGATCCGCCCTGCTCCTTGGCGGCCTCGTAGTTCAATTCGATCATGACGCCGTTGGGGTCATTGACAAAGATCTGCCAGAGATCGCCACCCGGAACCTGTCGGGCTTCGAACGGCATGCCCTTGGACGTAAGCCGCTGCCTCATGCCGGCAAAATCCCGGCTAGCGAAAGCAACATGATGGACAACGCCGGAATCGGGCTTTTGTGGCTCGTCGGTCCTGGAAATATCGACCAGATGCACCACCGGCTTGCCTTCCGAATACATCCAAGCGCCGGGAAAAGCGAAATTCGGCCGAGCGCCTTTCTCCAGTCCCAGCACATCTTGGTAGAAGGCGACGGTGTCGTTCAGCTTCCGGGTCCTGATATTGAAATGATCGAGCACGCCTACACTCATGCGAGCCACTCCCTTTTTTGTGAACTTCGTTGGGAACCCATTCTAGCCCAAACCCTGCCTTACCGCCAAACGAAGCCGTTGCCCTTCACGGCGCAGGGGTTATGGTGCGGCCTCCCTCCACCTAGAACAAAACCGGCCAGTTCAATGCGCCCGGCAAAACCCAACGCTCAGAAACAAGGTTGCTCACATGGCTAAAGTCGCTTTTCTCGGTCTCGGTGTGATGGGTTTCCCGATGGCGGGACACCTCGCGAAAAAAGGCGGCCACGACGTGACGGTGTACAACCGGACCGCCGCCAAGGCGAAGCAATGGGCCGACAAATTCGGCGGACGCACCGCGCCGACGCCGAAGGCCGCCGCCGAAGGCCAGGATTTTGTGATGTGCTGCGTCGGCAATGACAATGATCTGCGCGCGGTCACGCTCGGCGCGGATGGTGCATTTGCGGGCATGAAGAGAGGCGCGGTTTTCGTCGACCACACCACGGCATCGGCGGAAGTGGCGCGCGAACTGGACGCGGCCGCCGCCAAGACCGGCTTCTCCTTCGTCGATGCGCCGGTATCCGGCGGACAGGCGGGCGCGGAAAACGGCGTGCTGACCGTGATGTGCGGCGGCAAGGAAGACGGCTATGCGCGCGCGGAGCCCGTCATCGCGGCCTATGCCAGAATGTGCAAGCGGCTCGGGCCGGCCGGCGCCGGACAACTGACCAAGATGGTCAATCAGATCTGCATCGCGGGATTGGTTCAGGGCCTCTCGGAAGGGATTCATTTTGCGAAAAAGTCCGGACTCGACGTTCATACGGTGATCGACACCATCTCCAAGGGCGCTGCCCAGTCCTGGCAGATGGAGAACCGGTACAAGACCATGAACGAGGGCAAATTCGATTTCGGCTTCGCGGTGGAATGGATGCGCAAGGACCTGTCGATCTGCATTGCGGAATCGCGGCGCAATGGCGCGAACCTGCCGGTGACCGCCCTCGTCGATCAGTTCTATTCCGAGGTCGAGAAGATGGGCGGCAAGCGCTGGGATACCTCGAGCCTGCTCGCGCGGCTGGAACGGTGAGCTCTCGAGGGCGGCGACTGCCGCGCACCAACCAACAAAGCGGGCTACAGAAGGAAAACAGGCGATCACAGCCTGGCGCTAATCCTGCTCCGCCCCTTCGATGAAGACCGCAAGACCTCGGAGTACGGCGCCAAGCCGGTCCCGACCGACCGAACGGGCGTAGCGGCGCTCGAGTTCGGCCATGACCTTAAGGCTGTCCAGCATTAACTGCTTGCCCGTTTTGCTGAGTCGAAGGATACGCGCGCGCGCATCCTTTGGATCAGCTTCTATGCGAATGTAACCGGCATCTTCGAGCTCCGTCGCAAGTCGGCCCATCGCCCTGCTTGGTAATCCCCGCACGCTCCGCTGCAGCCGTCACGGTACTGCCGGCAAGGTCGATATTGGACAGCAGCGTCGTGTGGGTGGAACGCAGGTCGGTATAGCCTCGGGCATGCAGGCCCTCCACGACATGCCGGTTCACGATACGCGAAGCACGCAACAATAACTGCCGCATGTTCCTGCGGCGCTCCCTCTCGATGGTCAACACGATCGCAGCACCTTTCGGTGGGTCTTGCTTCATATCGTAACCTTGGGTTACCTTTGTCGGAACCCCAGGTTACCAACTCGTACCGGAGCCGCGCAATGACCAACCATCAAACCTTCACCGATCCCGACGCCGGCACTTGGCTGAGGATCGACCGGCTGCCGGGCGTCGAACTCATGCCGCTTGCCCAGCCGGTGCCCGATGGGTCCATTCACCGGGCGCGCTTGGTCGTGGGCACGACCATCCCGGTCCACACCCACCCGGCCGACGAATTCGTGCTCGTGTTGTCGGGCACTGTCGAAACTGGTGGCAGGCGCTGCGGAGCCGGCACGTTCTGGGCAACGCCGGCAGGTGTCCGCCAAGGTCCGCACGCCGCTGTCACGGACGTCGAGCTGTTGACCATGCGGCTTGGGGCCATGGGGGCGTTCGGCGACAATCCATGACGACCACCGCCCACCATTTCTGGCTCTCGCCGTGCCAAAACGCGGAGCTTTCGAGCCCGGCGAGAGAGGTTAATTTAACCGCCCGTTAACGAGATTCTTTAGCTCTTTAAGGCAGCTCTTAAGGATTTGGCGCCAGAGATAGACAATGCAAAAAGTCCGCGCGGTCGCGGGCAGGATTTGTGTTGTTTGATGAGTGAGCCCGCCGACAAGCCCGAAGTTGTGCAGCTTGCGGCCGAGCTGCAGATGGCGGCGCCGGCCAATAGCCGCCGAGCCGCGGCTCAGCGGGTACGCGAGGCCCGTGACCGGTTAACGTCATCGAGCGGAACCCGCCCCGCCTTCGATACCGAACTGCTGCGCCAATATGCGCAGACGCGCATCTCGGCCGCCTACGTCGTGATGCTGCTGGTGGTGGCAACCGGCCTGTTATTCGGCTTCTGGATGCAGCCGTTCTCGGCAGCCGCCTGGACCTGCGGCATGCTCTGCATCCATGCTGCCATCATCCGCAACTGCTCGAGATTCCTGGCCGAGCCGCCCTCACCCGCCGCAACCCGCAAGTGGCAGACGCGGTTCGTCCTGCTCGACCTGCTCTATGGCCTGTGCTGGACGGCAGTCCTGGTCCATCCCGCACTCGATCCGGCGTCGGATACGTTCATGATGTTCCTGATGCTGCTGGTGATCGCGGTATCGACCATGCTGGCGGCTAATCTTCCGATCGCAGCGTTGGCGGCGACCGCGCCCGTCACCGTGGCGATTGCGCTCAATTTCGTGCTCGGCGGCACGCTCGACGAATACGTGCTCGCCGTGCTGGCGCTCGCGGCAGAAGGATATTTTGCGCTGCTCGCCCGCCGCCTGCATTCGACGACGCTGGCGACGTTGGAAGCGCGCGCCGAAAAGGACGCGCTGATCGGCGAGCTCGAGCAGGCGAAATCGATTTCCGACGAGGCAAGGCATCGCGCAGAGTCAGCCAACGTCGCCAAGTCGCGGTTCCTGGCGCAAATGAGCCACGAGCTGCGGACGCCGCTGAACGCCATCCTTGGGTTTTCGGAAGTGATGAAAAGCGAGATCTTCGGCGCCCATGCGGTCCCCGTCTACAAGGAATATTCGGCTGACATCCATAACTCCGGCGTACACCTCTTGAATCTGATCAACGAGATTCTCGATTTGTCGCGGATCGAAGCCGGCAGGTATGAGCTCAACGAGGAAGCCGTTTCGCTGGTCCATGTCGTCGCCGATTGCCATCATCTGTTGAAGCTGCGCGCTTCAAGCCGCGGCATCACCATTCACGAAGTGTTCGAGCAGGGCATGCCGCGGATCTGGGGCGATGAGCGCGCAACGCGCCAGATCGTGCTCAATCTGTTGTCGAACTCCATCAAGTTTACCCCGCAGGGTGGCGAGATCTGGCTCAAGGCGGGCTGGACCGCATCCGGCGGACAGTATCTCAGCGTCAAGGATACCGGCTCGGGGATCGCGGAGGACGAAATCCCGATCGTGCTGGCCTCGTTCGGCCAGGGCTCCAATTCGATCAAATCCGCCGAGCAAGGCGCAGGCCTCGGCTTGCCGATCGCGAAAAGCCTGATCGACATGCATGGCGGCACGTTCACGCTCAAGTCAAAGCTGCGGATCGGCACCGAAGTCATCATCACCTTCCCGCCGGAACGGGTGATGTCGGCCTTAGCGCCGATGACTGAGGAAGCGCCGCCGCTGCAGCCGGAGGATGCGAGCCCGACCGTGATGAAGGATACACGCCCGCCACGCAACAAGCCGATCATGAACGCAGGGACCGGCCTGTAACTGCAACAGAACTTCTCGACCACCGCTGTAGGACGCTTGCGCAAGCAACTGAATAAGTTTCACTATCCAGCAATGAGCAAAGAAACGCCGTGCATCGCAGTCTGTATGATCGATCCCAAAACCAATCTCTGCTTCGGTTGCGGACGTACGCTTCCCGAGATCGCGCGTTGGCACCGCATGGAAAGCGCCGAGCGGCTTTCCGTGATGGCAGGCCTCGCGGCGCGGATGGCCGAGGCTGGTGTTGCTCAAGTGGCGCCCCGTCCCAAGCCGGACTGACGGGCGGCGACGGTCTTGCGGGGGACGCGCGATGAGCCGCCTGCTGCTCATGCTGTTGTTGCTGGCGGCAGCCGCCGGCGCCGTGATCGCCTACCGCGATCCCGAACAGATGGCGCGCGCCAGCGACACCGTATCGGACCTGCTGCGCCAGCGCGCCAAGGCACCTGGGCGCACCGTGCGAGTGGTCCGAGGCCAAAGCGGCGAGTTCGCGCTGCAAGCCAGGATCAACGGCACCGCAGCGGCGATGGTGGTCGATACCGGCGCGACCTCGGTGGTGCTGACCTATGAGACCGCGAAGGCCGCCGGGCTGCCGCTGGAGCTGCTCGAATATGATGTCGAGGTCCAGACCGCAGGCGGCCACACCAAGGCGGCCCGGCTGACGCTCGACCGCCTCGCAATCGGCAAACTCGTCGAGCGTTCGGTGCCGGCGCTGGTGGTGCCGCACGGACAGATGAAGACCAATCTACTCGGCATGAGTTTTCTGGATCGGCTGGAAAGCTGGGAGGTGCGCGCCGACACCTTGATGCTGCGCGGTTTCCCCGAGCCCAAGCTGTCACGCAGCGATCGCGGCCACGGCACGCTCGTCGACTAGCGCAATCGCCGACAGTCAGGCGCAGTCCCGAGGTCCCGGTCATCCGGTGAGACAGGGGCCGGCTCAAAGGCATCAAACAAAACTGAATAAAAAAAAGCGTCTCAGCCGTGGGCGAAGGCTGAGACGCTTTGGAGATTCCGCAGGACGAACGGACCGCGGAATTCGCAGCTGCGCTTTCTCCGACAGCAAGACCGAGGTTTGGGTAGCGATATTCCCGAATGCTTGCGCGGTCGAATGATCAACGAATGTTGCGACTGCCCTGAGCGGTGATAACGGCGGGTTGAGTTCTCCAAAACTGTGATCGGGAATTTCATAACTGCAGCGAGAATCTTCCTGTCAGAAGCGCGCGGGTGACGTGATAACCGACATGGAGATGTTAGATGACTAAATTTGCCCTTGTTGGCGTGGCGACAATTCTGTCTACGGCGCTTGCAGCTCCAAGCCTCGCACAAGCAATTGTCCAGGCGCCCGGCTCAAACGCATTTTACCATCCCAATGGAGATTTCAAGCTCGGACCGATCCCAACTCCGCAGCGACAGGAAGTTGCCCCCCGCCGCGGACCTGCCAACGCTACGGCATTGGCACCGTGTTTCCATCCGTCGATGGCCGGAACAGAAACGACGACCAGACCCTGGTCGGCGCCGGTGGGCCACCGCCAGCCGCGTGCTGTCGATGTTGGCACATCAGTCCCCCAGGGTGACCTCGATCAAGAAGATGTCGACGTCGATCGGAAGATCAGCAGCGTCTGCCGGGGCTGTTAAGCGCAGCCGAGTCCGAGCGGTACGTTTCAGAAATCTCTCATCACTGACAGGGCCGCCCTGTCGTTACAAACGGCGGCTCGCTATTCCGTGAAAGCGTGCTCGGGAATATCCAGACTCAAGCTTGAATCTTTCTGGCAGAGGCGAACATGCAAATCCCCGCCGCAAATAGCGGCCCTGCGATGACGCAAAGTCCGCAATCGAGGAGTCTGGTGATGAGGATCTCATATCTTCTGGCGGCGCTATTGTTCATGTCGTCACTCGCGACGTCGACGACGGCTCAGGAGCGAATGCGCAAGGGTGTCGCTCGAACGCAGGCATACGGGATCGAGGGTCGCGAGATCGCAGCTCCGCCCTGGAGCGCCGCCTGCATGACGGACCACGGCCCTAGCGAGTGCGGCGAGCCGATGTGGATCTATGGAAACAGCGGGGCACGCGCAGGATACAGAAGTGCATTCTGACGTGCCGTCGTCTGGCATCCATCGCGCGCGCGAAGGAAAACATGGGCCAGAGTCGCATTCAATCCAAGAACCCCAAGCCGCCGGTCCAATTCCTGATCGGGATTCGAAGGGCGGGACTTTCGCCGCTTGCGGCTGTCGCATTGGGCTTGGCTGCGGCTTTGTTACCTGAGACTGTTCACGCTCAGGAATATCCGTGGTGCTTGTCGCGAGGGTTACCTCTATTGCTCCTATAAGACGCAGCAGCAATGTCAGTGGACCGCATCAGGCATCGGCGGCTGCGCTCCGAATCCGCGGTTGCTTTTCCCGAACAAGCCGCGCGATTCCAGCGCGAGCAACGTCGTCCCAGACAGCCGCTGAGCTGGATGAAATAACCTCATTCGAAGCCCGCGTGCACCGGACAGGAGTCTTTACTTTCGCGGCCTGCCCCGCTTTGCAAAGATCAATCCGCGAGCGTCGGCGGTGCAGCGAAGTTGGCTCGCCAGTTTGAGGGCCTCGTTGCGTTCCGGGCCTGGGGGCATCAGGCGCGCAAGTTCCAAGGCTTCCGCCGCGAGGTTGTCCCAATCAAGCCTGGCAGGTAAGCGCGCCGTATTTCTTTGCTGATCGCTTGGCAGAATTCCCGCTCCCCGAGCTTTTTAAAGTCCTCGGTAGCAAGAGTGTCAGAGAACCGAGATTATTCCCGCCTTCGATTGGATTACGCAGCGATCGCGGCCACGGCAGGATCGTCGACCAGCGTAATCGCGTCTCGCAACACCTCGATGCCGGCGGCTCGCTTGACGCCGTTCTCGGCGAGATGGCGGCGGAAGGCGCGCGCCCCCGGCACGCCATGGAACGCACCGACAAAATGCCTGACAATCGAGTGCAGACGGGTACCCTTGGCGAGCTCGCGCTCGATATAGGGCATCATGGCCTCGAACACGTCTTTCATGGCCGCAAAGGGCGCCGGCTCGCCAAAAATCTCGGGGTCGACGGACAACAGTCGCCACGGCTCTTGATAGGCCGCGCGTCCCAGCATGACGCCATCGACATGAGCGAGATGGTGCTTTGCTTCCGCAACGCTGGCGATGCCGCCATTGATGATGATGGGCATGTCGGGCAGCGCCCGCTTCAGCCGATAGACCCGGTCGTAGTCGAGCGGCGGGATGTCGCGATTTTCTCTCGGCGACAACCCATTTAGCCAGGCCTTGCGGGCATGCACTATCACCATGTCGGCGCCGGCGGCGATCACGCCGCGAGCGAGCGCGTCAAGCGCGAGTTCGGCGTCTTGATCGTCGATGCCGATCCGGCATTTGACGGTGACGGGGATTTTCACCGCGCGCTTCATGGCCCCGACGCAAGTTGCGACAAGCTCAGGCTCCGCCATCAGGCAAGCGCCGAAGCGGCCGTCTTTGACCCGATCGGACGGGCAGCCGACATTGAGATTGATTTCATCATAACCAAAATCCTCGCCGATCTTCGCAGACACCGCGAGGTCAACACGATCGGACCCGCCAAGCTGGAGCGCGACGGGATGTTCGCTGGCGTCAAAACCGAGCAGCCGCGCGCGATCGCCGTGAATGACGGCGCCGCTCGTCAGCATCTCCGTATAGAGCCGCGCACGGCGCGTCATCAGACGGTGGAAGACGCGGCAATGCCGGTCTGTCCAATCCATCATCGGCGCGACGGAGAAGCGCCAAGCTACTGATTTTACGTATTCTTCTTTTTCTTCAGTCATTTGTGCCCAACATTCCGCGTATCCTTTGATCGCTGATTTAGGCCGATTTCTATCCGTTTCCGCCTATTTCTCGCCATTTGGTACAACAATGTTGTACCGACAGGCTCAATGTTGTACTGAATTTCGCAACTCAAGAGGCAGGTAATGGGAACAATCATCGCCCGCAAGCGCAAAGACGGGACCACTGCGCATTTGGCTCAGGTGCTTGTAAAGCGAGATGGAGCCATTGTTCACCGCGAGTCGCGGACATTCGATAGAAAGCAGGCAGCCTCTGCTTGGCTCGAAAAACGCGAGAAGGAACTTGCCAAGCCCGGCGGGCTCGATCGCCTTCTGGCACCCGACCCTACCCTGGCGGCAGTCATCGACCGATATACGAACGAATCCATTAAGAGAATCGGCCGTACAAAGGCGCAGGTTCTGAGGGCAATCAAGACCTACGACATAGCCAACAAGAGATGTTCGGAGATCACAAGCGTTGACGTAATTGCCTTTGCCAATCAGCTCGTGAGCAAGGTCAAGCCGCAGACTGTTGCTAATTATCTCTCGCACCTGGCAGCGGTGTTTGCTGTTGCCAAGCCCGCCTGGGCGTATCCCCTCGATCAGACCGCAATGAACGATGCGTTTGTGGTTGCCAAGCGTCTTGGTATCGCGAGCAAGAGTCGCGAGCGCGATCGGCGACCGACCCTCGAAGAGCTTGATAGGATTTTGGAGTATTTCGGCGAAAGATTGAAGCGCCGACCGTCGTCCATTCTGATGCAGAAGATCATCGGCTTTGCGATATTTTCAACACGCCGCCTCGAGGAGATTACGAGGATATCATGGAATGACCTCGACGTAGACGGTAGTCGTGTTTTGGTCCGAGACATGAAGAACCCGGGAGAGAAGATCGGAAACGACGTATGGTGCGACCTTCCGCCAGAGGCGCTCCAAATAGTCCTCTCAATGCCCAAGAAGCATCAAGAAATCTTCCCGTTCTGTGGCGATACCATTGGAGCGAACTTCACCCGTGCGTGCCAATTTCTCGACATCATTGATTTGCATCTGCATGATCTCCGTCACGATGGTGTTTCGAGGTTGTTCGAACTCGGTCGAAATATCCCTCAAGTAGCCGCCGTATCGGGTCATCGCTCTTGGACCAGTCTCAAGCGCTATACTCATTTGCGCCAAACCGGCGACAAATATGCAGGATGGAAGTGGCTTTCGGTGCTGACAAGCACTGCGAGCGCTATCGGCCCTTCATCAAAGCACGGCTCTATTGAGTACTCCACAACCAGGCGGTTGGATCCCACGCCCGCGTGACGCGCGGGTGATCGCCGACGGGCTTGTGAGCCGATGGACCAAGACCAGCAGTTGGAGCAGCTGCAGGTCGTCGGAGTCCTGAGTTTGCTGAACCGCAACATCTGCTGCCCGCCCCTGCTTGGAGACGCGCTGCTTGAT
>VAZG01000594.1 GCA_005885285.1 Alphaproteobacteria bacterium | reverse complement strand
TTTGGCTATCGTTTTTCCTTCGCCCACTTTGGCGAGAAATTGTTTCGGATTGAACGGGATCTTGCCTCTCTTCTTCACAAATATCCCCTTAATCGTTCTGACGAAGGCTCTCCTTTCCCCGACAACGTCCGCCCGAAGCCCGCCTATTGTAACGATTTCAGACCCTAATAATAGCCGGCTTCCGATCCGCGCTGCTGCACTTTCGCACAGGATCGAGAGCGGGGCTCGGATCGCGACCAGCTGTGGCCTTCGAGGTCGGCGTTAAGGCGTTGACCTCAAGCCACCGCAAAGCCGCTGCCGCGATCATGTTCATGGAAAAGCCGTGCAGGACTTACGGTCACGGATTTCTCGTTTTCGGTGCAGCCTACCGGGGCGCGACGCGCTCAAAATTGCCGTCGCGTGTTCAGTTTTATACAGACTCCTATTGCTAAAGTACGCATGCTTCTCGCGATCGAGCCGTTGCCGCCAGGGCACGCGAAAGAAATTGGCTCGTAACCGGATTGCATTAGGCGCATGTCTATGAAGAACCCGGGAGAAAGCGGATACCGAAATGGCTGTCTTATATCCTTTGGAATTTTTTCGACGCTCTGAGCGGCGATGGAAGCGTCGTTTCAAAGCTCCTGCCCGCTCCGCGGCCGACCACGCGCCTACAAACCGCGGCAACGAATGTTGTCCAAACTGCTGCCTGCCGGCGGCAACACCAATTATGTCTAGATACCTTCCAAGAAGCGTCGTTGAACATCATTGGGAATGCAAGACGTGTGAGTTTCGCTGGACCAATCGTTTTCATCCACTGTTGGTTTAACAAAGGCGAGCAAAAGACCGTGAGAGGACCTCGAGTCCATCAGCGGTTCCTCGCCCGCGCCTCACGAACTGATCGCGCTTCTCCTTGAACGCAGGAGGCGAGCATGGGCAAACTAACCGCCGAGCAGAAAGTATGCGAGTACAATCGCGGACGAAAAGCCGCCAGTGAAGGTCGCTCACGTTCGTCGAGTGAGCCGCGGGCGTACCCATTCGAATCCGATCAACATTATGAAGAACGCAGAGAAGCGTTCAACCAGGGCTACGGCAAGTCCGTTTGCAAACTTCGGGTTCAAAACCGGCACGACAATCATAGCGTTGCTGGTATCCCTGTGATTTCGAAGTTCGCATTCGAGGGTGCCGCAAGCATGTGCGAACTTCGGAATCGGGACATCAGCGCCAGTCAGCCGCGCCGGCCTGCCTCCAGAACGGCACGCGTCGTGCAGTCCGGTCCGAAGCTCGCGCAGATCGCAGCCGCCTCGTCGTAGGAGAAGCCCGCCGCGCCGACGAGAAGCAAGGCCTCGCGCTGGCCGGACGGCAGCTTTGCCAGCGCCACGCGGAATTCCTCGATTTCCACCCGGCTCTCCTGCTCGGGAGGCGATTTCAGGCTAGCGACGTAGCTGCCGTCAGCGTCTTCGAGTTCGCGACGGCGCTTGCGGTATTCCGAACGGAACAGGTTGCGCAGGATGGCGAATAGCCAGGCGGACATGTGCGATCCCGGCTGAAACGAATCGATGCTGGTCATGGCGCGCAGGAGCGTTTCCTGCACAAGATCGTCTGCGCGGTCGACGTTGCCGCTGAGTGACATCGCAACCGCCCGCAGGCTCGGGACGGTAGCGACCATGGCCGCACGCAGGGTTGGCGCCGCGTCATCAGCTGGATCCTTCGTCGACTGGGTTGTCGAGAGCCTGATCGTGGCTCCTGCTCGCGGCAGTGACGCTGCAATCATATTCATAGACGACCTTCGGTCATGGCTCCGCGACCCGCATCCAGGCAACAACGTACCTTGAAGCTGTTGACCGACGGCCCTTGGGAAATGAGCGACATCGCCGGCGTGCCGGAAACCCGCGAAGGCGGCATTGATGCGGCTTCCCGTCAATGAATGGCCACGTTGACCCTTTCGGTGTGACCGCAGGCGCATTGGTAGGTGAGTGTTTCCCTGCCATCCTGGGCCGGTGCTGCCATCCGGATTCGCATTTTTTGCGAGCACTCTGCGCAAAACAGTGTCAGAGGATCGCCATGGACCACCGGGTCCAGCGAACGATGCTGCAACGACATGATGATTCCCCTCCAGGAAAAACGCCGCTGGTGATCAGGCTAAGCCCGACGGCGGAGAGCCGTCTGTATAAAATTGCTCAATCTTACGCGATCCGAGCTTTGCTCGCCTTACGCATGGCGCCTGAGCGCTGACCTTCATGCCGACGAGCATGATTGCCGACCACCGGTCAC
This sequence comes from Alphaproteobacteria bacterium, assembly GCA_005885285.1. Taxonomy (GTDB): domain Bacteria; phylum Pseudomonadota; class Alphaproteobacteria; order Rhizobiales; family Xanthobacteraceae; genus Bradyrhizobium. The sequence goes on along the minus strand of VAZG01000594.1, from coordinate 3,206 downwards.
AATCAATTTGCAGATGTGAGCTGTTTTGCTCAGACTCCGGGCGGACAAGGGCCTAAGTAAATAAGAATCGATACGCCATCGCAAAGGGTGCCGTCCGGGATGTTATTGGAATTTGCGCTGCGCGATCTCCAGCGATTTGAAGTTATCTGATCAAGCAGCGAGGTCAATTGGCTGATCGATGGGTTTGGTGGCGAGCGTTTGCCAGCCATCGACCTTGCGCATGTTGATCTGGCCGGAGGCAAGCAAGGCCCAGAACAGCATGGCCACTGACTTGGCGGCAGCCGGGTAAAGGTGAAGAGCCGGTCGCCGGCTTCCTGCAGGCTCTCGGCAACGGCGCGGTGCTTGAGCCGCCATTTGTGGAGGAAGGCCTTGCGGCGCGCCGCGACCTCCTCACGCGTCGCCGCGTAGATCATGTCGTTGTAATCGGCGGTGATCTCATCGTGCAGACGCTCGGGTGCGTGCGCCAGCAGGTTCCTGTGCTTGTGGACCGTGCAGCGCTGGACCGGTACGCCGTCCCAGACGGCGGCGATCGCGTTCTCGAGCCCCGGCGCGCCATCGACGATGAGGAACTCGGGACGGCGCAGACCCCGCCCGACGAGATCGTCGAGCACCGCACGCCAGGCTTCAGTGCTTTCGCCGCCCATGCTCTTGATCGCGAGCAGCACTTTCTGGCCGTCGGCGCGCACACCGATGACAACGAGCAGCGAGATGGCGGTTGCCTTGCGGTCGAGCCGCACGCGCACCACGGTGCCGTCGAGAATGACGCGCACGATCGGTTCCTCGCTCAGCGAGCGGGCATTCCACGCATCCCAGTCGCTCTTCACCTTGCGCCAGACCCGGCTCACCGTGTCCTTGCCGACCGCGCCCCCAAACAGGGCACCGAGCGCCCGGCGCACACGGCGCGTGTTGGTGCCGGCCAGGTAGCAGCTGGCGATCAGCGCATCGGCGGCCAGCGTGCGGCGCTGATAGGCGCGGAGCGTCTGGCTCCTCCACTCGGCCGTCTTGCCGTCGGCGGTGTTCAGCCGGGCGCGCGGCACCTCGATTTCGATCCGCCCGAATGTTCCCAGCAGCGATCGTGAGCGGTGGCCGTGGCGGTGACCGATGACGCCGGCCGCGCCCTGCGAACCGCCGCGCGGCAGCTTCGCCCGGCGGACGTAGCGCAAGCGGGCAAGCACCCCGTCGAGCTCGCCTTCAAACATCGCCTGCAGGAATTCGCGTGCTCGATCGCGAAGCCCGGCCTCGATCGGATCAAACCAGTTGTCGAAAAGATGCTCCGCCGTCTCGATTTCCGACTGCGGCAGCCAAGGCCTCGTGCTAGGGCTTGTCATGGCGTAATCTCCGCCGGCATCTCAGTGCCGGAATCGCTTGTTGGACCAAGCTGGAGATTACGCCGCCTTCATTTTCCAACCACTCCCGCTACAGCACCGGAGTGCCCTGCGCTGCCGCTGTGTGGAGCGCCTGCGGCTGCGTCGGCAGCGCCAACGCAGGGGTGCTTTGCAGCGTCAGCGCGACCGTCGCAGCGCCAAGGCTAGCGGCGAACGAAAATCTCAGCAGCATCGCGTTTGCTCCGCTAGGCCCATTGGAAATTGCGGAGCCGGTTGCGCACCCCCGATCAAATCACGATTTGCGCTCACCGCACCGGATAAAAGTTGGGCCCGACCGAACGCACCTTGCGCTTGCTGGGGTCTTGCTCCGGCTTTTCCTCGGCAGCGGGCGTTGAGTCGACGACCGGCTGCAGCGTGGTGTTCGCCGCGGCAGCAGGGGTGCTGGCGGGAGCGGGACGATCCGATTTGATCGGCTTACCCTGCGCGTCGAAACGCGGCTGCGATAATCGTTTTGCACCCTCTTCCGTCACCACGACATCCCCCCGTTCGACGGTGTCGTCGCTGCTGCCCGTCTTGAGCGCCTCGGCCCAGGACTGCCCGGGTGACCGACAGCTGCAGGATGGATTGTATTGCTTGCGGTAGCTGAACGCCGCCGGGAGATCCGTGTAAAGCCGACCACTGGCCGACACCGCGCGCGCCACATCCTCCCCGGGGTTGCGGTAGCTGTAGAGCGACACCTCGGTTGCTGGGCACAGTCGCTGGCAGAGCCTCTCGTCTTCCGCAAACCTGCTCGGCACCGTCGAGTACGAGATCGGGAAATAAAACCCGTCGCAGGTGCGCACGCACAAGGTACGATAGGTGCCGGCGAGCGGGGCGCCCGGCGCCACGGATGGGCCACCGCCGAACAGCTGCTCGAAAAAGCCGCCCGGACCGGCGTTTGCGTACTGACGATATTGCGGGCCACAGTCGTTCTGGCCGAGCGCCGTGAGGATTCCGCGGCGCTGCCCTTCGCGCTCGCCGCTGTTGCCTTGCAGCCGTTGAATGTCCATCAGCGAGCGATCCAGATTCGCGCGCATCTGCTGGATCTGATTGTTGAGCGGGGCGCATTGCGGCGACTGCCCGCTGAAGAGCGCAAAGAATCCCCCACCCTGACAGCCCTGCTTCTGCGCCTGCTGCCCCAGCCGATCGAGCTCGGCCTGTTGCTTGGCCGAGGCATCCTCGAGGCGCTTGATCTGCTCGGCCTTGGCCGGTTCGAATGTGCCGCGATCGATCATGGCGAGCTGGCTTTCGAGCCGCAGGCAGGCTTGGCTGCGCGCGCCTGCCGCCGGAGGTGCCCCGGCGGGACTTCCGAATTGCGCGGCTGCCGGCGCAGCGCCGAGAACGAAAATCCACCCAGCGGCGCTGAATTCTCGCAGAGATTTCGCGATCATCGTCCCCGACCGTGGTACTTAAGCGCGATCCCAGCTCGCGAGTCCCGATGGAAGCGCCGCAATGGTGACCAAAGTGTGAAAGTGAAGCGCCTGACCGAGCGGCAGGCAATTATGGCGCCTTTCGGGACGTGCGCTCAGGGGCGATTGCGCCCGCCACCGGTAGGCCGCTCGCCCGCGACGCCTCGCTCTCCTCGCCATAGAACCACCACCCGACCACTGCGATGAGCGGAATACGCATGAAATCGAGCGGCACCACCACGGTGGCATCGCCGGCGCGGAAAGCGTTCGCCAGGCAATAGTGCGACGCAAGCCCGGAAATCCCGACCGCGATGACCGCGGGAATTTGCAAGAGCAGAATCCTGCTCGCAAACAGCAGATCCGAACCGGCCAGGGCGAGCGGGAACTGAATGAGGTTCATCCAGAAGATGATGGCAAAGGTGCTGTCGGTGCG
>VAZG01000157.1 GCA_005885285.1 Alphaproteobacteria bacterium | reverse complement strand
AACGACATTTTCAACGCGATCAGAGAGCCCTATGACTGTCTCGGTCATCAAGTGACCACCGACGCCAGCATCGGCGTCGCGCTCGCGCCTGACCACGGCGCCGATCTCGAACAAATCCTCAAGAACGCGGACATGGCGATGTATGCCGCCAAATCGGCGGGACGACGGACTTACCGTTTCTTCGAACCCGACATGGATGCGGAGGTCAAGGCGCGCCGCAGGCTGGAAAGCGATCTGCGCCAGGCGATATCCGGCGGTAAACTCGAGGTGTACTATCAGCCTTGCCTTAGCCTTCAGAGCAACGAGATCACCGTATGCGAAGCGCTGGTACGCTGGCGGCACCCCGAGCGCGGCATGGTTTCGCCGGCCGAATTCATCCCGATCGCGGAAGAAACCGGTCTCGTCAATCAGCTCGGCGAATGGGTGCTGACGACGGCCTGCAGAGAGGCGGCGACCTGGCCCAGCGACATCAACCTCGCGGTCAACGTTTCGCCGGTCCAGTTCAAGAGCGGCACGCTGGCGCTGAAGATCATGGCGGCGCTCGCCGCCTCCGGCCTGCCGGCCAGCCGGCTGGAGCTCGAGATCACCGAGGCGGTGCTGATCCGCGACGACGAGACCGCGCTCGCGATCCTGCACCAGCTTCGCGCCATCGGCGTGCGCATCGCGCTCGACGATTTCGGCACCGGCTATTCCTCGCTCAGCTACTTGCAGCGTTTCCCGTTCGACAAGATCAAGATCGACCGTTGCTTCGTCAACGATATCGGCGAGCCCGGCGGCTCCTCCAGCATCGTACAGGCCGTAGTGAACATCGCTGCCGCGCGCAACATGACGACCACGGCGGAAGGCGTCGAGACCGGGGAACAGCAGCGGCTGCTGCGCATGCTTGGCTGTTCGGAGATGCAAGGCTACCTGTTCAGCCCTGCAAAACCGGCCGCGGAGCTCAAGGGGTTGTTCTCCGCGCACGCCGAACGCGTCGCAACGCTGGCAGCGGGCCAGACGCGAAAGCGCCGGCACGCGCCGGGCGCCGCCTAATTCGGGACGACCGCCTTGGGTTGCGGTGGAACGTTGGCGTTGACGGTGACGCCGCGCAACAGGTTGAAGGCCGCGTTGAGCGCCTTGTCGTCCTTCTCTTCGGGCGGCACGTAGGATTGCGAGCCGCCCTGCTCCGCGCCTTCGGCGGAAAGGTGGCCGCGCATCGAGGCCTCGCCCTTGGTGTCGGTGCGGCCTTTAAGCTCGTCGGGCACATCCTGCAGTAATTCGATATCGGGCGTGATGCCCCTGGCCTGGATCGAGTGTCCGGACGGCGTGAAATAGCGCGCGGTGGTGAGCGCCAGCGCCCCGTTCCCTGCACCGAGCGGGATGATGGTTTGCACCGAACCCTTGCCGAACGATCGCGTCCCGATCAGGGTTGCGCGCTTGTGATCATGCAGCGCACCGGCAACGATTTCGGAAGCCGACGCCGATCCGCCGTTGATCAGAACGATCAGCGGCTTGCCCTTGATGAGGTCGCCGCCATGCGCGGTGAAACGCTGGGTCTCCTCGGGGTTGCGGCCGCGCGTCGAAACGACCTCGCCGCGCGCCATGAATGTGCTCGACACCGAGACGGCCTGATCAAGCAGCCCGCCCGGATTGTTGCGGAGGTCGACGACGTAGCCGACCAGCTTCTCCGGCGGGATCTCCTTTGAGATATCAGAAATCGCCTTGTGCAGCGCGTCGGTGGTCTGTTCGTTGAACGAGGTGATCCTGATATAACCGACGTCGCCGCCCTCGGCGTGATAGCGGACCGGACGCACGTGGATGATCTCGCGGGTGATCGAAACGTCGAACGGGGCGTCCTTGCCCTTGCGCAGGATGGTGAGCTTGGTCTTGGTATCGACCGCGCCTTTCATCTTGTTGACGGCTTGCTCGAGCGAAAGCCCCTGCACCGCGTCGCCGTCGATCTGGCTGATCAGGTCGCCCGACATGATCCCGGCCTTTGCCGCCGGCGTGTCGTCGATCGGCGAGACCACCTTGACGAGGCCCTCTTCCATCGTGACCTCGATGCCGAGGCCGCCGAATTCGCCCGACGTCGTCTCCTGCATCTCGCGCCAGGCCTTGTCGTTCATGTAGCGCGAGTGCGGATCGAGCGAGGTCACCATGCCGTCGACCGCACCCTCGATCAGCTTGGTATCGTCGGGCTTTTCGACATAGTCGGCCCTGACGCGCTCGAATACCTCGCCAAACAGATTGAGCTGCGAGTAAGTATCCGCAGCACTTGCGGCGGCTTTGGCGGCTGCGACCAGATGCCCGCTTTGCGGACCGGTAACGAGAAGCGTCAGGCACGTTCCGGTGAGCGCGCCACAGAGAAACAGGAAATTCTTCCGCATTACAGGCCTTCTCGCTGTCGGTTGAGGCCCATTCATTATGGACCGGGCAAATCAAAGGCGGAAATCACAATAGCTTTCTGGTTTCTTCAAGGCCGACCTGCAAGCCGCCTGCCAAGCCGACCTGCCATGTCGAAGGTTGGGTGCCGAAACCGCGCTTGGAGCGGGTGCCGAGCCAATATCCGAACTGCGGCGGAACATTCCGGAACGGCCCTTCGATGCCCAATTTCAAGGCAGCATCCATCGGCCAGTTCGGGTTGTTGAGGATCTCCCGGCCAACCGCGATCAAATCGGCCTGTCCGTGCTGCAGGATCTGTTCGGCCTGATCGCCGTGGATGATCAGGCCCACCGCCATGGTCATGATATCAGCGTGGCGGCGAACATATTCCGACAGCGGCACCTGATAATTGTATTTGATTTCCTTGCCCAGGATCGGCGCCTGGTCGGTGATACCGCCGGACGAGCAATCGATCACGTCGACGCCCCTGGTCCTGAGGAGCTTGGCGAGCCGCGCGCTCTGCTCTACCCCCCAGCCCGCATTGTCCTCCACCGACAGCCGCACGAACAGCGGCTTGTCGCCGGGCCAGTGCGCGCGCACGGCCTCCGTGATCTCGGTGATGAAGCGCATCCGATTTGATTCCGAACCGCCATATTCATCGCTGCGCTGGTTGGATCGCTCGGAGAGAAACTGGTGCACGAGATAGCCGTGCGCGCCGTGCAGCTCCAGCACATCAAAACCTGCTTGATGCGCCCGCCGCGCGCCGTTGCCCCAGGCCTGGACGAGGTCCTTCACCTCATGGCGCTCCAGCGCCTTCGGCACCGGCCATCGCTCGCTGTGGGCAAGCGCGCTTGGCGCAACCGGCGTCCAGGCGTCCCAGTCCTCCATCTCAGGCGTCCGCTGCAACGGCCCGTCGCCTTCCCATGGACGCCTCGCGCGCGCCTTGCGCCCGGAGTGGCCGAGTTGAAGGCCCGCCACCGCATTCTGCTCCTTGATGAACCGCACGAGCCGGCTCAGCGGCTCGACGAAGGCGTCATCCCAGATGCCGAGATCGCCCACCGTGCCGCAGCCGCGGCGTTCGACCTTGGTGGATTCGACGACGACGAGGCCGGCACCGCCGGCTGCGAACTTGCCGGCGTTCATCAGATGCCAGTCGGTCGGAAATCCCTTCACCGCGGAATATTGATGCATCGGCGGCACCACGATGCGGTTGCGAAGCGAGATGTCCCGAAGCTTCAAGGGAGAGAACAACAAGGTCCGGACATGGCAGTTTCCTCGGCAGTTACCTCGGCGGTTTCGTAACGAGGTCTGGACGGCCACGATAATGCCCCTCGCCGATACCGCAAAGCCCCGGATTCCAAATCTCAACGCGACGCCGCGTTCTCGCGGCGCGGATGGCGCCCGAGTTGTTGCGCAGACAACCCTCGAAAAATGAGAGGGCGCAGGGAAAGCCGGGTGCGCGATGCACCCGCAGCCTCGCACGCAAACAAAAAAGCGCACGAGCGTAGTCACCACAGGTTCACCGACACAGTCCGGCCTTCCCTGCGCAATGGTTTTAACGGCTTATACCGCGCTCTCCTCGGCGACGAATTCGTCTTGTCACCGTCGTTGGCGAATTAGCGGCAAAGTCTGCACCCGGTTGGGCCGACTTGCCTCCGCCAACTTGACACCAGCAACGGGTGCCAGGACCACACGGTTTTGCCGTCCGCTGCAACATCTCTCGTCGGCGCGCTTTGTTGTCGCTCACGGAAAAACCGCCCTGCGAAACGTCACGCGCGAAACGCTGCCGCGTCCACCGCATCCCACCCAACGTTCGTGACGATGGCCAACGCCCCTCTCTCGGGTGAGACGGGGGAATTTGTAAGAGTGATTTGCCCGACGGGTTAAGCGAAATATTTTTCGCCAGGGGACTGGACGACCCAAATCACGTTGATCCGCTTCAACAAAATAGCGTTTTGGTTAAACTGCGATCCGCAACCGGCATCGAGCCAAAGGGGCGGGTCTTGGGCGTGAACTGATAAAATTCAGAGTGATCGGACTTCCGCTTTGTGGTGCATCCCGGACTCACATCGGACATCGCGTGATGTCCGAAGGTGCCAACAGCCGACATGGTGGTTCCAATCCGACGTCTGAAAAATCGGGGCGTGAGACCCGTCGTGCAGTCTAATTTGGCTATCGATGGCCTGCGGTCCATCCACTCACTTGTGCTGGGTGAGAATTGGATTCGATCAGCGGTTCGCGAGTTTGTTGTACTCCGCGATCGCCCGCTGCAGATCGTCGCATTCATCGCAGGGGATGAGACAGATTTGCTCGAGAGCGGCGAGATGCTCTTTGGCTTTCGCCAGATCACCTTGGGCCAAATGGGCTTCACCGAGGTGTTCGTGCGCGCTGCGGTGCCGAGGATTGAGGGTCAGAGCCTGCTGATAGTGCTGCATTGCCGGATCGAACTGCCGCAGCCTGCGATACGCGTAGCCAAGATAGTTCTGGATATCCGCATTGCGGGCGTCGCGAAGGGCCGCATTCGTGAGAGCCTTGATCGCTCCTTCCCAATCGCCGGCGCCGATCGCTCGCTTGCCTGCTGCGAAATCGGGATCGAGCGCTGCCCAATCCGGCGTTTCCACCATTGCCGCCATGGTCGAGCAGATCGGCCACGCTTCGGCTGCATTGGCTACCCTGGACACTGAATTGTCCGGGCTGGCCAGCGTCGCCGTCTGGCTCTGGCGGGCAGGTGCAGTCAAAAAGTACGAAGCCAGCACTGCGGTCAGCACTCCCGCAACGGCGGCGATGAGGATCGAACGCATCATGATCGTTGTGCCGTCAGTTGGCTGCCGGACGGTGCGGCCGGCAACCGTTCTGCTCATTCTCTGCCTCGGCAGCCTACTACTGCATCAAAGATGCCTTGGCTTCGCTGATTTCCACCCGATCGGTATCGGCGTCTTTGGTCATCTCAGCAAGCTTCCGGAAATATGTCGTGGCTTTCTCCGGCTGATTTGCGGCCTTCGCCGCCTTAGCTGCGCCGTACAAGCCGCGCAGCCGGTTGGGCGTCGACACCAGCGAAGTCTCATATGCCGCTAGCGCTAGTCCCGGCTGTTGCTGTTCGAGCAGCAGGTCGCCCAACAGTTCGCGCATCGGGTACAGCCGGTTCTCCATCGCGATGTGCTTTTCGCTGTCGTCCTCCAGGTCCGCCGCCGCGCGCATGAGCTTCAGCGCCGTCTCCTTGTCCCCCTTTGCTTGCGCAATCCAGGCCGATGCAGCCAACGTCTGGATTTCGACCTGTGAGGCCCAATAAGACTGACTTGCGTTTTCCAGCGTGGTACGAATTACCTTGAGATTGTCGACGTCGCGCTCGGCATTGGCGAGGTCGCCGCTGCGGGCCGCTCCCATGGCGCGGGCGAAATGAGTGATAGCCTCGGCCTGTGGAAACTTGCTGCCCCTCGGCTCAAGCGCAGCCGCTTCCTTCCACGCCTGACGCTCCAACGCAAAGCGCGCCGGCACGGCCGCAAGCGCGGTATAGCTTGCGAAGTATTCAAACCCGAGCTTTCTTATGGCGTTGCTGTCGTCGCGTACCTGCTTCGCCTGTCCCTCCTGTCCTAATTGCAGCAGGGCGTACTCCATAAAGTCCAGATGGTGCGGCTCGCCTGGATGCGTCGCCCCTGGCCAGAGCCTGCTCGCTTGTCCCTGGGCGACTGCCCGCGATTTCGTGTTCGATGCCACCGACTGCGCCCACAGCCCAAGCATGGAATAAGCATGTGAGGGCATATGCTGGGCATGCTGCGCCGCGGGGGCAACCTCGGCATATCTGTTGGCGGCATCGAGACCGCGTTGGGCGAGCGTCGGGTAATCGTAGGTGTGGATGAGATAGTGCAGCACGCCCGGATGGTCCGGTAGTTTCGCCTCGATCTTTTCCAGGATGGCTCCGGCCTTGAGTTGATTGGCAAAGGTCTTGTCGCTGTGCAGCGCCGTCTCGTTGAGCGCAAGCGCGTAGAAAATGGCCGCCTCCGGATCATCGGGATATTTCTGCATCAGCGCTTCCATCGCCTTTTCGTAGGCAAGCCCGCGCTCCGTTTGATCGACCTTGTCGTAGTCCTTGTAGTAAGGCTCGATCGCCAAAAGCCAGTCACGCTCGCGTTCGGTCTTGGCACCGATCGCCTTACCCTTCTCCACCGCCTCCAATCCGTTCTTCAAAATGGTGGAGGTCAGCGGCAGGATCAGCGGGTTGGGACGATGGCTGATCGCGATGCCCCAGTAGGCGATCGCGCATTGTGGGTCGGCGGCAGCGGCTTCGGTGAAGGCCTGGACGCTGTCAGGATAGAAGAACGAATGCACCATTGCCAGGCCGCGGTCGAATTTCTCCTGCGCCTGCGGCGTGCACGAGGTCTCGAAGTCCACGCGGCCCAGTCCTTGCGACCACGCCGCCGTGGCGAATGCGCTTGCCAACAGCGCTGTGGCGAATGTTCCAAGATTTGATCTCATGGCGTTCCCTCATTGCGGTCGAAGTACAGTTTCGCGCAATCGTCGCCGTGCATGCGTGCGCACTGCGAATGCTCACTAAGAGCGACCGGCACAAAAAGGATTGTCGGTTTTAGGAAAATGCGGTGCCTGCCGAGAGCATCTGCGCTGCCCATTCGGCTGTAACGGAGGCGTCAGCACATCCCCGTCTCGAAGAGCAGCTTCGAGGAAAGACTACACGATCCCACGCCCACTCAAAAGAGGCCCTGTATGGGCTGGGCTGCGGCACATTCGACCGAAACCGGTAGCCGCAATGTCCGGAGGGGGTCAATCGCGTCACTTTGACCGCGCGCGGCCCACTTCCGGTCTTCCCCGAATAGCGACCTTGTCAGTGTCCGTCGGCATGTCTCAAACGTGCCGAGGGCGGACGTGGCCCTGCTATTCAATTGTTTCGTTGGCGCGCGAGGATTGCGAGAGCAATTTTGAGGCCAGCGTCTTAGCTGCTTGAGGTTGATGACGAACTCGAACTTTGTGGGCTGGACCACTGGAAGATCGGCGGGCTTCTCACCCTTGAGAATTCGTCCTGCGTAAAATGCGTGACGGCCAGATTATTCGCACGATTTGCCCGACCAGGCCGGGTACACAATCGGCGACATGACGTTAACCATTTCTTAACCATAAGGATTCAGTCTCAGACGGCGCTGGTTCGGGCAAATACCTGCATTCGAACGTCATCACGACCTTGTCCCGGCCGCGTGCTTTTTCATCGTTCATCATTGGGCGGCGGGCTGATGCTCGTGGGGGCTCGGTGGAGTGACGGTATGTCCAGGCGTGAGATCCAAGCCGACGAAAATTTGCTTGCAGCATTCGCGTTGACGATTGGCGGCGCCTTGGGCGCCGGTCTTCCGATGGCGCTGCTGATCATTTGGGTTTGCTCCTGACTTGCTCAGGAGTTTGCTGCCGTCCGGGCGGATGTACCCCGGCGGGCTGCGGCGGCCATCTCTCGCGTGAATCGCTCGCGTGAGATGGCCGCACTGCATACGCACCGGACGCGGGTCGTCAGAGATCTACCGGTCGCCGAAGATGATCAGGGGTGCAAAACATCGCGAACGTCAGCGCGATGGTGATCGCCAATCGCAATCACGTGGCGAAGGTCGCCGACCAGTTCGCGATAATGCAATGCGAGTCCCAAATATAGCTTACGTTTCGCCCCGTCCGTTGCCAGCTTGGCAATCAGTTCGCAGTCGGCGATGAGCGTTTCAAATCGCTCCACTTTGGCTTGAAGCTCGGTCATGGCAGGCCTCCCCAGCCCTCCAAGTAAATTAAGTAGTGGATAACGCTACGCCTTGGCTTAGGTCACGGCGAACATCATTATGGGATAGAACTATTTTTTTGCTTCGCCCGCCCGCCTACCCTTATTGCGCTACCGCGATAGACGTGTCTGCCGAGCCGACGCCCTCGTTCGATACGAGGCAGCGCGCAACATGAAGCACCTTCGGGACATGAAGCGCTTGCGGGCACGGCCCCGCCTTTTCCTTGGGGGGCGCTAGAGGCGGGTGCCGTGCAGGCCGCTCTACCGGGAGCGACCCAATAAAACAACAGGCGTTCTTGCCGGCCGTTCCTGCGACATTTTTGAAGCTCCACCGCAGTAGCACAATAGCCGCTGCGCTGTTCCAAGCTTGCAAATTAACGATTCCCCGACTCAGCGGAAGGTGGCATCTAGCGTTGGGGGTAGGTCAAAGCGAGTGTCCGCAATGACCCACAAAGTGATTGCTCTGGAATTCGTCGTTCCGACCGTCGTGGCCATCGTGCTGGGGATCGTGCTCGGCATGGGCGCCGTCTATTTGACGAACTGCTACCTTGGCCCCCTCGATCAGGCAGAACTCCAAGCCGCTAATTTTCAGCAGAGACTCCGCTGAAGGCGCGAAAGGGGGAATGAGATGCGAATGTTGACGGCCTTTCTGATCGTCATCGCAGCCATTTACTTCTGGGATGTCGAATACAACAACGGGAC
>VAZG01000156.1 GCA_005885285.1 Alphaproteobacteria bacterium | reverse complement strand
CTACTGGCCGCGGCGCGAACCACGATCTCCTCGTTGAACGACCACAGGTCCTCCAGCGAACCGCCGCCGCGCGCGACGATCAACAGATCGGGGCGCGGAATCCTGCCCGTTTCCGGCAGCGCGTTAAAACCGCGGATCGCTGCCGCGACCTGTTCGGCCGAGCCGTCGCCCTGCACCTTGACCGGCCACACCAATACGCGGCGCGGAAAGCGGTCTTGCAAGCGGTGCAGGATGTCGCGGATGACCGCGCCGCTCGGCGAGGTGACGACGCCGATGACTTCGGGCAGCCACGGCAGCGGCTTCTTGCGGGCCTCGTCGAACAGGCCCTCCGCCGCGAGCTTCTTCTTGCGCTCCTCCATCAGCGCCATCAGCGCGCCGATGCCGGCGGGCTCGAGCGCCTCGATCACGATCTGGTATTTCGACGAGCCGGGGTAGGTCGTGAGCTTGCCGGTCGCGATGACCTCTAGTCCCTCCTGCGGCTTGAAGCGCATCCGGTAGAGCGCGCTCTTCCAGATCACCGCCTCGATCTTGGCGTTCTCGTCCTTGAGCGCGAAATAACAATGCCCGGATGAATGCGCCCCGCGGAAGCCAGAGATCTCGCCGCGTACGCGGACATGCCCGTAGGCATCCTCCACCGTCCGCCGCAGCGCGGAGGATAGCTCAGAGACCGTGAATTCCGGCGCGTTGATCAGGTTTTCCGCAGCAGTCATCTTGATTCGGGTTTTGGGGTTTACCGTCCAAGGTAGGGATTTTCGGCTTTCAGCGCCAATCGCGCTTGTGGATCAACGTACTCCGTTATACAGAGTACTCTGTTAACGGATGCGCGTCGGAGGTAGCCCATGGCCGTCGAACTCGACGACATCATCCATCAGCCGCTGCGGCTGAAAATCATGGCAGCGCTGAACCCACTTCCGGCCACGGCGGGCCTCGAATTTGCCCGGCTCAAAAAGCTGACCGGCGCCACCGACGGCAATCTCGGCGCCCACATCGAGACGCTTTCGAAGGCCGGCTATGTCGCGGTCGACAAGGCTTTTGTTGGGAAAAAGCCGCAAACCACGGTGATCGCGACGGCGGCCGGGCGGGGCGCGTTCGCCCGCCATGTCGCAAGCCTGCAGGAACTCATCGCGGCCTCGTCCCGCGATAACTAACCGTGGTCATTCCGGGGCATCGCCAACGGGTCGCGCGAATGCGCGCCCGATGACAGGCTCCGCGATGAGCCGGGAATCTCGAGCTCGAAGTGCACCAGTGCAAGACAATCTCGAGATTCCGGATCGGCGCTGGGCGCGCCGTCCGGAATGACGGTGGTTTACCCCTCTTGCAGGGGAAGGGGGACTCGTGCGACCGAACCGCTCTGACGCTCCCTCTGTGGCTCCCTGGCTCCGGCTGCATTCATGCGCATACTCCTGCTCGGCTCCGGCGGCCGCGAACATGCCCTGGCGTGGAAGATCGCAGCGTCTCCGCTGGTAACAAAACTCTGGTGCGCCCCGGGCAATGCCGGCATTGCGCGGGAGGCCGAATGCGTGGCGCTCGATATCGCCGACCACGCCGCGGTGATCGATTTCTGCAGATCCAATGCGGTGGATTTCGTCGTGGTCGGGCCGGATGCCCCGATCGCGGCAGGCATCGTTGACGATCTTGCCGCGGCCGGCTTCAAGGCGTTCGGGCCGACCAAGGCTGCGGCGCGGCTGGAAAGCTCCAAGAAGTTCACCAAGGCGCTGTGCCGCGCCAATAATATCCCGACCGCGGCCTACGAACACTTTACCGACGCAAATCAGGCGAAAGCTTGCATCCGCACGCGGGGCGCGCCGATCGTGGTCAAGGCGGATGGGCTGGCGGCCGGCAAGGGCGTCGTGGTGGCAATGACGGAGGGGGAAGCGCTCGCGGCCGTCGACATGATGTTCGGTGGCGGCCTGGGCGAAGCCGGCGCGGAGGTCGTGATCGAAGAGTTCATGGAAGGTGAAGAAGCCTCGTTCTTCGCCCTGTGCGACGGCGAGCACGCGCTGCCGCTCGCGACCGCGCAGGATCACAAGCGGGCCTTCGACGGCGATAAGGGCCCGAACACCGGCGGCATGGGCGCTTACTCGCCCGCGCCCGTGATGACGGAGGCGACGTGCGCGCGGGTGATGGAGGAGATGATCGAGCCGACGCTGCGCGCATTGGCGGCGATGGGATCGCCTTACAAAGGCGTGCTCTATGCCGGCGTGATCGTCACCTCAGAAGGCCCGAAGCTCGTCGAATACAACGCCCGGTTCGGCGATCCGGAATGTCAGGTGCTGATGCTGCGAATGATGTCGGATATCGTGCCGGCGCTGATCGCATGCACCGACGGGCAGTTGAAAAATTTCAGCTTGCGCTGGTTCGACGACGCCGCGCTGACGGTGATCATGGCAACCAGGGGTTATCCGGGCAGCTACGGCAAGGGCTCGGTGATCGAGGGCATCGACGCCGCCGCCAAGGTCGAAGGCGTCGAGATCTTTCATGCTGGCACCATCGTAAAGGACGGCGCAATCCTCGCCAATGGCGGGCGCGTGCTCAATGTCTGCGCGCTGGGCAAGACCGTTACCGAAGCGCAGGCGCGCGCCTATGCGGCAGTCGAGCGCATCAAATGGCCGGAAGGCTTTTACCGCCGCGACATTGGCTGGCAGGCGGTGGCAAGGGAGCGAAATCTGTGATCCAGTTGAGGCGGTGTGGCACTTATCTTATTGAAGGGGGCACGACGATGCGCCGATGCGGGCAGATCCTCGCGGTTGCCATGACCTGCCTGGCAACTTCCGCGGTTTCCCAGACAATTGCTCCGCCGCCAATTTCCGGCGCGATGGAACACCATGACCCCGACATTGACATCTATGCGTTGATGTCGGGCAGGTGCACGACATTGAAAGTCGCGGGCCGTGACTTTGCCTGCAGGGCCGTCGGGTTCTTCCATAGCGAAAAGGGCCGCGTCAACTTCGCGATAGCACTCGACGATCCGGCGGACGACAGTCACATCATCTCGTTCTCGGGTGAAAACGGCAGCAGGACGCAGGACAATCTCTACGAACTACCCGTCGACCGGATGCTGCTGAACTCCAAGGGGAGGCCGAAAGTCGATGGCCTGCCGGTGCCGTCGGTCGAATTGTCGGCTGGGTTATGCAAGCAGTACGGAAACTTCGCGGCGAGACAGGTCGCCAGCATCTCCTGCGTCGCCACCGATAGAAGCGGCAAGAGATATGAATTGCTGTTCCAGTCGGACGGCTCGCCGATCGCGCTGCGCAGGGTCAGGCAAACCCGAGCTACGATCAAAGGCGATCCATTTCAATGACGCGTGGGAGTTCAATTTTCCGCTCGTCATGCGCGGGGGTGACCCGCGCATCCATCGATCTTCCGTAAGAACTTTTTTGAAGAGGATGGATTGCCGGATCAAGTCCGGCAATGACATTCGTTTTATCTCGCCAGGTACATCTCGCCCTATAGCAAATCGCCGCCGGCGGCGAGCGCGGTGGTGCCGTGCTCGCGGAACGCCTTGATGACGTTGCGGCCGACCCTCCATTTGTGCACTTCGTCCGGGCCATCGACCAATCGCTGCGCACGGACCTGTGTGTACCATTTCGCCAGCGGCGTATCCTGGCTGAAGCCGAGCGCTCCGTGCAACTGGATCGCGGTGTCGATCACCTTGTGCACCATGTGCGCCAGGTACACTTTAGCGATCGAGTTCTCCTGCCGCAGATCCATGCCCTTTTCCGCCTTGTAGGCGATGTGCAGCAGCATCAGCCGGCCGATATAAAGCTCGCTCGCGCATTCGGCGAGCATGAACTGCACCGCCTGGCGATCGGCCAGCAGCACGCCAAAGGTCGATCGCTTGGTGATATGCGCCACCGCCATGTCGAGCGCGCGCTGGGCTTTGGCGACGTTGTGCATGCCATGACGCAGCCGGCCATAGGCGAGGCGGTGCTGGCCCATGTTGAAACCATTGCCTTCGCCACCCAGGAGATTGTCAGCCGGTACTGTGAGATCCCTGATCTCGATTTCGGAGTGGCCGCCGGAAATCCGGTCGGCATGCGGGCCTTCGATCGCCATATTCTTGACGTTGCGCTTGATCCGGTAGCCGGAGTTGGGCAGTTCGACGATGAAGGTCGAATACTGCTTGTGGCGCGGCGCGTTCGGATCGGTCTTCGCCATCACCAGCGCCATGTCGGCGACGCTGGCGGAAGACGAGAACCACTTCTCGCCGTTCAGGATATAATTCTCGTTGCCGTCTTTCACGGCCGTGGTCTGCATGCCGGTGGCGTCGGCGCCCGCCGCCTTTTCCGTCATCGAGAAGCAGATGCGCTTGTCGCCGTTGAGCAGCGGTTTTAAGAATTTTTCCTTCTGATAGTCGGTGCCGTGCGCCAGGATGGTCATCATCGAGGCGTCGTCCGGCCCCTGCGTATTCATCGAGAGTGCGCCGAGCGTGCTTTCGCCGAGCTCCATCTGCACCAGCGCGTTGGCAAGCGGTCCCAGTCCCATGCCGCCATATTCCTTTGGCACGAACGGGCACCACAACCCTTGCGTGCGCGCCTTGGCCCGCAGCCTGCCGAGCACCTCGTCGAACGGCTTGCTGTCCAGTTCCTTCTCCGCCGGAATGCATTCTTCCTGCACCCATTTGCGTACCCTTTCGCGGATCGCCTTGGCCTCGGCCGGAATCTCGAAATCGATCGACATGGCATTTCCTCAAGTTACGGTTCTTGATGCTCGGGCGTGTGAAGTGGAATATATCCGGAAGCTGCCTGCAGCAACGACAAACAAAGTTTGAACCAACGATCGTCATACCCCGCGCATGCGGGATATCCAGTACGCCGCGGCGGCTGTTGTTGACGGCGGCCTTAGGTTTACTGGATCATCCGCTTTCGCGGATGATGACGTGAGAGTGTAACAATGCCCGATCTCGTCGATCTGTTTCCTGGCTATCAGTCCAAATGGATCGACACCTCGTCGGGCCGGATATTCGTCCGCGTCGGCGGCAACGGCCCGCCGCTGTTGCTGCTGCACGGATTTTCGTCGACCCACGTGATGTGGCACCGGGTCGCGCCGCAGCTTGCCGACAAATTCACGCTGATCATTGCCGACCTGCCGGGCTATGGCTGGTCGGACATGCCGGAAAGCGACAAGGACCACACGCCCTACACCAAGCGCGCGATGGCAAGCTCCATGGTCGAGGCGATGGAGCAACTCGGCCACCTGCATTTCGCGCTGGCCGGCCACGACCGCGGGGGCCGCGTGTCGTATCGTCTGGCGCTCGATCATCCCGGCCGGCTGTCGCGGCTCGCCGTGCTCGATATCCTGCCGACCTATAATTACTGGGAGCGCATCAACCGGCTCTATGCGCTGAAAATCTATCATTGGACATTCCTGGCGCAGCCTTTTCCGTTGCCGGAAACCTTGATCGGCGGCCATCCGGATTTCTTCCTCAAGCAGAAGATGGCGAGCCAGACCAAAACCAAAACCCTCGACGCCATCGATCCGCGCGCGCTTGAGCATTATCTCGCGCCGTTCCGCGACCCCTCGAGGGTGCACGCGATGTGCGAGGATTATCGCGCCGGCGCTTATGCCGACTACGAAATCGACAAGGCCGATTTCGAAGCCGCCAGGAAGATCACCATACCGATGCTGGCATTGTGGGGCGACGTCGGCATTGCCAGCGCCGCGGCGACGCCGCTCGACACCTGGAAGCAATGGGCCACGAATGTTTCGGGATCGCCGGTCGATTCCGGTCACTTTCTCACCGAGGAGAATCCGGACGCGACGGCGCGGCTGCTGCGGGAGTTTTTTCTGGCGGAGTAGCCACATTGTAACCTGTCATACCCGCGAAAGCGGGTATCCAGTACGCCGTCGGCTTATCGATTAATCGCAGTTGTCTCTGGGATACTGGATCATCCGCTTTTGCGGATGATGACGGCTGTCGCTACCGCCTCTCCCTGAAAAACTCCTTCAATAGCGTCGCGGCCTTGCGCTCGCCCACAGCCGAATACACCTCGGGCACGTGATGACAGGTCGGCGAAGCAAAAAAGCGCACGCCGGAATCGACCGCGCCGCCCTTGGGATCGGCCGCGCCGTAATAGAGCCGCCGGATCCGTGCGAACGAGATCGCGCCGGCGCACATCGTGCAGGGCTCCAGCGTGACGTAGAGGTCGCAATCGACCAGCCGCTCGGTGCCGATGGTCTCGGCGGCTTGCCGGAGCGCCAATATTTCGGCATGGGCGGTCGGATCGCGGTCGGTCAGCGTCCGGTTGCCGGCCGTGGCAATGACCTTGTAATCGCGCACGATCACGCATCCGATCGGAACCTCGCCGGATTTCCCGGCGTTTTCTGCCGTTTTCAGCGCCAAATCCATGAAAGAGGGGGCGTTCATGCCTCGTATCATCGCAAGAAACCTGCTACTAGATGCGCCTTCAGCAAAAGTGGATACCGGTTTTGCGTGACCATGCGGCTCGAAAAGCGAGCGCGCACAAGCGCCATTTGACCTGCACCCTGCACCCGAAATGAGACCATTCATGCCCCGCGACAACGATAAAGACAACGCTTCCCGCGGCCGGCGTGACCGGCCGCCTGGCGGCAAGGGCCGTTCTGGCCGCGCCCGGGGCCCGGAGAAGAAATTCGCCAAGCGCGATGACGCCAAGCCATCATATGGCAAGAAGGCGTATTCTGGCTCGGGCAAACCTTACGCCGGCAAACGTGAGGGCGCTCCGCCGCGTCGGGATCGCGACGATGCACGGCCTGCCGCACGTTTCTCCGAAAAGAAGTTCGGCGACAAGCGGCCGTACACCCCGGGTGGTGAAGGTTTTCGCAAGCAGGGTGACAGGCCGCAACGCGATCGGCCCCATGGCGATCGTCCGCCGCGTGACGGTGACCGACCGCGCGGAGATCGGCCCGAGAGAAAATTCGGCGGCGACAAGAAGTTTTCCCGGGGTGCGCCTGACCGGGGCCCGCGGAAGGATTTCGGCACCCGCCCGGATCGTGGCCATGACCGCGGCGATGCGAAACCGTGGCAGAAGCGCGATGCGAGTTCGCCCGACCGTGCCGGCCGCAATTCGCATCCCTCCCCCGAGGGCACAAGAAGTTTCGACAAGCGCGGTTACGACAAGCCGCGCTACGACAAGGCGCGTGAGGACCGCGGCGGCGATGACCGCCCGCGGTTTTCGCGTTCGCGCGAGGATCGTCCCCAGGGTGAACGATTCAAGAGTGATCGCCCGGTTCGCGAGCGTCCGAAATTCGAGCGTCCGCGCCAAGGCCACAACGACTGGCAGGAACACCCGCGCAGCGCTGCGCGCGACGATCGGCCGCGCCGGGAGAACGAGGACGACAGCAAGATCTTCGCCAAACGACCGGCCTTCGGCGGCCGCGGCGCGTACCGCGAGCGCAAGGGCGAATTCGAAAAACGCGCGCCGCAGCCTCCGCGCGTCAAGAAATCGGGCGAACGCATCGCCAAGGCGTTGGCGCGCGCGGGACTTGCCTCGCGCCGCGATGCTGAGGAATGGATCGTGCAGGGCCGCGTCACCGTCAACGGCCGCGTCATCAATTCGCCCGCGCTCGATGTCACCGAGAACGATGTTGTCACCGTCGATGGCAAGCCATTGCCGCCGCGCCAGCGCACACGGCTCTTCATGTATCACAAGCCGCGCGGGCTGATGACCACGCATGCCGATCCGGAGGGGCGGCCGACGGTGTTCGACAATCTGCCGGAGGGGCTGCCGCGGCTGATCTCGATCGGCCGGCTCGATTTCAACACCGAGGGCCTGCTGCTCCTCACCAATGACGGCGGGCTCGCGCGCGCGCTCGAACTGCCCGATACCGGCTGGCTGCGGCGTTATCGCGTCCGTGCCCATGGCGAGGTGACGCAAGGGCAACTCGACGAGTTGAAGAAGGGTATCGAGGTCGACGGCGTCAAATACGGTCCGATCGACGCCACGCTGGAGCGTGACCAGGGCGCCAATGTCTGGCTGGTGTTTGCGATCCGCGAAGGCAAGAACCGCGAGGTGCGCAATGTCCTGGCGCATCTCGGTCTCGAGGTGAACCGGCTGATCCGGGTATCCTACGGTCCATTTCAGTTGGGCGAACTCGCCGAAAGCCAGGTCGAGGAGGTCAAGACCCGCGTGCTGCGCGAACAACTCGGTGAGAAGATTGCCGCGCTTGCTGGTGCCGATTTCAATCGGCCGATGCCGGGTGAAGTGCACGACACGCCCGGCGAAAATGCCCCGCACGGCAAGAAGCCATTTAAGCCATCGGGCAAGAGCGCCCTGATCGCGGACCGCAAGGGCCGCCGCGTGCTGGTGCAGCGCACCGGCAGCGAAGAGGCGAGGGCGCGTAACGAGGCGGAGGCCAACGGCTACGGTCCGCCGCGCCGCCCGCAACGCGGCTATCACGGCAAGCGCGATCTCAAGCCGCGGGACGAATAGAGCACTCATGCGCGTTGTCGGCGGACGATTGAAGGGCCGCAATCTCGTCTCGCCGTCATCGCGCGAGATCCGCCCCACAGCGGACCGACTGCGCGAGTCGGTGATCAATATTCTCGTTCATGCCTATGGCAATCCGTTCCAAGGCGCCCGCGTGCTCGATCTGTTTGCCGGCACCGGTGCGCTCGGGATCGAAGCGATCTCGCGCGGAGCAGCATTCGCGCTGTTTGTCGATAACGCCGCCGAGGCGCGCGCGTTGTTGCGCAACAATGTCGAGGCGCTGGGGCTAGGCGGCGTCACCAAAGTGTTCCGCCGCGACGCCACCAATCTCGGCCCGGCGCATCCCCTCGAGCCGTTCGCGTTGGTGTTTCTCGATCCGCCCTACGCAAAAGGTCTTGCCGAAAAAGCGCTGGCCTCGCTGCGCGACGGCGGCTGGCTGACGCCGGCCGCGCTGCTGGTAGTCGAGGAAGCGAAGGCGGCGGCGTTCGCTGCGCCGGATGGATTTGAGGAACTGGAGCGGCGGGTGTACGACGATACGGAGTTTGTGTTTTTGCGCGCGGTTGCCCCATCATGACTCGTCATGCCACGCGAAAGCGGGGCATCCAGTATTCCAGAGGCTTCAACGCTAAATCTCAAGCGGCCCGGCGTACTGGATCGTCCGCTTTCGAGGACGATGACAACGGGCTTCACCTCCGCCCGAACAACTTCTCGATATCGGAAAGCTTCAACTCGACATAGGTCGGGCGGCCGTGATTGCACTGGCCGGAATTGGGGGTGTCTTCCATCTCGCGCAGCAGCGCGTTCATCTCTTCCGGCCTGAGGCGGCGTCCGGCGCGCACCGAGCCGTGGCAGGCCATGGTGGCGGCGACATGGAGCAGCCGGCGTTCCAGCGGCAGCGCTTCGTCCCATTCCGCCATGTGCTCGGCGAGATCGCGGAGCAGCGCGCCCGCGTCGGTCTTGCCGAGCAGCGACGGCGTCTCGCGCACCGCCACCGCACCTGGGCCGAAGGATTCGACCGCAAGGCCGAATGACGAAAGCTCTTCGGTGCGCGCCAAGAGCCGCTCCACGGTTGCCTCGTCCATTTCGACGACCTCGGGGATCAGCAGGATCTGCCGCTGCACGCCGTTGTGCGCCAGCGACGCTTTCAGTCGCTCATAGACGATGCGCTCATGCGCGGCGTGCTGATCCACGACGATGAGCCCGTCGCGGGTTTGCGACACGATGTAGGTCTCGTGGAGTTGCGTTCGCGCCGCTCCCAAAGGGCGATCGATCAGATCGGCCGCTGGTTGGGCCTCGAACCGCACGTCGGCCGAGGGCGCGCCGACGTCGAAGGCCGCCTGATCCTGTTCGGCAAAAGCAGCTGCCGCCACACCTTCGAACGACGGCATCGGGCCGGCGGGATAAGAAGGCGAGCGCCGCCAGTCCCAATTGCCGGGCTTTGGCGCAAATGCGACAGGTCGCGGCGCGAACGATGGATGGAACGACCTGATCGCGGCGTCGCCGCTATTGGCCGCGGTGCGCCTGCCTTCGCGCGCGAGGCCCTCCTTCAGCGCATGAACGATCAGCGCGCGAACGAGGCCCGCATTGCGGAACCTTACCTCGGTCTTGGCGGGATGCACATTGGCATCGACCTCGCGCGGGTCTGAGGTCACGAACAGCGCCACCACCGGATGGCGGTCGCGCGGCAGATAGTCGGCATAGGCCGCGCGCACCGCGCCCAAGATCAGCTTGTCGCGCACCGGGCGGCCGTTGACGAACAGATATTGCCCGAGCGCGTTGGCGCGCGTCAGCGAGGGCGCGGCGGCAAAGCCCTCGACCACGACGCCGTCACGCTCGCTGCGCACGTCGATGGCGCTTGAACGAAAATCAGACCCCAGGATATCGCCGAGCCGCATCAGCCGGCCGGCCGCGCCCGGAAGCGCGGCGGCCCAGGTAACGGGGCTGCGTTCCTCGCCGGCCAGCGTAAATGCGATATCGGGCCGCGCCATCGCAAGCCGCCGCACCACCTCGCGGATCGCCTCGGCCTCGGTGCGGTCGGTCTTGAGGAATTTCAGGCGCGCCGGGGTCGCATAGAAGAGATCGCTGACTTCGACGCGGGTCCCCTGCGACAGCGCCGCCGGCATGATCTTGGATTTCACCCCGCCCTCGACCGACAGCGACCAGGAATGCGGCTCGGTTGCATGACGCGTGGTGATGCCGAGTTTTGCCACTGCGCCGATCGAGGGCAGCGCCTCGCCGCGAAATCCCAGCGTGCGGATCTCGAGCAAGTCCTCGTCGTCGAGTTTCGAAGTGGCGTGGCGATCGACTGCGAGTGCGAGATCGCCACGGGTCATGCCGCTGCCATCGTCGGTGATGCCGATCCGCCGCCGTCCGCCGCCATCGCTGAAGATATCGATCCGGCTGGCACCAGCATCGATCGCGTTCTCCACCAATTCCTTGACCACGCTCGCGGGGCGCTCGACCACTTCGCCGGCGGCGATGCGGTTGACGATTTGTTCGGGGAGCTGGCGGACGGGCATGAATTCTCGGGCCGATTCGAGGCGGGCTGCCAATTTTAAGCGGCCGCTGAACCAAATGCATGCGTCAAAAAGGTCATTTCGCGGAATTTTCGTGAAGTAGCGTCGGGCCAAGTTGTTGCTGCCGCATATGAGGTCGGTCCGTGGCCAAGGTTTCGTGAAATGACCCTGAAATCCCTGCACGATGACCACACCGGGCGGTTTGCATGGCGAATGCGCCGTTCGTGACACGTTTGGTCTGTGCGATGAGCGGGTCCAGTACAGGCGGACGGCGTGTCGATTAGCCGGGCCGTTCATCGCAAATCAGACTTGCGACAAGTCAGACTTGGGAGAAGTGAATGAAGCTAGTGAAAACCTCAGCGATCGTAGTTGCAATGTCGGCCATTCTTGCCGGACCCGCGTTGGCGCAAGGCGTCTCATCCGATACCCAAATCCGCGGCGGAGCGCAGGGCAGGACCAACATGCAGGGAGGAGTGTCGGGCGGCAGCAACGAGGACGTCAATGCACAGCAGAGTGCGCCCGGAGAAAAGGCCGGCGTCACTGCCAAGAGCGGCGTGAGAGGTACCGTGGGTGCCTCCGGCGGAGCGCCTAAAGGCACGGGCGGCGCTGTCGGCGATCCCGCGGCCACGGGCAAACGTTACTAGGGCACTGATCCTTCGCTGATTTCCCTCTTTAAACCTGAGAACTCCGGCCGCCCGGCGGCCGGGGTTTTTTTCACGGCAGATCCGGCCATCCACCGCGGTCTTCGGAGAGACTGGTCAGCTCGTTGCCCGATTGGCGTATGCGGGACCGAGGGGACATTGTGACCTGTGCCGACCGGGTATATCGTTTGGAAAAGCTATAAAAAGATCGGGAGGGTAGTCATGTGCCAGCTGTTCGCTCACCAACCTCAGCGGGACTATGAATCACAGACCAGATCGCTTCGCATCGACGGCCATTGTACGTCCATACGGCTGGAGATGGCCTTCTGGGATACGCTCGAAGAAATCGCGAGCAAGCAAGACATGAGCCTCGCGAAATTTCTTACCTGCCTTCACAGCGAGGTTATCGATCATTGCGGCGAAGTGCATAATTTTGCATCGTTGCTGCGCTGCTCATGCCTGATCTATCGATCGAAAGCCGCAGCGGTCACCCCCGACTTTCTCAAGGGCGCCGCACCGAGGCTCGTCGCAGCCGAATAGTCGTGCCACCCATCGGGTCGTAACCCGAGGGCATGCTTTTCCGGATCACGCGTTAGATTTCCTTTCGTTGCATGGCGCCGGCGATTTGATCCGCCTGCCTGATCGCAAGCGCCACGATCGTAAGCGTCGGATTGCAAGCCGCGCCGGTGGTGAACTGGCTGCCGTCCGAAATGAACAGATTTTTGATGTCGTGGGTCTGGCCGAATTTGTTCACGACGCCGTCTTTCGCCTTCGCGCTCATCCGGTTGGTGCCCATGTTATGGGTGCTGGGATAGGGCGTGGTCGGGTAGGTCACCGTCGCACCAACAGCCTCGTAAACCGCCGAGCCCTGCTTGTAGGCGTGATCGCGCATTGCGATGTCGTTGGGATGATCGTCGTAATGGACGCTCGCAACCGGCAGGCCGAATTTATCCTTTGCTTTGGGATCAAGTGTAACGCGGTTGGTCTCTTGCGGCATGTCTTCGCCGACCAGCCACATCCCTGCCATGTGCGGATACCCTTCCATCGCGGCGGTGAACGAGCGTCCCCACGCACCTGGGTCAAGAAAAGCCGCCATGAAGGGCAGGCCTAGCGACAGCGTCTCCATTTCGTAGCCGCCCATGAAGCCACGGGACGGATCGTGCCGTGCCTCGTCGCGGATGATACCGGCCATGGTGGTGCCGCGATACATGTGAACCGACTTGTCGAAGACGGCATAGACGCTGCCAGTCATGTGACGCATGTAATTGCGGCCGACCTGACCGGAGCTGTTCGCCAGGCCGTCAGGAAACATGTTTGACGCACTGTTGAGCAAAAGCCGGGGGCTCTCGATCGAGTTGCCGGCGACGGCCACAATGCGCGCCTTCTGGCGCTGGGTCTTTCCAGCTTCGTCGGCATAGACGACGCCTGTAATCTTGCCCGATGCGTCGTGCTCGATCTTGAGGGCCATGCTGTTGGGACGAACTTCAAGGTTGCCGGTCGCTTCACCCTTCGGAATTTCCGTATAAAGCGTCGACCACTTCGCGCCAGACTTGCAGCCCTGGAAGCAGAACCCGATTTGCTGGCAAGACCCGCGGCCGTCACGCGGCTCGCTGTTGATCGCCATGCGCCCGGTATGGACTTCCTTGTAACCGAGTTTTTTCGCGCCAGCTTCCATCACTTTGAAGTTGTTGTTGCCGGGCAATCCGGGAATGTTGTTGGTACGGGTCACCCCCATCTTGTTTTCGGCTCTGGCGTACCACGGCTCCATTTCGGCAAGCGTGAGGGGCCAATCGAGCAGATTTGCGCCCGGTACACTGCCGTAAGCGCTTCGGACCCTGAATTCGTGCTCGTCGAACCGCAATGACGCGCCCGCCCAATGGACGGTCGATCCGCCGACCGATTTGACGATCCACGCCGGCAGGTTGGCGAAATCCTTGGCAACGCGCCAGTTGCCGGATGTGGTTCGCATGTCCGTCCACGCAAGCTGCGTGAAACTTTCCCATTCGTTGTTGATGAAGTCCTGCAGCTCGGTGCGCGGCCCGGCCTCAAGGATCACTGCCTTGACACCTTTCTGAGCCAGTTCGTTACCCAGCGTGCCGCCGCCGGCGCCAGAACCAACAATTACGACCACGCCATCGTCGTTAAGATCAAATTTCGCCATGATGTCCTCCCAACCGAATTTTGTGCGAAGCCTTCAGACTTTCGGCAGCCAGTCGATGTCGTTGAAGCCGCGGTGGATGTAGCCGCCGTGCTCCGCCGATGAGCCCTCGTAGCCGAATTTTGGCCACAGCTCTTCCTGGTTGTAGAGAGAGACGACTAGATCAGAGCGAACCTTCTTGAAGAAATCGGTGTGCTCTATCCCTTGTAACAAGACGACCCGGTCGGCTTCCCAGGGGACTTGAACGTAAGCAACCTTGTGCCGATCCTGCGCGTCTTGATCGAGGCGTCGGATGCCATCTTCAAGGAGCGTTTTGACAGCCGGGTCCTTCGCCGCCTTCGCGTCCCAAGGCTTGATCGCCGTAATGTAGTAACTGTCGACCAGGAAGTCGTGCGGATAGATATCGCGCGCAACCTTCACCAGGGTCTTCAATGTCGCGGGTGCCAACGCGGTCGCGTCGGCCGCCCATGCATCCTCGATGCCGATCCCGGTGCTTGACGCGAGGGCGACGACCGGAATTGCGGTCGCAGCGCCCTGCAGAAAGATGCGGCGGTTATATTTGCCTCGACGATCAACTTCTCTCATGGGCAGTCCTCCATAGGTCTTTGTTGTTGATTGCTCGAGATCATGATTCGATTGGATCGAATCGGATCACGATCTCATCTTCTTGTTTGAGCCTGATCTCCGCGCAAACGCGTTGCCGCGTTTGCGCGGAGATCAGGCTCTAGCCGAAGCGGCCGCCTTTCTGAATGACCTCGATCTTGTAGCCGTCGGGATCGGAGACGAAGAAAAAGCGCGCGAGCGTCGTGCCGGCATGCTTGAAATCGCGCAGTAGCCCGGGCGACAATTTCTCGCGCTCGAATCGGGCGTGCTCAGCATCGAGATTGTCGACGACGACGGCGAGATGGCCATAGCCGTCGCCCTGAACGTAAGGTTCCTTTCGCCCGAAATTCACCGTCAATTCGAGTTCGAACGGC
>VAZG01000155.1 GCA_005885285.1 Alphaproteobacteria bacterium | reverse complement strand
GTTGAGCCTTCTCCCAATTGAAGAAATAGGCCGCCCTATTTGGCGGCCACTTTCATTCAAAGGCGGCACTTGTTCGCGCGACACAATTCCAAAGGTTTGCAAATCTGAAACCGCACGGGCCTGTTGCCGCCTCGGCCAGCGGCCTGGTTTGGATCGGCCACTGGCCCAGGGATAGTAGTACCACCCATCCTGTTTCCACCTGCGAGGTTAACGGTGTCCTAATTTGTTTGCTGTAAGCCGCATTTCAGCTCTTGTTTGCGAATGGTCTCGCCACCTCGTAACCCAAGTGCCACCTCAGGTGCCCTTATGGATGAGCATCGAGTCGCTGCGCGTCATCGCGTCTTGAAGGCCGGGACGATCTCGTTCGGCGGCGATGGGATTGACTGCACCGTTCGCAACCTTTCGGAGACCGGGGCTGCGCTCGAAGTCGTAACCCCGCTTTTCATTCCCGATCGCTTCACGCTGATCATTCCGACCGACCAATTGAGGCGGCCCTGCCACATCGTCTGGCGCAAGGAAAAACGAATGGGCGTGGCGTTCGACTAAGGCGGTGCCGGCGGCCGCGACGGGGCCGATTTCGTTGCCGCCCTTGTATTTTCGCGCAAAAGTGTATACATCTCCAACATTCGATTAGCCGCTGTGCCTTGTTGAATGCGCCTGCGGGCTCCTTTTCTTCCAGAAACATCGTCAAAATTGAATTTGGTCGCGTGATGGTCACGCGAGTTTTGCGCATGTGCGCTTTGGAGAAGAGATATGCCGACAGGTACAGTAAAATGGTTCAACGGCCAGAAGGGTTTTGGCTTCATTCAGCCCAATGACGGCGGCAACGATGTGTTCGTGCACATCAGTGCGGTCGAACGGGCTGGGCTCACGGGCCTCGCCGAAGGCCAAAAGGTTTCGTTCGAAATCAAGGCCGACAAGATGCGGGGCAAGTCCAGCGCGGAAAACCTGTCGCTGGCTTGACCCTTTCGCGCCGTTCCACGGATGTACTGGAACGGCGTTGCTGCCCGCTCGATCCCTCAAAAAGGTTGAGCGGGCTCGTTGAGGCAGATGGGCGAGGCGGCAGATCGAGAAGGCATATGTCCGGCAAGAAATCAGACGATCCATCGCCCGAAAGCATCGCCAAAGCCAATCGGCGACGTCTGGCTTTCGAGGAAGGGGTTCGCGCGATGGCCGATGTCGAGCGCGAAGCCGTCGCGGTGCGCAAGAACATGGAACGCTTGCGCGCCTTGCGGGTAGCCAAGGAAGCCGAGGCGGTCCGAACCGAAGCCACCGCCGGAAACGCCGCCGCAAAGACCAAGCGCAAGAAGCGCGTTTCAACGTGAGATCGGCCGTCCTTGTGGGATGATCCCGGAACATCGGCGATCACAACTTCTCAAGGGCCGCGCGCACCGTCTTGGAACGGTCGCGCTATCAGCGCATATTTTCGTGTCATGAGAAAAGGCGACGTCATTTGTCCTGAATGCGGTGCAGGCTTCCGCCGCATCGAGCTTGGTTCCCGGCGCGGAACAGAGGGCGAGTTTCGCTGCCCGCTATGCGACCATCTGCTGGAAGTCTTGGACGGCTCCAACGAAGTCGCCTACCGGCTGACGGTCGCGCCGGAAAAGATATTCGAATAGCGTTAGACGATTTTTTTCGATTCACGCGCACAGGGTGAAACTTGCTTGGCAATCGCAGAGTCAAAAATTCTCCAATCGCGCTGACCTTTGGAATGGACGAACGCATCGGCCGGCCTCATGTTGAACGCATGGGACGGGAGAATCCGACGGTCAGTTGTCCGCGTTGCGGGCGTGTCGTGAAGCTTACGCAGTTGCCGGCTGCCCGCGGGGCCCACGGCCACCAATGCTTTGGTTGCGAGAAATTCGATCCGTTGAAATCCGAGCTGGTGACAGGCTGGCTGAACGGCGAGTTGGGCCGCCCGAAGCGGACCCTTGGGTCAAGCCCGAGGGCAGGCTCTCTCCCGATTGCGGAAGACGTGAAGTGAACGCCCTAACAGGCTGATTGAATCAATCGCCACCCGGCTCAGTCGGGGCCCGGCTTAGTCGGCGCTCGGGAGGCGGCGCATAGTAAATTCGATGACGCCGCCGGGCAGCTCGCGCCAGCTTTCGACCGCGCTCATGTAGCCGGCCTTGGGATAACGGTTCAGGAAATCGCGGGCCTTTGCCCTCGCCTGGTCGCGCGGCAGCGTAAAGGTCTCGCGCAGATAGCCGTCATCCAGCTTACGACGCGCGCCAGACCGGCGATCGGCCATCCGGTTGGCGAGGTCGCGCGGGCGCGAAGGCATGTCGCAACTCCGGTACACATGACGACATGACCCATATAGGGATCGCGGAAGCCAATCCCGAGTCCCTGCCGTTTCTCCCAGCAGCGGGGCCACCGGAATTCGGTCCGTGTCCGGCTGGGCCGTCAGTTCGGGTTGTTGCCCGTCTTGGCCTTTGACTTGGCCGAAGCGGCCGCCTTGGCAGCCGGTGTCTTCGGCGCGTCCGGGCTGCGTACACCGCCCCACGGATCGGAAGAGACCTTGGCGTCGGGTATCTTCTTCAGCGTTTCCTTGTACGCCTTGTCCCTCGCCTCCTCGGCTTCCTTCTCTTCCGGCGTCTTGGAGGGCGTATCCGCCAGCAGATTGATGTTGGGCAATTGCTGCGCGCGGACAGGTCCGGTCAGCCCGCATTTTCGCTGCAATATACCACCGCCCAGACCAAGAGGCCAAGGGCGCCTTCCAAAAAGGGCGCCTCCCTAAAAGTGGTCCGACTTGCAGGAATTCGGCGGCCGGATCCAGTCGTCCCAGATCGGACCGCATTTGGTGCAGCCGCTGAGCGCAAGGCCCACGGCGACCACGCTGACAATCATGATGGACCGGCGAAACATGACGACCCTACCCACCTGAGCGACAGCATAGGCCCGCAAGTCGGGCATTTTCAAGCCGGCCGGTTGCGTTCAGAATGCGTCGCGAAATTGTTATGGGACGGGGGTCATCTCAAGATGCAACAGCCAACTGCCGCCGAGTTCGGCATCGAGGAAGCGCGACGAGTGCTCGGCGATGTGTTCGCACCCTGGGTGGTTGATCTCAACCTGTCGATCGAAGCGATCGACTACGAACCGCCACCGGGCGCCGCGTCCGACTGGCAGCCGGGCGCGATATTGCGCATGCCGTTCGCCGAACGGCTGTGCCGCAATGGCGGCACGGTCTGCGGGCAGGCCCTGATGGCGTTTGCCGATACCGCCATGGTGATCGCAAATCTTGCCGCGAATCGCGGCTACCGGCCGATGACCACCGTCGATCAGACCACGCATTTCATGCGCGCGGTGATGTCGTCGGACGTGCTCGCCGAGGCGCGGGTGGTTCGCCGCGGGCGCACCATGAGCTTCGGCCGGGTCACGCTCTCGAGCGCCGCCGACAGCAAGCCGGTGGCGATGGTCTCGAGCGCTTTCGCGATGCTGTCATAGCGTTTCCCAGCGACCGCCAACAAGATCCGGGAGGCGATAGGCGACCGGGTCAATAGCCGCCTCTCCGGCCCGGCATGCCGCCGCCCCTTTCGCCCCCGCCAAATCCGCCGCCAATGCCAATGCCGATGCCAATGGACGGCGCGGGCTCGTACATATCGGGCGGCGGCGGGCGGCGATAGACCACGACATCGTCGTCGGAGCCGCGCGCCCGCTTTGGCGGCTGCTTGTCGGCGCGCTTGGGCGGACTGGAATCCTTGGCCTTGGGCGCATCGACCTTCTTCACGGGCGACGGCAGCGCGTTGCACGGACATGTCGGCCCCGGCAGCGAAATATTGGTTGGGCCGATCGGGTTCGACGGCACCGAACCGGACCCGCCGGGCGCGCCGCCCACGACGGCGGCTACAGTGGTTGCGATGTTGAGCCGGTTGCGCAGCCGCTCTTCCAGCTTGCGCGCGGTCGCGGCCAGATCGCTGTCGGGATATTGCGCGAGGAACGTGCGATAGCCCGCCGCGGTGTTGGTGATCACGGCGATATTCCACGCCACCATGCGGCGATGGCGATCCAGCCATTCGCGCGCCTGCCGACCGAACGGCGGCTGCGTGTACAAAGCGACGAAGGCCTCATAGGCTTCCTCGCTGCCGTCGCCGACGATCATTTCATTGGCGACCTCGACTGGCTTGCCCTGCAACTGGCGCTTCCAGTCGTCCACCGTGCGTTTGGTCGCAACCTGCTTTGGACCGGCAGCGGTGGGGCCTGCGAGAAAACTGAAATCCTCGGTCAGCGATGAGCTATCCCACGGCGTCTGTCGCCCGTCGGTCGCCCGGTTGACTGAGAGGCGGACGCGCTTGAGGGTTTCTTCAATCGGAAGCCCCGGCTGCCTGGCCGCCGCCAGCAGCGCCGTCGTGTACGGACTATCGCTGCCGTTGCCGTCCTCGGCTTCCGCACCCGGCGAGGTCGAAAACGACACGAAGGTGCCGGGCGAGCCGGTCTTGGCGTCGATGATGGCAAGCCCGTGGCCCGCGGTCTTGTTGATCTCGGGGAATGGGTTGTTGCGGCAGGCGTCGAGCAGCAGGATCCGCATTTTGCTGGGCACCGAGGTCAGCGTGTTCAGGATATCGTTGAGGCGCACCGCTTGAATGGGAATATCGGCTTCACGCTTCACATCGATGTCGACGGGAACGAGGTAATTCTCGCCGTCGATCTGCAGGCCGTGGCCGGCATAAAACACCAGGGCAACGGTATCGGGACCCTTGGTTGCCAACTGCCGCGCGAATTCGCTGACCTTTTGGCGCAACTGGTCTTGCGATAGATCGGATGCCGCCAACACCTCAAAACCGGAATCGGACAGCAATTGCGTCATCGCCCTGGCGTCGTTCGCTGGATTGGGCAGTGCAGGAACCGAACGATAGGCCGATTGACCGATCACCAGCGCGAGGCGGTTTTCGGCCAGCGCCGGATAGCCACTAAGCAGGATGATGGCGGCGACCATCAAATGAACAAGCGAGCGGCGAGACATCGGGCATCCTCCCGGCAATGCGCTGGGAGTTGGTCATCCAGATTGAGGACAAGGTTCAAGCCGGGCGGGCTCGACGCCGAGTTTGTTGCGGGCGGTTCTGACTGCGGTATTCGCGCCCACGCTAGCTCGGCGACTTCGCGCTAAAGCGCCCGCGCCATAACGCGACCGCCGTCAGCGCAATTACCAGCAAAAACGCGATCGCCTTGCTCAGGAAGCGCCCGCCGGGGCGATCGATGGTACGCGACCACAGCGAGGGCGCTTCGTCCTGCCGCGCGAGGCGAAATGCCACGACGCTGTCGCCGATCGTGGTGCCGGCCTCGGAATGACCGCCGGCACCGATGACAACATATTGCTCGCCGTTCCACAGATAGGTCATGGGATTGGCGACGCCGGGCACCGGCAGCCTGCCCTGCCAGAGCTCTTCGCCGGATTTGGCATCGAAGGCGCGCAGGTAAGCATCCATCGCGCCGGTGAAAACCAGCCCGCCCGCGGTGATCATCACGCCGTTGACGAGTGGCGTGCCCCAGTGGAAGGCGATCCCGAGCGGCGCGCGGTCTTCCGTCGTGCCGACCGAGGAGCGCCAGAGAATTTTGCCCGCCTTCAAGTCCAGGGCAACGAGGGTGCCCCAAGGCGGCTTGTTGCACGGAAGGCCCAGCGGCGACAACGCAACCGCGCGCGTCATCGCAAAAGGCGCACCACGCTGCTGTCCGAGGTCATAGCCGGCTGGCGGCTTGAAACCTTCCGCTTCCGCTCGCGGCATCAATTTGATGATATGTACAGCGTAGCTGGTGTTGGCATAGAGGACCTGGTTGACGGGATCGAATGCCGCGCCGCCCCAGTTGACGCCACCTCCCGTAAACGGAAACTCCAGCGTGCCCTGCGTCGATGGCGGGGTATAGAGGCCGTCGTTGCGCAAGCCGACAAGTTTTTCCTCGCAGGCCGAGCGGCCGAAGGCCGGAACGAGTTTTAGAAGGTCGACGGTTGCAAACTGTTGCGGCATCAGCGCCGGCACGTGGGCTGGAAACGGCTGCGTCGGCGACAGCTGCTCGCCTTCGGCGCCGCCTTGTGGCACAGCGCGCTCCTCAACGGGCCAAATCGGCTTGCCGGTGTCGCGGTCGAGCACAAACACAAAACCCTGCTTGGTCGGCTGGATCACGGCGTCGCGCAGGCCCTCGCCGGTATCGATGCGCGCAAGCGTCGGCTGCGCCGGCAGGTCGTAGTCCCAGACATCGTGATGCACGGTCTGGAACGACCACGCCAGCTCGCCCGTCTCTGCGCGCAGCGCGACCACGGAATTGGCGTGCTCGTCGTTGCCGGGCCGCTTGCCACCCCAGAAATCCGGGCTCGGCGAAGACGTCGGCAAGAAGACCAACCCACGCTCCTCGTCCACCGACATCGGCGCCCAGACATTGGCGTGGCCTGCGACAATGCCGTCGTGAACCAGCGGGTCCCAGGTCCAGCGCGGACGTCCGGTTCGCGCATCGAAGGCGCGCACGGTGCCAAGCGGCGCGTCGACACGCACATTGTCCGAGATCGAAGAGCCGACCACGATGACGCCACGGCTGACCACCGGTGGCGAGGTGATCTGGAATTCGCCGGGCCAGAGCAGCGACATCCCAATCTCGGGCCTGACTTCGCCGTGGTCGCCAAAATCGGCGCAGGGAATGCCGGTTTTGGCGTCGAGCGCGATGACGCGGACATCGTTGGTGCCCATGAAAATCCGGCTGCGGCAGGCGGCATTCTCGGCCGCCTGATCGTCGGCCCAATAAGCCACGCCGCGGCAGGCGTAACGGTTTCCGGGACGCTGGCTGCTTGAGACCTTGGGATCGTACCGCCACTTCTGCGCGCCGCTGCCGGGATCAAGCGCGATCACCTCGTTGAACGCCGTGCAGAAAATCAGACTGTCCTCGACGAACAGCGGCGTTGCCTCGAATTTCGTCCGCGCCATCACGGCCGGCGCGCGGGCTTCCAAATCGCCGGTGCGAAATTCCCATGCCCGTACGAGATTGCCGACATTGGCTGGCGTGATCTGGGCGAGCTTCGAAAACCGCGTCCCGCCGCGATCGCCTCCCCAATGCTCCCAACCAAATGCCGGTGCCGCGGCCGACAGAATGACGGCGAGCAGCAGGAATCCCGGCAGCAGAACAGCCTGGTTGCGCGCAAATGTGAAAATCACGTGATGCTTTCCCGCGCTGCAAGCCCGATGTAAGATCATCGGGCCAGCTGAATGGTCGGTGTCTCCCATCATGCGGATTTTCCGTGATTAAGTCGCTCATACAACTGACTGCCCGCAGTTCTGTCCAGCCGCAGTGGGATGGATGGTTACGTCCGCGTGACGAAAAGCACACCGCCAAGGCAAACGGCGGAATTCGTGGACAGGCGGTGTCGATGCGCAGCTGTCGGTTCGAACGGTCTATGGAGGTACGCCTCGATACCGGCGAGATCGTGTTAGGCAGTCGCCGCTTCAAGGCTGCCGTGGCGAATAGCCGATCGATCGAAGACCGCTTCGGCCATCGCACGCGATGAAGTGAGGGAGTGACGAAAGCTTCTTACCTCGATTTTTTCGCGTCCGCGGGCCGCGCGACACCCCAGGGGTCGTATTTTTCCTTGGACTCCGGAATGCGCTCAAGCGCGGCCTTGTAGGCCTTGTCGTCCACCTGCGGCTTCTTCTGTTCGGGTTTGCTGTCGTCGCTATGCCGCAGCTTGCCTTGCGCTTGCGCAGACGTCGCCAGCAACGCCAGCACAGCGAGTGCCACCGCGAAGGTCTTCATTGGTTTTTCCCCTCCCAGCCCCGGTTTGTCGGCAAACTTATCCCCTTGGGCAGACGACGGCAAACCCCGAAAAAGCTCCCCCGGCTGCACATCAGCAATTATTGATCATCCGCGAGGTGCGTGGATGGGCGGCAAATGCTTAATCTTGGGCGAAGGGAATAGGTTCGCACCATGCGGGGGACCGTCATCGGTTTGGTGCTGTTGGCGGCGACCGCGCTTGCGCTTTCGGCTTGCGGGATTGCCGATAGCCGTTCGCCGGTGCCGGAATTCATGCGGGCCAAGGAGAGCGACCCGTCCCCATCCGACCCGCCGCCCAACGTCAAGCAGATGCTCCGCGAAAAGCTTGATTCGGT
Organism: Alphaproteobacteria bacterium; assembly: GCA_005885285.1. GTDB lineage: Bacteria > Pseudomonadota > Alphaproteobacteria > Rhizobiales > Xanthobacteraceae > Bradyrhizobium. Next base: position 4,160 of record VAZG01000155.1, on the reverse strand, counting down.
GTTCACCGCCGCGTCCAATCCGGCCGAGGTTCAGGTATCGCCGCCGCATCGCGACCTCCACGGACAGGACTGGACGGCCTGCGTCAGGGCCTTGCAGCTCACATCCGCGAACGGCAAGCCCTTGGGCGCGCAAACCTACCGCATCACGATATCCGGCGGCGTCATCATCGACCGCCGGCGCGTTGACGCCGACGACGCCTGCGCATCCGAAAGCTATGAGCCGATCTAAAGCATGATCCGGAAAAGCATGCCCTCGGGCCACGACCGGATGGGTGGCTACCGGTTTTCCGAGAAAGATCATGCTCAAACAAAGAGCTGGAGCGGGATGACGATTCGAAGAAAGGTCATCGCGCTCCAGCGTCGCTCGAAGGGTCAACAACCCATTAACATTACCGTTCAAATCGCAGCTCGTCGCCAACAGTATTTTCCAAACTTTGCGCTAGCGTGATTGCCTTCGCCAGGGGGAAACGGACGTGGCCGATATTGCTGAGCCAGCGATGGTTCGTCGCGCATCGATGCGGGATGCCGCGGCCAGGCGCAGCCATGCGGCGAACACCGATGCCCTCATGAGACTAACTGCGATCGGCACGAACCTGTGGCGTGGCCTAAGCGAGCGCGCCATCGAGCCGAACGGCTACTATCTGCCGGAGTGGGAATTGGCGGTGGACGCTTTGGCGAGCGGCCACACCGGCGCTTCGATGCTTTCCGCATGGAACGACGCCGGGCTGATCGGCCTGATGCCGGTGGTCTCGATGTCACGCGCTTACAAGATTCCCCTGCCCGCTTTGGTGAGCGCGCATCCCTACGGCACGCTGTGCACACCGCCGCTCGATCGCGACACGGCCATCGACGCCGTCGGCCAATTGACCCTTAAGGCGCGAAAGGCCGGCGCCCGCGCACTGATCTTGCGCGACATGTCGCTGAGCGGCCCTGCCATGAAGGCCTTCACCGAGAGCCTCAGGCGCGAGGACCTGCGTCCGCGCGTGCTCCAATCCTATCTCCGTGCCAGCCTGGATGCGACGCGCGATGCGGAAGAATTGCTGCGTGAGGCGCTGGGGAACAAGAAACTGAAGGAGCTGCGCCGCCAGCGCCATCGGCTCGCCGAACACGGCGCAGTCAGCTTCGACGCGGCACGTTCGCCGGACGAGGTCGCGGGGGCGATCGAGGTTTTCATGAAGCTTGAAGCCGGCGGCTGGAAGGGTGAGCGCGGCACGGCGCTCGCGCAGGATGAAGGCGACGCCGCTTTTATCCGTCGCGCGACGAGAGCGCTTGCCGAGAACGGCCAATGCGAGATCGTGACGTTGCGCGCCGGTGACACGCCGGTCGCGGCGGCCATCGTGCTGCGGCATCAGGATCGCGCGTTCTATTTCAAGCTCGGCGTCGATGAGCGTTTTGCGAAATTCTCGCCGGGCGTGCAGTTGACGCTTGATCTCACCAGGCATCTCTGCGCCGACCCGATGATCGCATCGGCGGATTCCACCGCAAGCCCCGACCATCCCATGATCAATCCGATCTGGCGCGGCCGCTTTGCGATCGGTGACGTGCTCATTCCCCTGCGCAAGAACGATCCCGCGCTGGCGTTGATCCATGCGGCGCTGGTCTCGCGGCAGCTTGCGCTTGACCTGGCGCGGCGCAGTACCCGCCTGCTCCGCGCGTGGCGGACACGGTGAGCGCGCTATTGTCCGGCCCCCGGATGCACCGGATTTGCGGCTGGAGATTCCGGGTTCGCGCTAAGGCGCGCCCCGGAATGACGCTCTATCGCGTCACTCCGCCGCCTCTGCGTTGATCTCCGCCGACACCTGGCGGATGGCGCGGGCAAGCTGGTCGGCCGGCTGTGCGCCCGACACCGCGTATTTCTGCGCGAACACAAATGTCGGCACGCCCGAAATGCCCTTGTCGGAGGCTTCCTGCGCCTGGCCCGAGATCAGTGCGACGTCTTCGTCGGACGCAAGACGGCGCCGCACCTCGTCGGCACCTAACCCGCAATCGGCCGCCGCCTGCACCAGCACGTCGATGTCGGTGAGATCGCCGCCATCGCGGAAATACAATTCCATCAAACGCTGTTTCATCTCGGCCGCCTTGCCCTGCGCTTCCGCCCAATGGATCAGCCGGTGGCAATCGATGGTGTTGGGCTGGCGCTTGACCAGATCGGGCCGGTACGACAGCCCCTCCTCGCTCGCCGCGGCAACGACGCGTCCGGCAATGCCCTTGTAAGCCTCGACCGAGCCGAACTTCGCGGTCAGGTATTCGTCGCGGCTGATGCCCTCGCGCGGCACCCACGAATTGAGGAAAAACGGCCTGAAGTGCACCTCCACGGGAACGTCCGGCACCAACGCGAGCGCGCTCTCGATCCTCTTCTTGCCGATGTAGCACCAGGGGCACACGACGTCAGAGACGACATCGATCTTGAGCGGTTTCAGGGCGGCCATCGGCGTATTCTCCGGGAACGATGCTTCCAAAGATAAGCCCAGCCGCACGCGAAACAAGCGCGCTGGATCATGATCCGATGGATTGAATTGAATCGGACCATGATCCAGCTCCTTATTTAAGCATGATCTTTTCGGAAAACCGGTTTCCACTTTTCCGGATCATGCTCTATCGAGGCTGGCGGCGATCGCCCGCATCCGCTCGGCGGTCAGATCGTCGGCCGGAAAGAACGTTTCCAGCGCCAGTTCCGAGGTCGTGATGTCGACGGGCGTGCCGAACACCATCGTGGTGGAGAAGAAGCTTAAGATCTCGCCGTGGTGGCGCATCTTGAAGGGGATCGCGACGTTGTCGGATGACAATGGCGCGGAGCGCGCCGGGATCGGATAGGCCTTGAGGTCAGAATAGAGTTTGATCAGCTCGGGGTCAGCGGTGGTCTCGCACTGCCGATGCAGCCGCTCCAGGAGATGCCCGCACCATTCGGCGAGATTGACGGTGCGCGACGCCAGTCCTTCGGGATGGAAACTCAGGCGCAACACATTGAAGGGCTGGCCGAGCAGGCGCTCGGGGACGCCCTCGAGCAGCGGCGCCACCATACGGTTGGCCGATACCAGATTCCAATGGCGGTCGACCGCGAGGGCTGGATTGGGCTCGTGCGCTTTGAGCACAAGATCGATCGCTCGCTGTACCGGTTTCAACGCGGGGTCGTCGAGCGAACGCTGCGGAAACGCCGGCGCGAACCCTGCCGCGACCAGCAGCACGTTGCGCTCGCGCAACGGCACATCCAGCCGCTCCGCGAGCTTTAAGACCATCTCGCGCGACGGCGAAGCGCGGCCGGTTTCCACGAAACTTAGGTGGCGCGCCGATATCTCGGCATCGCCGGCGAGATCGAGCTGGCTCAAATGGCGGCGCTGCCGCCACTCGCGCAAATGGTCGCCGATATGGACCGGACGGGCGCGGTCGTCTCTAGCGGTGGAGGTCTGCAGGTTCATGGTGGAAAACCTATCATGCGCTTTTCACGCCTTCCATTACCTCCGACGTAATCGAATTGCGTATCAGGCGGGGTCATCTTCGAAGCCACAGGAGATGATCATGAGCACGCCTTCCCGTTTCCCGCCCCCTGCCGCCGGCGCCTTTGCCTGGTTACTCAACTTGGCGACCTGGCTGTTGGCCCGCAGCCTCAACATGCCCGAACCGCTGGTGCACGACACAGGCTTCTTCGTGTTCGCGCATGTTCAGGCGGTCGAGAACAGCGTCGGCAGGACGCTGTGCCCGATCCGGCTGTGGCGTCGGCTCCGATCTTGGTTCCGCTGAACCCGCGTCCGAACCCGCAAACGTGAGGAGAGCCTCGTCATGATCCATCTAGCCATTCCTGCGTGGCGGCGCTCCTGTCACAAGTCTGACAAGGAACAAGCGATGATCGCCGGACATGATAGGATCGAGAGCAACACTGATAGGCAAAATGGTCTGCTGCTCTGCGGGCTGCGGACATCTGATTGTCGTTCGAGGAAAAAATCCAATCCGGGTGAGTGGTGATGCGTGAATTGCGGTCGAGCGCGATAGCTGCGCTGAGCGGCGTTCTGGTGAGCCTGACAGCCACATTGGCTCACGCTGGAGCTGAGCCAGCTTCGCCGGCCAAGGTCGACGAAACCAAGGAAGAGGCAAAAGCCCCAGAACCGCCCGCGCCGGCGGCCCGACAGAGCCCTGCCGAACGATCTGGCATCCGGGCGCTGATT
>VAZG01000593.1 GCA_005885285.1 Alphaproteobacteria bacterium | reverse complement strand
ACGAACCTTATCAATCCGTGCTTCTCGCTGTCCTTCCCTTCAACCACGGGCCGGAATCGACGCCAACGCGCTGCTTTGCCCTGATCGCCTCACAGTTCAGCTTGCCCCTGGTCGATAACCAATGAGGGCCGCCGCTCTGGCGTGTAGGGCTTGGTGCGGATGTGCTTGAGGCCGAGGTCGCGGCAAGCGTCGCGGAAGGCGAAGGCCTTATAGCAGCTGCCGTTGTCGGTCATGACGCGGATGACGGTGACGCCGAGGCCTTTGTAATAAGCCACGGCCGCCTTGAGGAAGGGAGCGGCGCTGTCGACCTTCTCGTCAGGCTTGATCTCGGAGAAGGCGACGCGGGAGTGATCGTCAATGCAGACGTGGACGAACTCCCAGCCGACGCCGCGGCCGTTGCTCTGGCCGGTGCGATCGCCGGTGATGCGGTGGCCGATCCTGTCGAAACGACCGAGCTTTTTGATATCGATGTGGATCATCTCGCCGGGCGTGGCGCGCTCATAGCGGCGCGCCGGCTCGGCCGGCTCCAGGTCGCGGATCCGGTTTAATCCCAGCCGCCGCAGGATGCGGCTGACGGTGGCCGGGGAGATGCCGGTTTCCGCGGCGATCTGCTTGCCGGTGTGGCGCTGACGGCGTAACGCCTCGATGACCGTGCACGTGGCCGGCGCTGTTTGGCTCGGCAATGAATGAGGTCGTGAGGAGCGATCGCGCAACCCATCCACACCTTCTGCGCGGAACCGCTTGACCCATTTGGCAACCGTCTTGGGTGTCGTATTAAACTGATAGGCCGCATCGGCCTGGCTCAGTCCGCCTTCCACCACACTGCGTACCATGGCCTCTCGACCTTTGGGCGTCAGAGGCGCATTCTTGTGGCTGTTCATCTGGTCTCTCCGTGGAACACTGAAGCTTCGCAACCTCAGCTTCCTCGGTTCGGACCAGATGGACAACCTCCTGAAAGACCACATCTAGTCTTCGTCCGGCTCGCGCACGACCGGCGGTTCGTCGGCGCGGTCCTCTTCCTCTTCGTCCTCGTCCTCGTCCTCTTCGTCTTCATTAGGATCTCGGAGCGGCATCGTGTTGCCCATGATCACGAAGGGACTCCGGTCGATCAACCTGGTGGAAATTCCTCGGGGGATGTGTGGGGTCATGTTGTTGCTCCTCGGGTGGGGACCCTAGGGATTTTACCCCTCTGCTCTAGTTTCCGCATGAGGGTTAGCGCCGCACCGTTTGCGGGGCATGCCAGCGATGGTCCGCCTGCGGCGGCTCATGTTCGTGATGCCGAGCTAGCAGGCGGGCATCTCGGTCACGCCGCCATCTTATGTGTCCCAGAGGCTCTGAAATCGTTGGAGTTTCTTGGCTAATATGACAGTCTTATGAGTGCCAGCACAGGCCATCGCAAGGCCATACGGAAAGATTGCTAACCCAGATCACCCTGGGGCCCAGGCGAAATTGCGGGACGAAACCGGCCGAAGAGTCCGATTCTATCTGGCTCTTGGCTTGGTGACGGCAGCGACGCTGATGCTGCAGATCATCGAGACCAGAATCATTTCCGTTATCTCGTGGTACCACCTGGCCTTCTTCGTCATCAGTATTGCCATGTTCGGCCTGACCGCCGGCGCGGTGTCTGTCTATTTGCGCAGGGAGAGGTTCAGACCGGAGCAACTGTCCTACGACCTGGCCATGGCGGCGCTGGCCTTCGCCTTAACGACCGATCTTGCCATGCTCGTGCAATTGACGTTGGTGACAGGTGCTTCGCCATCGCTCACTTCCCTGGTCGCTTGGACAGAGTTCGCGGTCTGTCTTGCCGTTCCATTTTTCTTTTCGGGCGTCGTCGTGAGCCTTGCCCTGACGCGCAGTCCCTACGCAATCGGAACTGTCTACGGAGCGGATCTGATCGGTGCGGCCATCGGGTGCATCGGGGTCCTCGCACTTCTGAATGTGACGAGCGGGCCATCAGCGGTGTTGTGGGTCGGGGGGCTCATCGCGCTCGCCGCCCTGGGTTTCGCCGGTTCCGGACTCGGCGCCCTGCCCAAATCCACGTCGCTTGGTTCCCAACTATTTCGCTACCGCCGAAGCATCGTCACAGGGTGCCTGCTCTTGGCGATTGCCAACACGCTGACGCCCTATGGCGTTCGGCTGACGATCATCAAGGATCACTTGGAAGGGCCGGCCGATCTTGCCTACGATCGCTGGAATTCATTTTCCCGCATCACCGTCAGTCAGAACCAAACCGTCCCGCCGGCGATGTTCGGCGCCTCGCCGCGCTTGCCGCGCTCGACCATCGAGCTGCGAGCGCTGAATATCGACGGCGGCGCCGGAACGGCCTTGTACCGCTTCGATGGAAACCTAGAGAGCCTGGGGTTCCTGCGCTATGACGTGACCAACCTTGCCTATGCCATTCCGGACCTGAGAACGGGTGCCGTGATCGGCGTCGGTGGCGGTCGAGACGTCCTGTCTCAACGCCTCTTCGGTCTGAGTGACGTCACTGGCGTCGAGATCAATCCGATCATTATCGACGTTCTGAAGCGCCGCTTTGCCGATTACACGGCGATCGCGGCATTGGATGGGGTGAAGTTCGAGGTCGACGAAGCGCGCAGCTGGTTAGCGCGCACCCCGCGCGCCTTCGATGTCATCCAGATGAGCCTGATCGATACCTGGGCGGCGACGGGAGCCGGCGCCTTCACTCTCACGGAGAACGGTCTCTATACGGTTGAGGCCTGGCAACGCTTTCTCGATCGGCTCAACCCGGGCGGCCTGTTCACGGTGAGCCGCTGGTACGCGCCCGGCGAGGTGAACGAGACCGGGCGATTGGTCAGCCTTGGCGTCGCGACACTCCTTGCGAACGATGCCGCCGAGCCCAGGCGCCACCTGTTCCTCGCTGCGGCAGGGAACGTAGCGACACTGATCGTGACGAAGTCGCCGCTTTCGCCGACGGCGCTCGGGGCGCTCAAGAACGCCGCCGAAGCCCTTGAATTCACAGTGCTGCTGAGCCCGGATACCGCGGCGCCATCCGCCATGCTCGAGACGATCGTCAGTGCTCCGGACCGCCGCGCGCTCGACCAGGCGACGAGCGGCTTCTATCTCGACCTCACGCCGCCGACCGATGCGCGTCCTTTCTTCTTCAACCAGTTGCGGTTCTCCACGCTGTTGGACGCCAACGTATTCTCGCGTTTCACGCACACCGGAGTGTTCGCCGGCAACCTCGTCGCGACGCTGACCCTCGCCATGCTCGTTCTGATTTCGGTCGCGCTCGTCGCCGCTACAATCGTCGTTCCGTTGCGGTCGACGATCAAAGAAGCTGGCTGGCCGCTGGCCGTGGGCGGCACCGTCTATTTCGCCCTGATCGGGGTGGGATTCATGATGATCGAGATCGCTCTCCTGCAGCGGATGAGCGTGTTCCTCGGTCATCCCGTTTACGCGTTGAGTGTCGTTTTGTTCAGCCTGATCCTGTGGACAGGCTTCGGCAGCCTGGCATCCGAGCGCCTGCGCCTTATCGGAACAAGTAAGCTCCTAGCCTGGAGCGTGGCGAGTGCCGCTTATCTGTTTGCGTTGCCGCTCTGGCTGCCTCGGCTCTTGGTCGATCTTGATGGAGCAGGCCTGTTCATTCGCGCCGGCCTCTGTGTTCTTGTCCTGGCGCCGGCAGGCTTCCTGATGGGCTTTGGATTTCCCACCGGCATGCGACTGATCTCTGCAATCAGCACGGGCCCCACGCCATGGTTCTGGGGCATCAACGGTGCCGCAGGCGTGCTCGCCGCAAGCGTCGCCGTTGCCACCAGCATTGCCTTCAGTATCGATACGACGCTCAGGATCGGGGCCGCCTGCTACCTCGTGGTCGCCGCTCCCGCAATGTTATTGATGTTCGCCGGCGCCCGATCCAGCCACGCCGCTCTCCGACCCCTGCACCCGAGCGAGCCCACGATTGTATAGGATATCGGGCGGGGCGACGTTGCAGCTGATGTCGCTGCGCGACGATTCCACGTTCGTCGAAGTGTTTTTCATGAACCGCGCTGCGTGCCTTTGGGGCGACCGCATCGATGTAGATGCGAATGGCCCCATCACGGCACCCCAAGGGCCGGGGCTCGGCTACGAGCCGGCCAAGGTGATCATCGAGCGTTACCGAGTTTCGTGACCGGCCATATTTGCGCTTCTTCAGTGGCGACGTCGTCTTGCGAATTGCCGCGAGTTACGTCGCACATGACGCGAGGACACATCCCCGTGGCACACCATGATCTGACCAAGGCATGCACTCGATCGCTCGCCGCCTTGGGACGGCGTCTGACTTCGCCTCGGAAGGCGCCGGCATCGTGGGGCTTGCCGAGCCAATCTGTGTAGTCCGCTCTGCGCTAACCCGTCGGCAAAGGAAT
>VAZG01000592.1 GCA_005885285.1 Alphaproteobacteria bacterium | reverse complement strand
GGAGAGCGCGAATTCCCGCACAGTGGTGAGGGTTTGGCAGAGCTGGGTGACTGGCTTCTCTCGATGGCAAGCGCGGCAAGTACGGTCGCGGTGGCAATCGAAGTACCGCACGGACCTGTCGTCGATGCGCTGATCGATCGGGGGTTCGTCGTGTATGCAATCAATCCCAAACAACTCGACCGCTTACGCGACCGGTTCAGTGTCGCGGGTGCCAAGGACGACCGCCGCGACGCCTATGTGCAGGCCGATGGCCTACGCACGGACCAGCGTCTGTTCCGCCGCCTTCAGGTTGCTGATCCACGGCTGATTGAATTGCGTGCGTGGTCGCGCCTTGCCGAGGAACTCGGGGCGGAACGGGTTCGGCTGAGTAACCGCATGCGTCATCAGCTCTGGCGGTATTACCCGCAGATGCTGAAGCTCACCAAGGACCTCGCCGCGCCGTGGTTTCTCGAGCTTTGGGCCATTGCATCGACACCGGCCAAAGCAGGCCGGCTACGCAAGTCGACGGTGGAGCGGCTGCTCAAGCAGTATCGCATTCGTCGCATGGATGCGGAGACCGTCCTCCGTATTTTGCGAGAACCCGCCATCAAAGTTGCGCAGGGCGTTGCTGAAGCGGCCAGCATCCACATCCGCTCGCTTGTCGCTCGCTTACGCACTGTGAATCGTGAGCTGCGTGAGGCCGAACGAAAACTCGATGAGCTCTGCACGGCCGTTAGCGAAATCGAGCAGACATCGGGAGAAAGCCTTCAACGGCGAGACGTAGCGATCCTGAGATCCATGCCGGGTATCGGCAGGATCAATCTCGGCACATTGCTCTCCGAGGCCTCCGGGCCCCTCAGCCGCCGTGACTACGAAGGGCTCCGGACACTGTCCGGTGCCGCGCCGGTTACCAAGCGCAGCGGCAAGTCACTTATCGTCGTCAGGCGCTACGCTGCGCACGTCCGATTGCGCGACACGGTCTATCACTGGGCACGTGTCGCCACCCAGCGCGATCCCAAGTGTCGCGCCCGATATACTGCGCTGCGCAAACGTGGCCACTCGCACGGACGTGCTCTCCGTGGTATCGCGGACAGACTGCTTGCCTTGGCATGTGTCCTTCTGCAGCGACAGACGCTGTTTGATCCGTACTTTGGCCAACCTACCGCATAACCGGGGCATTATTCTTCAAAGCGCGCCAAAACCTCGTGTGGCCACGTGAGGTTTCTGAGTCGGCTTGAGCGCCGGTTTCTCCCGTTCTCTAATCCGGGGTCATTTGGCAAGGTTTTCTGACAG
>VAZG01000591.1 GCA_005885285.1 Alphaproteobacteria bacterium | reverse complement strand
CTTGCCGCCCGCCCCATAGCATCTCTCGGTCTCCCATGGCGGGCCTCAGTTGGCACGCTATCTCATTCGAGATCCGGCGGGGGATCAGGCATGGCGGAAGGCGCGGTTGACTTCGCCTCATCCTGCTCGGCAAGCCACTCCATGGAGCCGCGAGCCCATACGGTTTTGATTGGTGACGGTTTGCGGCACTGCTCAGCGGTGGTCCGTAATCTCGTCCGGTTGCTCACCGAACTGACCCGTGGAACGGCGCGACGGCGAGCTCACCGACTGTCTGGAGCGGTGCAATGCCGTTCTGAGGGCGAGTATCCACTGGTCGGAATCCGTCGCGACCGCTTGCGGATGGCTCGCGACGAACTCGTGACATTGCTCGATGAGCGATGATACCAGGCGCGGTAGGGAAGCTGGTGTGCTAACGACCGCTGCTCCATCTCAAATGGTCCGGTATACGCGCGGGCTCACGCTCGGCATTTGCGTTCAATCGATCGAGCACGATCGTGGTGCAGCACGTGGCGCAACAGAAAGCCGCCGGCAAGAACAGCGAGCGAGATCGCCATCGCGCGCCGCGGCGCGCGCTCGGGCTCGATCACGCTTTCGATGTGATGCAACATGGGGACGCCGGCGCCCGGGCGCCATCACACGACCCGTTATAGAAGAGATGATGGTTAACGAATGTCTCATGAACCAGACGAAGATCCCGAAGAGATTACGGGTTAATCGCGTGTTAACCTTAACAGGGCTGGACTCGCGTCAAAAACGTGGCAAAATGTGCAATCCTGATGGGTGGAAATTTAGCGTTGTGACGTGGGGTCCTAATTGCCCCTGCGAAAAGGAGGTGGCCAGGTCACCAGTTCATCCTTATAGGAAGGGTGTTGAGGAAGCCAGGAGGTGCCGTTGGCTCCCGAACGGAACGAGGGAAACGCGAAAGATCGTGCGTTTCCTAACTCTACTGCTGCTGGTGTGCCAGCAACTTCAGCTCATTCCCTCGACGAGGCTAAACGTCAGCGTACCAAGGAGGGTCACCGCCGGTCACGGCTGACCTCGGTCAGGAAGTCAGTGATCTCTCTGGGGGTAATTGACGAAAAATCGTTCACCCGCGAATGCA
>VAZG01000499.1 GCA_005885285.1 Alphaproteobacteria bacterium | reverse complement strand
AGTTTCAATATGCTCGGGGTGCTCTGTCGCGACCGGCAGTTGCAGCACTGTAGCGGTTTGGCCAGCGACCAGCTGCGTAACCTTCAGAACTTGCCCATTTGGGAATTCCAACGCATCGTGCTGAACGTGCGGATCGTTCATATCGATTTGCCGAAAGCGCGCAACCTTGTGATTCACACGGGCCTTGCCAAAAAGGCTGAAGGCGCGGTCGTACCGGACATCGTCGTCGAAGGCCAGTTCCGTTCCGGGCAGCAGGCAGACCGCCACCTTGGGTGGACTATCATGAATTACGAGCTTGGCACCGAGCTCCCCGACGGCAGCAAAGCCGCGAGCGCTGGATTTCGTAAGTTCCATGGTCACCAGCTTGTCGCTGACCTTGGCAGGCCGCGAGGCGACGTGATGCAGGCTGTAGTCGCACATGAGAGGCTCCTCTAGCTCGAAACTCGGCCGGCGTGGCTGACCGGCCGCGCAGTTCATGGTCCCCTTTGCGGATTGATGTGGAAGCCGGTACCGACTGCGCCTTTGTAAACCGGGTAGTTGCGCGAGACCGGATCGAGCACCGGAAACATAGACTCGACCGAGGTGTCGCGCTCCATGGGCGGAACCACGAACCGCTCTTCGAAGGTGGGCAGCGAGGTGAGCCGCCAGATCGCCTCTATCTCGGCCGGATTTGTCTTGCCTTCGGCGAGCGCCCTTTCCACCTCCTCCGCAGGTATATCCCCGACCTTCTTTGCGCGCATGAATACGCGCACCGCGACCAGCTTGCGATAGACGTCGCGGATGATCTGTTCATTGCCGCCCGTCAACAGGCTCGCCATATAGCGCATCGACACGCGCGATCCTTCGAGCGAGCTCATCAACGGCCCCAACCTCGCCTCCGCGGCCACGTTGTCGTACACGCCGTTGCCCGTTTTGGCGAGCACCGGGCCTAGCGGCGGCACGTAGAACAGCATGGGCAGGGTGCGGAACTCCGGATGCAGCGGCAGCGCGAGTTTCCACTTCTTGACGAACTGGTAGACGGGCGACTTTTGCGCCGCGTCGATCTTCGAATCGGGAATCCCGCTCGCCTTGGCGGCCGCGATCACCTCCGGGTCGAAGGGGTCCTTGATCACGTCGCGCTGCGCCTGCACCAGCGATTCTTGCGGCGCCTTGGCCGCCTCCTCGATGGCATCTGCGTCGTAGAGCAGCAGGCCGATATAGCGGATACGCCCCACGCATGAGTGGAAGCACGCCGGAGGCTGCCCGCTTTCGAGGCGCGGATAGCACAGGATGCACTTCTCGGCCTTGCCGGTCGACCAGTTGAAGTAAGTCTTCTTGTAGGGGCAGCCCGAGACGCACATGCGCCAAGCGCGGCATCGTTCCTGGCTGACCAGCACCACGCCGTCCTCGCCACGCTTATAGATCGCCCCTTGCGGGCAGGCCGCCACGCAGCCCGGATTGAGACAATGGTTGCAGATACGCGGCAGGTAGAAGAAGACGGTACGGTCGATCTCCTGTATCTGGCGCATTTCCTCCGCGGAGGCGCCGTCAAGGTTCGGATCGTTGTTTGCGTAGACCTGCGAGCCGCCCAGGTCGTCGTCCCAGTTCGGCCCCGCCTCGATGGTGTCCATGTATTTGCCAGTCACCATCGAGATGGCGCGCGCGGTGGGCTGGTCGTCGCCTTCAGGCGCGTCGAACAGGTTCTGGTAGTCGTAGGTCCAGGGTTCGAAATAGTCGTCGAGCTGGGGCAGATAGGGGTTATAAAAGATGTTGGTTAGCGTTCCCCATTTGCCTTGCAGGCGCAGCCGCAGCCGCTTCTCCCTCTTCCCTTCGACCACCCAGCCGCCGCGGTATTTGGTCTGGTCCTCCCAACGTGTCGGGTATCCGGTGCCCGGCTTGGTCTCCACGTTGTTCCAGTACATGTACTCGGTGCCCTTGCGGTCGGTCCAGATGTTCTTGCACGCGATGGTGCAGGTGTGGCAGCCGATGCACTTATCCAGGTGAAAGACCATTGCGACTTGAGATCGGAGTTCCATCTGAGTCCTCCTCGTTCCTATGCCTTGTTTCTATACCTTGCCGCATCCCGCTGTCGCCGGGGCATCGCGTACGGCCACCACGGTGACATCGAACTCGAGCGTCATCCCAGCGAG
>VAZG01000498.1 GCA_005885285.1 Alphaproteobacteria bacterium | reverse complement strand
GGATTGATCCGATTCGGCAATTTTGCTGTCGGTTTTTGGCCCTACTGGACACGGATCGGGTCGAGATCGAGCAGCTTGAATGCTGTCTCCTGGAGTGCCGTTGGGCTGGAATAGAGCGTGAAGCGATGCTTGGGGCGTGAGGGCACGCGCATGGTATTGCGGACGAGAGTGCCGAGATGGGTGATGAGATCGGCGAAGCTCATGACGCGCACACCATCGGCTGATCGCTTGGTCGCCTTCTTGGCCTTTACCGCTTCCGACGGTTCGGTCTTGGCAACCGGCGAGACCCGTTCCGCCCTCGCAGCCGCAAGATCGGTGTCGTGGAACAAGAGCGGCGCCAAGGCTTGCCGCAGATGCCACTCGACGTGATAGGCGAGCATGCACAGAAAGACATGGGCGCGCACTCTCGGTGCGATCCAATGACGGATCGGCCGGATTTCGAGATCGACGGTCTTCAACGATCGGAAGGCGCGTTCAACTCGCGACAGATCCTTGTAGACCTGAACCGTTTCGGCGGCGTCGAGATGCTCGGCCGGCACGTTGGTGCGCAGGACATAGAGGCCGTCGAGACGCGCCTCTTCGATGATCCGATCGTTCCGTCGCTTAAAGGAGAGATGACGCTCGCCGATGTCGATGGCGAAGTGCTTGGCCACCTTCCTGCTGTTCACAACCGCACCGACCGCCAAGCCGATTTCGGCGGCGCTGCGCAAAGGAGAGTTCCTGCGGCGGATCAGCGCTTCGACACGGGCAAGTGCGCGCTCGGTGGCTGCGAGCAAATCTTCGCGCTTGCGTGCCCTCTCCGCCGCCAGATCACGATTGCGGCACACGATCAAGCGTTCGCCCGGGAACAGCTCGGGAGCACTGATTTCGGCGAGATCACGCTCATCGAACAATGACAACTGCAACGGCCCGTTCTCGCCGGCCAGCGCCTTTATCGCCGGAGCGCGCAGGCAGGTGATCCAATCAAGCCCCGCCGGCTTGAGATCATCGCGGATGCGCGCCGAGGTGATCATTCCGCGATCGCCGACCAATACGACCCTGCTGATCGCGAAGCGGTCCTTGACCTTCGCCACCTGCACGCTCAGCGTCGATGGATCGGCGGTATTGCCGTCGAACACTTCCACCGCTACCGGCAGTCCCTCGCGCGTGCATAAGAGGCCATAGACGATCTGTGGCCGGTCGTCCCGGTGGTCGCGACTGTGGCCGTAGCACGCCAGTGGACAACAGCGACCTTCAAAATAGGAAGAAGTGACGTCATAGAGCACCAGAACGCCATCCTTGAGATGTCGCCGCGCCAGGCCGTTTTCGATCCGGTTCTGCCGCTCGATCAGCCAGTCGAGCGCCTCATAGGCCTCGTGCTCCTTCACCTTGCCCAAGCTCAGGACCGCGCCAAGGCTCGAGGCCGCCGTCTCCTCATCCACCGCCCGCACAAACCCAAGCTTCGAACGCGGCGCAATCAGCCGGTCGATCATCATCGCCACTACCAGATCACAGTATCGCCGCGATGCGGCATCCTTCGCGGTGCTCAAAATCAGCCGGTCGAGGGCGATCTTGCGGATCATCTTCAATGCCGCCGCAACGTGGCCATGCGGCAGCGAACGCTCGACTTCCAGCTCCCCCGGCCCCGTGCCGATCACCGTTCCGCCCTTGAGCAAGGCTTTGAGCGAGTCGATGATGTCACCCGGCAGCTTGCTCAGATTGGCCAGCGTCCGCTTCTGCGACCGGCCGTGATCGTCGCGGTAGCTCTCGCGCAGCAACACCGCAGGCGAGGAATTCCGATTCGGCACCGTCTCGATGAACATCCCCGAATCGAATCACATTTCAACTGATTTGGGAATCCCTTACATGGACACAAAATGTAAACCATTTGGGACCTAACCCACCGCAGAACCTTGAGGATCACCTCATTGCAAGTAAAAACTTCGGATTAATCGGCGCATCGACAAACTCTAAGAACAAAGGCTTTTCCGAGGAGAAGATCAATGCTGCCCTACAATCGAATATCTGCCGCAAACTACGCCACGACATTTGCTTTATCCCGTAACCCTATATGGCCGGACGACAGTTCTTCGGGTGGCGGAGGAGACTGCACCAATTTTATTTCGCAGGCATTATACGCTGGTGGATGGGAGATGGTGCCGGGGATGAAGTCGGATCCAACCGCTTGGTATGCGGGGCGGCCATTCGATTATGATCGAGGGAACCGTAGCTGGACATGGGCCGGCGCAGACCCATTCTCTCGATTCCTGCGCATGAGTGGCCGAGCGTCCCGATGTACTGTTGACGATCTGGCTATTGGAGATTTGATACAAGAATATCGTTTCGGACAGATTATCCATACGATGCTTGTAACAAAGATAACGCAAAAAGGAACAAGGAAGGAAGTGTTCTTAACCTA
>VAZG01000497.1 GCA_005885285.1 Alphaproteobacteria bacterium | reverse complement strand
CGGTGAATACGGCTCGGTGATCTTCATCGCCGGCAACCTGCCGAACGTCTCCGAAATCGCGCCGCTCCTGATCGTGATCCGGCTGTCGGAATTCCGCTATGCGGACGCCACCGCGATCGCCGTCGTCATGTTGGTGGCATCGTTCCTGATCATCTTTGTCGTCAACCGCTTGCAGCGCTGGGCGCAGACGCGCGTTCCCGCGCATTGAGAGGCTGGGCGATGACGATGGAATTGCAGCAATCGCTGGAATACGCCGCTCCGGAGGCGAGAAGCCACGTGCGCCCATTTGCTGCGCCTGATGACGTGCGTTCCGAGCCCAAGTTCGTTCGTATCGGCATCATCGCGCTTGCAACAGCGTTTTTGAGCGTCTTTGTGGTGTTGCCGCTGGTCGTGGTGTTCGCCCAGGCGTTGTCCAAAGGGGTGAGCGCCTATTTCGCAGCGTTGTCCGATCCGGAAGCGCTGTCGGCGATCAGGCTGACGCTATTGGTGGCCGCGATCTCCGTCAGCCTCAATCTGGTATTCGGCGTGATTGCCGCATGGGCGATCGCCAAATTCGAATTTTCCGGCAAGACGGCCCTCGTCACGCTGATCGATCTGCCGTTCTCGGTGAGCCCGGTGATTTCGGGTCTCGTCTTTGTGCTGCTGTTCGGTGCGCAAGGCTATTGGGGGCCCTGGCTGCAAAGCCACAATATCCACGTGCTGTTCGCGCTGCCCGGCATCGCGCTTGCCACCAGCTTCGTGACCTTTCCGTTCGTGGCCCGCGCGCTGATCCCCTTGATGCAGGAGCAGGGTACCCAGGAAGAAGAGGCCGCGATCTCGCTCGGCGCATCGGGTCTGCAGACCTTCTTCCGCGTCACGCTGCCGAATATCAAATGGGGCGTGCTGTACGGCGTGCTGCTCTGCAACGCGCGCGCCATGGGCGAGTTCGGCGCTGTGTCGGTGGTGTCCGGCCATGTTCGCGGCGAAACCAATACCATGCCGCTACTGGTCGAAATTCTCTACAACGAATACCAGTTCGTATCATCGTTCGCGATCGCCTCGCTTCTCGCCATGCTGGCGCTGATTACGCTCATCGCCAAGACCATGCTCGAACGGCACATCGATGAGGAGGAATTGCCGCATGACGATTGAAGTCAAAAACCTGGTCAAGAAATTCGGCGCGTTCGCCGCTCTTGACGGCGTCGATCTCAAGATCGGCAATGGCGAATTGCTGGCGCTGCTCGGCCCGTCGGGTTCGGGCAAGACCACGCTGTTGCGGATCATTGCAGGCCTCGATTGGCCAGACCTCGGCGAGGTTTCGTTCGACGGCGAAAACGCGCTTGTCCGCGGCGCCGGCGAGCGTCAGGTGGGATTCGTGTTCCAGCATTACGCGCTGTTCCGTCACATGACGGTGTTCGAGAATGTCGCGTTCGGCCTGCGCGTGCAGCCCCGCTCGATCCGCAAGGATGACGCATCGATCCGCGCGCGCGTCAAGGAATTGCTCGATCTGGTGCAGCTTGATTGGCTGGCTGGACGTTACCCCAGCCAATTGTCGGGCGGCCAGCGCCAGCGCATTGCGCTCGCGCGGGCGCTGGCGATCGCGCCGCGTATCCTGTTGCTCGACGAGCCGTTCGGCGCGCTGGATGCCAAGGTGCGTAAGGAATTGCGTCAATGGCTGCGTTCGTTGCATCAGGAGATCAACGTCACCTCCATCTTCGTCACCCACGACCAGGAAGAGGCGCTCGAAGTCGCCAATCGCGTGGTGGTGATGGATAAGGGCCGCATCGAGCAGATCGGCACGCCCGGCGATGTCTACGACAATCCGGCGACCGCCTTCGTGCACGGCTTTATCGGCGAGTCGATCGTGCTGCCGGTCAATGTCAGTGACGGACGGGTGCGGCTCGGCGACAAGGCCCTGAAGATCGCCGCCGAGGGAGCGTCATCGGGCGCGTCGAAGCTGTTTGTCCGCCGCCATGACATGCAGGTCGGACCGGCCGGCAGCGGGTCGCTGGATGGATCAGTACGTCAGGTCCGCAGCTTTGGCCCGATCCAGCGCGCGGTGGTGGCATTATGCGGCGGCGAGATTATCGAGATCGATGCCCCCCGCGACCGCGAGCTGCAAGCCGGCGAAATCGTCGGGCTGGAGCCCCGCCGCTACCGGATTTTCGCCGCTTAAGGCTTGATGGCCATTGCGGGCGCGGAGCGCGCCAAACTGGAATCTTGCGCCGAAACTCTCGAGATTTCCCGATGGCGACTGCGCATCTAGGTTTGCATCTTTGATGCGTCCCGGAATGACGGCTAAAATTTGGCCCGCGTTCACCTTTCAGCCATTGTTGGTATGCAACAAGTGCCCGTCATTTGGGGGCACTACTTCATGCGGGCGGCGGCCGTTTTTCTCATGACTTTGTTGCTGGCGGGCTGTGCGTCGGAGGCCCCGGTCGAGACGCCCGCGATGTATGTCAACATGGCCGAGGCAGGCGCCCGGCTCGACCCGGCCGCTGCCGCCTCGATGATTTCGCAATACCGGCAGAATAACGGCCTTGGCGCCGTCGAGATCGATCCCGCGCTGATCAAGCTCGCGGAGCAGCAGTCGCTGGCGATGGCGGTGGCGAACAAGATGGACCACGACGTCAAGGCACCGTTGGCAAAACGCCTGAACGGGGCGGGCTACCCCGCCACATTGGCGGTCGAGAACGTGTCGGCGGGCTACCATACCCTTGCGGAAGCCTTTTCGGGCTGGCGCGACTCGCCCCCGCACAAGGCCAATATGCTCAAAAATGGTGTCACAAAATTAGGCATCGCCGCGAGCTATGCTCCAAATACCAAATACAAGGTGTTCTGGACGCTCATTATGGCCTCGACTGAAGTGCGCTAGATTTGGCCGTCAGCTTCGCCGATTGACGTCATCGTGAACTGACGCCACCGTGTAATTGCTCTTGATAGTTGCTCGATGGACATGATGGACACTTCCGCCTCACGGTCGGCAACGATCCCCGCGAACGCGCAACGCGTATTGGTCCTGCAGGGCGGCGGCGCGCTCGGCTCTTATCAGGCCGGCGCGTTCCAGGCGCTATGTCACCAGGGTTTTGAGCCGGAATGGATCGCCGGGATTTCGATCGGCGCCATCAACGCCGCGATCATCGCCGGCAATGCGCCGGAGCAGCGCGTGCCTCGTTTAAA
>VAZG01000496.1 GCA_005885285.1 Alphaproteobacteria bacterium | reverse complement strand
ACGCCGCCGAGACTGCCGTGCGCCGCTTCCAGCAGCCTGCCCTTGCTGGCCGGCAATGGCGCGCTGCCGCCGAGCGTGACCCTGACGACGTCGCGCTCGGCCGACCAGACGAACGGCTTTGCTTCCGGCACCAAATGCGTCTCGTCGTTGACGAGCCGCGCGCCAGGCACGGCTTGCACCGAAGCCACGGCGCTGCGGCGGCCATCTTCGGAGAATGCATCGGCGCTGAGCGTGATGTCGCGGCCGGCCACCGTGATCCCTATCTTGTCGAGCACGGTATCCTTCAGCGCGGCGTTGCTTTCTCCGGCGAGATCGGATTCAAGGGGCGCGGTACCGGTCCAGGCCGCGATAGCCCAAAGGATGACAAGCGGTATCACGCCCGGCCACCATTTGTTGCTCCACCTGAAAGGTCCGTGCATTCGGCATCCTGCGGGGTTTAAGAAAACGAGAGAAAACAAACCCTTACGGGGCTGTCAAACTGGAAATAACAAAAAGCGAGTTAGGCTGCCACTATTCGCATGGCTAACCGTTTCTTCAGCGGTTTTTCGCTAACTTGACGATAACACCTAACCGGGTGAGTACCTTCCGTCGATGAAGCAATTGCGCAGCACCGTTATCCGCGCCGGCCTGGGAGCGCTTTACTTCACCGGCGCGCATTATCTGTTGCGGCCGATCTTCTCGGGCGTCGGCGCCATTTTCATGCTGCACCATGTCCGGCCCTGCCGCGACGGCAAGTTCCAGCCCAATCGTCATCTCGAAGTCACCCCCGAATTCCTGCGCGCGATGCTGGCGCACCTTCGTTCGCGGGGCATCGATATCGTTACCATGAGCGAGGTGCATCAGCGGCTGATCGAGCGGAATTTTTCGCGCCACTTTGCTTGTTTTACCTTCGATGACGGCTACCGCGACAACCGGGACTTCGCGCTCCCCGTAATGCGCGAATTTGACGCACCTTTCACGGTCTATGTCGCAAGCGACTTCGCCGAAGGCAACGGCCGGCTATGGTGGATCGCGCTGGAGATGGCGATCGCCAAGGCCTGCGCCATCGAAGTGAAGATCGGCGATGTGCCGACCCGTCTCGATACAACCACGCCGGCCGCCAAGCGGGCCGCGTTCGACCGCCTGCATGATTGGCTGCGCTCCTTGGGCGGCGATCACGACATCCAGCGTCAAATCGGCGCGCTCTGCGCGCGTCACGGCATCGACGACGCGGCGATCTGCCGTGACCTCTGCATGTCCTGGGACGAATTGAAGCAGTTTGCGCAGGACCGGCTGGTCGGGGTCGGCGCGCATTCCATCACCCATTGCAATCTGGCGAGGGAGCGCGAGGAGATTGCCACGAAGGAGATGGCGGTCGGCCGCGAACGGATCGAGAGCGCGCTGCAGCGGCCGGTCTTGCATCTCGCTTATCCCTATGGCGACAAGATCGCGGCAGGCCGCCGTGAATTCGCGCTGGCGCGCGCCGCCGGTTTCAAAACCGCGGTGACGACACGCCCGGGTATGGTGTTTCCCGAGAGCGGGCTCCATCTGACCGCGCTGCCGCGGGTCTCGCTCAACGGCAATTATCAGGACGTGCGGATCCTGCCGGTCTTGACCTCGGGCGCCGCCACCGCGATGTGGAATGGCTTTCGCCGCGTCGACGCGGCGTAGTTTTGACGCAGCGTTGTGATTAGTTGAAAAAGTGGGCGGCAGCGAAACTGCGCTCCCTCGCCCCGCTCTTCGCGGGGAGAGGCATAGGCGGCTTCGGCCGCCGTCTTCCCTTTATGATAGAAGAACGCCGATGCGAAGCATCGGCTATGGGTGAGGGGCTGCCGCCGCGAATTCGAAACACGTAAGCACGCGGTGAGTCCCCCTCACCCGCCGCGCGAGAGCGCGGCGACCTCTCCCCGCAAGCGGGGCGAGGTAAGAGCCATCACGTCTCGATCTTCACGTACTCGAAATCGCCGGGCTTGTTGTCGATGCCGACCTTGGGCGGCGAAATCCACGGCGCGTAGTTCCCGATCTCGGTCACCGGTGTCATCAAGGATGCGATGAAATCGCCGTCGCCGGATGATGGCAGCCATTCGCTTTCGCGCGTCTTCCAGGTTGCATCATCGATCAAGACGCCCTCCGGCGTGGCCTGGATGTCCTTGAACTCGCCGATATCGCGGTGGAAGGCGACGTTCGGCAAGGTCAGCTTGAAGTCGTAGCCGGCGGTGGAGATGATCTTGTTCCAGCGCAGCATGCCCTTGGCACAATCCTGCGTGTAGTCGTCGCGCAGCCGCATGTTGAGCGCGGTCAGCGCCGGCTCGTCGACCCGCTTGATCTCGCCGTTGACGAGCTTGAGTACGGGATAGGTAGAGTTCTGCAGCCGGTGATCGTCCTTGATCTGGGTTTCATGGTAGCGGCCCTTGATGCCGGCATTGAACGCGTTCGCGGCGTTGGTCGAGACTTCCGAGCCGAACAAATCGAGCGACAGCGAGTAATGCAGGTTCAATTTCTTCTGGATGGTCGGAAGATCGATCACCCCGAGCGCGCGGACTTTCGCGATATCGGCGGGATCGCTGATCCCGGCCTCCCTCATCGCTTCGCAGGTCCGCTGCACGACGCGGCTGATGCCGGTCTCGCCGACGAACATATGGTGCGCCTCTTCGGTCAGCATGAAGCGGCAGGTGCGCGACAAGGGATCGAAGCCGGATTGCGCCAGCGAGTGCAACTGCATCTTGCCGTCGCGGTCGGTGAAATAGG
>VAZG01000495.1 GCA_005885285.1 Alphaproteobacteria bacterium | reverse complement strand
GTCCTGCACAGACCGCCACGTGCAACATGGCGCGATCGCGGATGCCATCGCGTGTCGCCGGATCGGGAGCATCGAGCACGGCCTGCAACTCATCGCGCAGAAGGTAGGGCACCAGGCGCGTATCCGTTTTCTTGAACGGGATCGCCAGGACGCGGCGGATCTGCTCGAGCGCGGCCGGTTGCCGATATTCGAGGAAGCGGAAGAACGACTTGATAGCCGCCAGCCGGACGTTGCGCGTCACGGCCGCGTTCTTGCGCTTGTCCTCGAGATGCTCGAGGAAGGCGCTGACGAGTCCGGCATCAATCTGCTCCAGCGTCAGCGCCGATGGTTTGACCTTAAGGCGGTCGGCGGCGAACACGAACAACAGCTGGAAGCTCGAGGCATAGGAATCGCTCGTGTGCCGGCTGGCGCCCCGCTGGCGAGCGAGGGTGTCGCGCAGGAACGTCTCGATGAGGGGAGCAATCGGCGTCATGCTGACCTCCCCTCGGACATGAACGCTTCGCTGGCCGTGGCGACATCGCGCAAGAAGTCGGCCGTGGCCTCCAGATACCAGTAGGTCGCGTAGATGTTGACGTGGCCCATGTAGGTCGCCAGTGCCGCCATGTGCGCCCCGCACCGGCCTCGGCCGGCTGGGCTGCCTTGCAGCGCACGCATCGCAAACGTGTGCCGCAGATCGTGCAAGCGAGGGCGACGTCCCGACCTCGACTTGGTGCCGGCCTTGTCGACCAGCCTGTCGAAGGTCTCCTTGACGGCAATGTAGCGAAGGGGCCGACCGCGCTTGTCGATGAACACCGGATCATCGTCCGAGCCGGGCCCGCGACGGTCCAGGTATCGCTGCAAGCCGGCGACCGCCGTGTCGTGCAGCGGCACCAGCCGCGTCTTGCGGAACTTGGTCTCGCGGATCAACAAACCATCGCTGGTCACGTCCGCATCGTCAGCTTCAGGGCTTCGGAGATACGCAATCCGGTGGCCGAGAGCAGCGCGATCAACGTCGAATAGGTGTACGGACGCAATCCGCCCATCGGCCGAAGCCGCAGCGCAGCTTCGATGAGGCGACCGATCTCGTCTGTCGTGTAGATGTGCGGCGTGCGGCGCCGATTGCACGCGCCGAAGTGATTGGCCGGCGGCAGCTTATGCCCGACGTCCTCCACCTGGACATGGCGCACGAAGCGGCAGACGGCTCTGAGCCGAGCATCGCGTTGCGCCACAGTCGGACCGAGAGCGGCCCAGTCGATCGCTGTTTGCGAGACGACGTGCGTTTGTCCGCGCTCGGCTGCGAAGGCGGCAAAGCTCTTCAGCAGGCACTCAGCGGTCGACATCGCGAAGCCCGTGGCGCGCCGCAGAGCGAGATAGGTCTCGATGGCGTTCAGCATCAGAGCGCCTCCGGCCAAGGCTGAGCGACCTGCTTCTGCAGCGCGACGTCGGCCTTTGCGTAATAGGCCGTCGTGTCGATGCCGCGATGCCGGAGGACGAGGCCGATCTTGTCGAGTGGAACGCCGTGCCGCAGCATCTCGGTCGCTGCGGTGTGCCGCAGAGCGTGTGCTCCCTTGACGGGCGTCACGATGGCGGCCCGCTTCATGAGGCGCTTCACCACCGACGAGATGCCGTCGCCTCGTCGGAATGGCCGGCACGGTGCGATCGTGCGCAGGAACACGAGATCACTTCGACAGGCGGACGGTCGGCCTTCGAGGTAAGCAGCGATCGCATCGCCGACCTCTTGCGGCAGCGGCAACCGGACCTCGTAGCGCGACTTGCCGCAGACCCGCAACGAGCCCGTTTGCCACTCGATATCGGTGAGGCGAAGTTGCGCCACGTCGCCGGCCCGGAGCCCGAGGCGCGCCAACAAGAGCAGGATCGCACGGTCACGTCGGCGCGCACCGGCGGCGCCGTCACAGGCAGCAATCAGCCGGTCGACCTGCTCGGTCGACAGATACCGGGGCATGTCGGCAAGCTGCCAATGGGCGTAGGCCGGAACGGCGCCGTCGAGACCTGCTTGGCAGCGGCCTGCGACTGCGAGGTACCGCAGGAAGGCCCGCAGGCTCGTCGTCATCTTCTCGATCGTGCCGCGCCCGGACTTGCTCGCGCCTGCCAGGAAGTAGCCGCGGATGTCGTTCGGCCTCCAGCCGGCGGGGTCCGATCCAAGCTCCGTCATAAGGCCGGCGGCGTCGCGGGCGTAGAGCCTGATGGTAGCATCGGATGCGCCGCGATGCTTGCGCAGCCACGTCTTGAAGTCGGCGACCAACTTCGGCTCGGCGGGTGCTGCCACCACGGCCGCGGACCGGCAGACGCCGAGCTCGACGAGGTGCCGGCGAAAGAGCCTGGCACCGTAGATGGTGTGGTGGTTGCGCCGGCCGCCCTTGGCGCGTGGACACCGGCAGGTGCGCAGGTGCTCATCGAACGCCGCGAGGTCAATGTCCGTCAGGCCCGCGCATTGCTCGGTCATGACGTGGCCTATGTGAGCCGCCGCTCGCAGATAGCGCACTGCTGTCTCGGGGCCATAGCCCTGCCGTTCCAGCACCTCAGCAAACCCGTCGAGGTATGGCCCGCTCGGCCCGCTGCGCAGATGTCCCAGCACCTTCGTTGCCGAGAAGTAGGTCTCCAACATGATCGTCCCCGTATGTGACCGGCCATCATTGGCCGAACCAACGGGGCCGTACGGGCGACTTGTTATGGAGCGCGAGAGAGCGGCAATGCACAGGAAATTGCGGTCATCGCGATCGCCAGCTCCCCATTACCGGCTTTGCCCATAAGGCAGGTAATGGGCGACGCCCATTACCTGCCGCAACCGGCATTGTCCCAAGTGCCAGGGCGCGGCGGCGAGGCAGTGGCTAGCCGCGCGCGAGGCCGAGCTGCTGCCCGTTGGCTACTTCCATGTCGTCTACACGGTGCCGGCGCCGATCGCCGATATCGCCTACCAGAACAAACGCGTGATCTACGATCTGCTCATGAAGGCCGCGGCCGAGAC
>VAZG01000494.1 GCA_005885285.1 Alphaproteobacteria bacterium | reverse complement strand
GGTCGAGCATAAGCGCCGCGCGCATTTCCACGAATTCATGGCCGACGTACATGAGCGCATCCATGGGTATCGCCAGAACATCGCGCGCGGCGAAATCGCCGATGCCGACGTGATCGCGCTCACGGCGAATGCGATTTTCGACGAAGCCTGGTTGTTGTGTTTCGACGAATTTCACGTCACGGATATTGCCGATGCCATGATCCTGGGCCGGCTGTTTGCAAAACTATTCGATCTCGGCAGCGTGGTGGTGGCGACGTCCAATGTCGCGCCCGACGAGCTGTACAAGGGCGGGTTGAACCGGGCGCTGTTCCTGCCCTTCATCGCGCAGATCGAACAACATATGGACGTGCTGCGGCTCGACGCCCGCACCGATTTCCGGCTCGAGAAACTGGTGGGCGTCAAGATGTGGCTGGTGCCGGCCGACCGCGCCGCCGACGCGGCGCTCGACAAGGCCTGGGCGAAAATGACCGGCAATGCGCCGTGCAAGCCGCGCGATATTTCGATCAAGGGCCGCGTCTTGCACGTGCCGTGCGCATCGCACGGCGTCGCGCGGTTTTCATTCAGGGAACTATGCGAAATGCCGCTCGCGGCGCCCGATTATCTGCGGCTCGCGCGCGACTATCATACCATCATGATCGACCATATTCCTGTGATGGATTACGCCGAGCGCAATGCCGCCAAGCGTTTCATCGCGTTGATCGACACGCTCTATGACAATGCCGTGAAGCTGATGGCGTCCGCCGAGGCCGATCCGGTATCGCTGTATCTCGCGACCGAAGGCTATGAGGCCAGCGAGTTCAAGCGGACCTCGTCGCGGCTGATCGAGATGGGTTCGGAATCCTATCTGGCACGGCCTCATGGACACAGGGATTCCGCGGCGAGCGGGTCGAGCACAGGTTTGGTGGAGACGTAAGCTGTCATTCCGGGGTGGTGCGGTGGCACCGGACCCCCGATGCGCAATTGCGCATCGGGGAATCTCGAGATTCCCGCTTCGCTCGTTCACTCGCGCCCTGAATTGACAGGCGTGGCGGACAATTGGGCACGGCGCGACTTGAACGGATGGGTCGAAAGGGATAACCAAACCGAGCTTTTCCACCTCCTCCCCGGCTCGGGTTCAAAGGACAGATTTCCATGGCGCGCGACAAGATTGCTTTGATTGGCTCCGGTCAGATCGGCGGAACATTGGCCCATCTGATCGGCTTGAAGGAACTTGGCGACGTCGTGATGTTCGACATCGCCGAAGGCGTGCCGCAGGGCAAATCGCTCGACATCGCGCAGTCCTCGCCGGTCGATGGGTTCGACGCTGCCTTCACCGGCGCCAATTCCTATGAAGCGCTCGACAACGCCAAGGTGTGCATCGTCACCGCGGGCGTGCCGCGCAAGCCGGGCATGAGCCGTGACGATCTCCTCGCGATCAATCTCAAGGTGATGGAGCAGGTCGGGGCAGGGATCAAGAAATATGCACCCGACGCTTTCGTCATCTGCATCACCAACCCGCTCGATGCCATGGTCTGGGCACTGCAGAAGGCATCGAGCCTGCCGCACAAGAAGGTAGTGGGCATGGCGGGCGTGCTGGATTCCTCGCGGTTCCGCTTTTTCCTCGCCGACGAGTTCAACGTCTCGGTCGAAGACGTCACTGCCTTCGTGCTCGGCGGCCATGGCGACACCATGGTGCCGCTGGTGCGCTATTCCACGGTGGCCGGCATTCCGCTGCCCGACCTTGTCAAGATGGGCTGGACCTCGCAGGCGCGGATCGATGAGATCGTCGACCGCACCCGCAATGGCGGCGCGGAGATCGTCAACCTGCTGAAGACCGGCTCGGCGTTCTACGCGCCGGCGGCCTCCGCGATCGCGATGGCCGAGAGCTACCTTAAGGACAAGAAGCGGGTGCTGCCGTGTGCCGCCTATCTCAATGGCGAGTACGGCGCGAAGGACATGTATGTCGGCGTGCCCGTCGTCATCGGATCAAAGGGCGTCGAGCGGATTGTCGAGATCGAGCTGGCCGGCAAGGATCGCGAAGCGTTCGACAAGTCGGTCGGCGCCGTGCGGGGGCTGGTCGATGCCTGCAGGAAGATCGCGCCCGATTTGCTAGGTCGCTGACAAGCTTGAGCTATTGGCCGGAGATCGGTCGCCCGGTCTTCGGCCCTTGCAGTTCTTTTGGTATATGGTATGCCAGCCAAAACTGATGTGAATTCGCGAGAATTCACCGTACGAGGGGTCGGGGAACGTCCTTATGAACATCCATGAATATCAGGCCAAGGCGCTGCTGCACGAATTCGGCGTGCCGATCTCGAAAGGCGTACCGGTGCTGCGGGCCGCCGACGCCGACGTTGCCGCGAAAACGCTTCCCGGCCCGATCTGGGTGGTGAAGAGCCAGATTCACGCCGGCGGTCGTGGCAAGGGCAAGTTCAAGGAGGCCGCTGCCGGTGACAAGGGCGGCGTGCGGATCGCCAAATCTCCCGCCGAGGTCTCAGAATTCGCCAAGCAGATGTTAGGGGCAACCCTGGTCACGGTGCAGACCGGGCCGCATGGCAAGCAGGTCAACCGCCTCTACATCGAGGAAGGCTCCGACATCGACAAGGAGTTTTACCTTTCGATCCTGGTCAACCGCGAAACCAGTGAAGTGTCGTTCGTGGTATCGACCGAAGGCGGCGTCAACATCGAGGACGTCGCCCACTCGACGCCGGAAAAGATCGTCACCTTCTCGGTCGATCCGGCGACCGGCATCATGGGCCATCACGGCCGCACCGTCGCCAAGGCGCTTGACCTGTCAGGCGATCTCGCCAAGCAGGCCGAGAAGCTGGTGAGCCAGCTCTACGCCGCCTTCGTCGCCAAGGACATGGCGATGCTCGAGA
>VAZG01000154.1:6591-16318 GCA_005885285.1 Alphaproteobacteria bacterium | reverse complement strand
ACGCCATCGTCGGCAACTACGCGAGCCCCTATGCCGCGGGCTCGGCTTACGTGATGCTGCACCATGCGTTCGGCGAGGTGAACGGCAGGAAAGGCGTCTGGGGCCACGCCATCGGCGGCATGGGCGCGATCGGCCAGGCGATGGCGCGCGCGGCGCGCGCCATCGCCTGGCCGATCGCGCCCATGCCGCCGATGGCGTGGCCCCAGACGCCTTTCCTGCCGTTCACCTCGCCGAACGCATGGTGCAGCATCACGTAAGCCGAGCCCGCGGCATCGTGCCGGCAGGCGCGCTGCCGCCAAAATTCCTCACCCGCATCGAGCGATGGCGCAACGGCTCCGGCACGTTCCGGATGAATGTCGCGTTGAGCGCCCTGCCCTCGTTCACGGCGTTGCCCGGCGACGGCGATCATCTCACCGCCGGCATTATCCTGGCGCCCAGCCTGCCCTACATGGATCGCGCCTGGCTCGACGCCCGCGCCCATGGCTGGAGCCGGGAGCCTGTCGTCGAGGTGCTGATCCCCTCGACACTCGACGACACGCTTTGCCCGCCGGGCCAGCATGTCGCCAGCCTGTTCTGCCAGCACGTCGCACCGGAATTGCCCGACGGCAAATCCTGGGACGATCATCGCGACGAAGTCGCCGATCTCATGATTGCGACCGTCGACAAGTATGCACCGGGGTTTGGGGCAAGCGTGATCGGGCGGCAGATCCTGTCGCCGCTCGATCTGGAACGGCAATTCGGATTGCTCGGCGGCGACATCTTCCACGGCGCGCTGACGTTGAACCAGTTGTTCTCGGCGCGGCCAATGCTGGGGTACGCCGATTATCGCGGGCCGCTGAAGGGCCTCTATCATTGCGGAAGCGGCGCCCATCCCGGCGGCGGCGTCACCGGCGCCCCCGGCCACAACGCCGCGCGGGCGATCATCAGCGATCATCGAGCGCTGTTTGGGTGAGAGTGGATGGCGCGCGCTGGATTGACGGAGCGCCATACCGTCTTATCCCGTTGACAAGTCCGTGGATAAACTGTGGAAAACCAGTTGAAGACGGCGTGGAGAAGGCGGTGGATTGTTCGCGCAAATCACGCGCCGAAACGGTAGTGTCTCAGTTTAAAAGCTCTGCTCGTCCTGAACTTGTCGAAGGGTGCGATGGCCCCGCTCAGCGCGCGCCCTTCGACAAGTTCAGGACAAGCGGGACCTGTTTCCATTCAAATTGAGACGTACTACCCTTGATCTCGTGCCGATTTTACTCGGGCATGAATGGAGGTCGGGTGATGGCGAAGCGGGGAAAGTGTCTTTGCGGTGCCGTGTCTTTCGAATTCTCCGGGGCGGAGAACTGGCGCGCGCATTGCCACTGCGAAAGCTGCCGCCGCAACACCTCGTCCCCGTTCACTACATGGTTCGGTGTTCCCAACGAGGCCTTTTCCTTTACCGGAAAGATGCCGAAAGTCTATGCTTCGTCTCCCGGTGCGCGCCGCATGTTTTGCGGCGATTGCGGAACTCCGATCGCCTTCGAGCATGACAAGTTTCCGCATGAGATTCATCTGTATGCGGCGAGCCTGGAAAATCCCGAGGATTTTCAGCCGGATTTTCATGTTTATTGGAACGAGCGGCTGCCTTGGCTGCACTGGAGCGATGGTCTGCCCAAATACGCGACCACACCGGTTGGCGCACAGCCGTTGATGGAGCCCTGATCGCTGCTCTGTCGGCCGAAAATTCAAACTGAGACACTACCGGAGAAGGCGGTGGATTTTTCGCGCAAATCACGCGCCGAAACTGGTTATGCTTTTGTGCACAACGCTGTGGATAGCCCTTGAGCTTGATATCGACAGGCTGTGGCCCTGCGACCACCGCCACTGCCGGGTGGCGATACCTAATGCCCGCGCGACGGATCGCACCGCTTCGGTTCAAACTGGTGATCGTGAAAAATCGGTGCTCCCTCCAAGACAAGGGAGCATTCGGATTACTTCAATGAAGTATTGAGCGACGTGAACTTGGCGTTGAGGTTGCTACCGAGACCGGTCACTGCGGCAATGATCGCCAGCGAGATACCTGCCGCGATCAAGCCGTATTCAATCGCGGTCGCGCCCTTTTCATTGGACAAGAAGTCGAGAAATGTGCGCTTCAACTTCGCCTCCGCCCGGATTGGGTTGAATTGACTCAACACCGTAAGTCTCCGGACCTAAAGTTGTGTGAACGCGCCGTCTGTAAGTTTTACGGATAGTACGAGAAGATATTCACTCAAGTTTAACGAAAACGCGTCAATTGCCCGATGGCCCCAGCCCTCACCCCCGCCACCCACCGTGCCAGCGTTGCGATCGGCGGCGAAGAGGCCGCCAAACGCGTGGTCGACGTCCTCACCGAGACCTTCTCCGAGGGCCCGTTCCTGGAGCACCCGGCCGCGATCGCCGCCTTCGAGCGGCCGGACGGGCGCTGGGGTGTCACCGCGCATTTTGCCGCCGCGCCCGACCAGGCGCTGGTCCGCGAGATCGTCGGCAACGCCGCCGGTGAGGCCATCGCGCGAGATATCGGCTTCGACACCGTCGAGGCCAGGGATTGGGTCAAGGCCAGCCTCGAGGATCTCGTCCCGGTCCCCGCCGGACGGTTCGTCGTGCATGGCCACCATGACCGCGCACGGGTGGCACCCAACAAGCTCGGTATCGAGATCGAAGCGGCGCTGGCGTTCGGCACCGGCCACCACGGCACCACGCGCGGCTGCCTGCAGTTGTTAGATCATGTATTGAAGGCGCGCCGCCCTTGCCGCGTGCTCGATCTCGGTTGCGGCACCGGCGTGCTCGCGATCGCCGCTTCGAAGGCGCTGCACGCCAAGGTGCTGGCCAGCGATATCGACCCGCTTTCGGTCAAGGTCGCGCGCGAGAATGCGCAGCTCAACAAAACGGGAAATCTGGTGCAGGTGATCCGCGCGAGGGGATTTTCAGCGCCGCAATTTGCCACGCAGGGGCCGTTCGACCTGGTACTGGCGAATATCCTCGCCAATCCCCTGCGGCAATTGGCGAGGCCGATGGCAGGTCATCTCGCGCCGTCGGCTCTAGTGATCCTGTCGGGATTGTTGAACCATCAGGCCTCGGGCGTGATCGCGGCCTACCGCGCGCGCGGGCTGGTGCCGGTGCGGCATCTCGCGATCGAAGGCTGGAGCAGCCTGCTGCTGCGTCGCGCGAAATGACCGAAAGAAATTGCGGCGATTGCACGCTTTGCTGCAAGGTGATGGCGATCGAAACGCTCGCGAAACCGGCGGGGACCTGGTGCTCCCATTGCAGGCCGGGATGTGGCTGCCTCATCTATGAAACGCGGCCCACGGAATGTCTGTCGTATAGCTGCCTCTGGCTCACAGATAAGCGGTTCGGTCAGCACTGGAAGCCGAATAAATCCAAGATCGTTCTAACAGCATCTGAGGACGGTATTGAGGTCAGGTGTGACCCGGGCTTTCTCGATGCCTGGCGCAAAGAGCCGTTCCGGCGCGAAATCGGAGCACTGGCCGAGGCTGGCGAAGTCAACGACATCACCGTTCTCGTGATCGTGGGTGAGAAAATGATTCTCGTTACGGCGGACCAGGAGTTTGATCTGGGTGCTGTTGGCGCGGATGAACGGATCGTGCGGGAATTGGAGGGACCGCGCGTGGTTGATGCGACGGTTGTAAAAGCAAGCGATCTTAAAGAATAATCGGTCAGGTTCTACGCGGCGCGGTCTATTTCGCCGGCTTCGGCTGACGGCGGGCAATTGCACGCTTTTCCCGGCGCAGCGTCCGCTTGACGCGCGCCTCGACAAAACGATCCAGAATCTGCACGATAACACCGCGCTGCTTCTTGACGATCGGCGGCAGCGGACCGCGGCGGACCGGCGGCGAAATCTTCTCAAACGTGAAGACAGGCATGGTGTATCCCCTCGTCGTTGAGTTGAAACACTCCCGGTATTTCCCCTGTTATCGTTGGATGAAGCCTATCTAACAATAATCTTCGGTCTCAGCTATACATACTCAAGCATAACCTATGCCAAATTGAGCGAAATTACGTCACGTTGCGGACTTCCCCTTAGAATCTTACACTCCCGGACGATGTTCGAAGCGCATTTCCAGACATTCGAGGAGCCCGAAGGCGGCGTGGCGCTTACCGCGCGGCTCTCCGCGTTTCGCGAGGAACTGATACGGCGCAAGCTCACGGGATTCGTTATTCCCCGCGCCGATCAGCAACAAAACGAATATGTCGCGCCCTCGGAAGAGCGGCTGGCATGGCTGACCGGCTTTACCGGATCGGGCGGCATGGCGATCGTGTTAGCCAAACAGGCCGCATTGTTCGTCGACGGCCGCTATACGCTGCAGGCGGGCAAGCAGGTCGACGGGCAGGCGTGGGCCGTCGAGCCGCTGATCGACCCGCCCCCGGAAAGCTGGCTGGCGAAGCACCTTGCCGCCGGCGACCGACTTGGCTTTGACCCATGGCTGCATACTGCGGCGGCAGCCGAGCGGCTAACGGCCGCCTGCGCCAAGGCCGGCGCGGAACTGGTCGCGGTCGAGACCAACCCGATCGATGCGATCTGGACCGAGCGCCCCTCCCCGCCGCTGGCGCCGGTCACCGTGCACGGCATGCAATTCGCCGGCGAAGCCGAGATGGAAAAGCTCAAGAATATCCGTCAGGAGATCGCCAACCTCGGCGTCGACGCGCTGGTGCTGTCGGATTCGCACGCGGTGGCCTGGACCTTCAACATCCGCGGCGCCGATGTCGCGCACACGCCGCTGCCCCTGTCCTACGCGCTGGTGCCGAAGGACGGCCGCCCGACCGTGTTCATCGACCATCGCAAACTCTCCAACAGCACGCGCGACCATCTCGAACGGACCGCCGACGTCAGGGAGCCCGACGCGCTGACGTCGAGCTTGACCGCGTTGGCGCAGGCCGGCGCCTCGATCGCGCTCGACAATGCGACCGCCGCTGACGCGTTGAACCGCCTGATCAGTTCGGCGGGCGGCAAGGCGGTGCGCGGCAATGACCCGGTGAGCCTCTTGAAGGCGGTGAAGAATAAAACCGAGATCGTGGGCACCCGAGCTGCGCATCGGCGCGATGCCGTCGCGCTGGCGCGGTTTCTCGCCTGGATCGACCGCGAAGCCCCCATCGGAGCACTGACTGAAATCGATACCGTCGAGGCGCTGGAGACGTTTCGCCGCGACACCGGCGCGCTCAAGGATGTTTCGTTTCCCACGATCGCCGGTACCGGGCCGAACGGTGCCATCGTGCATTACCGCGTTACCCGCAAGACCAACCGGCGCATTGCGCGCGGCGACCTGCTGCTGATCGATTCCGGCGCGCAATATGAGGACGGCACTACCGACGTTACGCGCACCATCGCGGTCGGCGAGCCCAGTGAAGAAATGCGCGACCGCTTCACCCGCGTGCTGCGCGGCCATATCGCGATCGCGCGCGCGGTATTTCCGGACGGCACCACCGGTGCGCAGATCGATACGCTGGCGCGGCAATTCCTGTGGCAGGCCGGCATCGATTTCGAGCACGGCACCGGGCACGGCGTCGGCAGCTATTTGTCGGTGCACGAAGGCCCGGCGCGAATATCAAAACTCGGCACCACGCCGCTCAAGCGCGGCATGATCCTGTCCAACGAACCGGGTTATTATAAAACAGACGCCTACGGCATCCGGATCGAGAATCTGGAGCTTGTCGTCGGCACCGAGATCGCGGGCGCCGAGAAGCCGATGAACGCGTTCGAGACGCTGTCCTTGACGCCGATCGACCGGCGGCTGATCGACGTCAATATGCTGAGCGCCGATGAGCTCGGCTGGGTCAACGCGTATCACACCCGCGTTGCGACCGAGGTGCGCGCGCATCTCGACGAGGCGACCAAGGCGTGGCTCGACCAAGCAACGGCGGCGCTGAAATAACCATCCCGAAATCGGAATAGCCGCATTCCGAAACGTCCGTTATTCCGCTCGCACGATGACGCTACAGTCCGATTCGCAAAAACCGGATCGGACCAGCATGCACGGAGTGATGGGCAGGAAGCCCAGCGCCGCGACGAATAATGACATCGCGTCATCGCGCCTCATGTTGCTGATGCTGGTCGCGATGACCGGCGTCGCACCGATCTCGCTCTATATGCTGGTGCCGGCGCTGCCGATGCTGGCGACCCTGTTTCAGCGCGACATTTCCATCGCGCAGATGACGGTGTCGCTCTACATGGTTGGCATCGCCTGCTCGCAGATCATCATGGGGCCGCTGTCGGATAAATTCGGCCGCCGCCCGGTGCTGCTGTGGGGTCTCGCCTTGATGGTGGCAGCAAGCATCGCCTGCATGTTTGCCCAAAACCTGCCGCAACTGATTGCGGCGCGCTTCCTGCAGGCGCTGGGCGGCGCCACCGGCATGGTGGTGAGCCGCGCCATCATCCGAGACCTCTATGAGCGCGACCGCATCGGCGCCATGATCAGCCTCGTCATCGCCGTCATGATGATCGCACAGATGCTGAGCCCCTTGACCGGCGGCTTGCTGGAGACCGCGTTCGGCTGGCGCGCGATCTTTTATGTGGTTACTGCGGCGTCGCTCGTCATCGCCGTGATCATTGCGTTGGCGCTGCCGGAGACCCGGCGCGACCGCGTCGAGGGCCGCGGATTTCGCGGCGATGTCGGCAGCCTCGTCACCAGCCGCGCCTTCATCGGCTATGTCCTGTGCCAGGTGCTGGCCTCGCAGATCATCTTCGCCTTCGCCGGCGGCGGACCCTATATCGTGGTGACGCAGATGGGCCGGACCAGCGCCGAATACGGCGCGTGGTTTGCGACCACGGGATTTGCCTATCTGATCGGCAATCTCTTCTGCGTGCGCTTTGCGCCGCGCCATCAGCTGGAGAAATTGATCTGGCTCGGCCTGGCGCTGCAATTCACCGGCAGCCTGCTGAATCTGACGTGGAGCATCAGCGGCATCAACCAGGCGCCCGCATGGCTGTTCGGGACCCAGATGATCGTGATGTTTGCCAACGCCTTCGTGATGTCGAACTCGGCGGCCGGCGCCATCAGCGTCCGCCCGGATGCCGCCGGCACCGCATCCGGCGCGATGGGGTTTTTGCAGATGGGAATCGGCTCGCTGGTCTCGCAATTCGGCGCTTATCTTGGCGGCCACTTTGCGACGACGCTGCCGCTGACGGCGGCGATCTTCGTGTTGTCCGCCGCCTGCGCCTCGACCATGGTCTTCCTGGTGCCGCGCCGCATGGTCGTCGTCAACGAGGAATTGATGGAACAGGCGGAGGAGGAAGAATCGGGGATGCTGTAGGAAGTCACCTCGCCCCGCTCTTTGCGGGGAGAGGTCGGAGCCGGCGCAAAGCGGCGGCTTCGGGCGAGGGGCGAGGCATCCAGCAACTTCGAACACTTCAGGTCGAAGACAATTCCGATGCGGCAGCGGCGTGCCCTGCCCCTCACCCCAACCCTCTCCCCGCAAAGGGCGGGGAGAGGGAGCACACATGGCCCTTCACTCCCCGATCAGCTTAAGCCACTCGTCTTCACTCAGCACAGGGACGCCGTGCTTCTTGGCTTCGGCGAGCTTGGAGCCGGCGCCGGGACCGGCGACCACGTAATCCGTCTTCTTCGATACCGAGCCGGAAGCCTTCGCCCCCAACCGCTCGGCGGTGGCCTTGGCCTCGTCACGCGTCATCTGTTCCAGCGAGCCGGTGAAAACCACGGTCTTGCCGGCGACCGCCGAGTTGCTCTTCGGCTTCTCGGCATCGAGGATGGTGATCTCTCTAGTCAGCCGCTCGACGACGCCGCGGTTGTGGCTCTCGCCGAAATAAGCGGCCACGCCCTTGATCACGGTATCGCCGATCTGATCCAGCGCATCCATCTCCGCGATCGCATCCTCGTCGCCCTTGGCGATCTTGAGAGCGCCGTCATGAAACGATTTCCATGAACCATAGCCGCGCGCCAGCGCCAGCGCCGTGGTCTCGCCGACATGGCGCATGCCGAGCGCGAAGATGAAGCGCTCGAGCGCAATTTCACGCCGCCGCCTGATCGACTCGAACAGGTTGCGCACCGAGGTTTGGCCGTAGCCTTCGATTTCCTCGAGCTTGATCTTGTTGTTGCGCGCTTCCAGCGTGAAGATATCGGCGGGCTCCTTCACCCATTCTTGCTCGAAGAAGAATTCGATCTGCTTTTCGCCGAGGCCGTCGATGTCGAAGGCGCGACGCGAGGCGAACAGCTTCAAGTGCTCGATCTTCTGGTAGGGACAGGCGAACTCGCCGGTGCAGCGGGCGCGCGCCCCCTCTTCCCCGGTCGCGGTCTCCTCGCGCACCACATCGGTGTGCAGCGGGCACGGGCACTTCTTCGGGAACTGAAACGGCTTCGTATTCTTCGGCCGCTTGTCGAGGATGACATCGACCACTTGTGGAATCACGTCGCCGGCGCGCTGCACGACGACGGTGTCGCCGATCCTGATGTCGCGGCCGTCGCGCAATTGCTCGCCGTCGCCGCCGATGCCCTTGATGTAGTCCTCGTTGTGCAGCGTGACGTTCTGCACGATGACGCCGCCGACGCCGACCGGCTCAAGCTTGCCGACCGGCGTGAACGAGCCGGTGCGCCCGACCTGGATCTCGATATCGCGGAGCACGGTCATGGCGCGCTCCGCCGGGAATTTATGCGCGATCGCCCAGCGCGGCGTGCGCGACACGAAGCCAAGCCGTTCCTGCCAGTCGATGCGATCCACCTTGTAGACGACGCCGTCGATGTCGTAGTCGAGCTCGGCGCGCTGTTCCTCGATCTTGTGGTGGAAGGCGACCAACTGCTCGACCGAATGACAAAGCTTGGTCAGCGGATTGGTCTTGAAGCCGCAGCGCTGGAACCAACCGATCATGCCGGACTGCGTCGCCTCCGGCATCGCGCTCATCTCGCCCCAGGCATAGGCGAAAAAGCCGAGCGGACGCGAGGCGGTGATGGACGGATCCTTCTGCCGCAAGGAGCCCGCCGCCGAATTGCGCGGATTGGCGAAGATCGTGTCGCCGGCGGCCTTCTGCCGCTCGTTCAGCGCGAGAAAAGCGTGCTTGGTCATGTAGACCTCGCCGCGCACCTCGCAAATCTCAGGCACGTTGCGGCCTTTCAGCTTCTTGGGCACGTCCTCGAGGGTGCGGATATTGGCGGTTACGTCCTCACCCTCCGCGCCATTGCCGCGGGTCGCGGCGGTGATCAGCTCACCGCCCTCGTAGCGCAACGACATCGACAATCCGTCGATCTTCGGCTCGGCGGAAAAATCGATCTTGTCGTCGTCGCCGAGCTTGAGAAAACGGCGGATGCGGCCGGCGAATTCGAGCACGTCTTCCTCGGCGAACGCGTTGTCGAGCGACAGCATCGGCAGCGCGTGGCGGACCTTCTTGAAGCGTCCGGACGGCGCGGCACCCACTTTCTGTGATGGCGATTCCGAGGTGACGAATTCCGGAAAGCGGGCCTCGATGGCATTGAAGCGCTGGCGCAGGGCATCGTATTCGGCGTCGGAGATCTTCGGCGCGTCTTCCTGATAATAGGCCCTGTCGTGCAGCTCGAGCTCAAGCGCCAGCCGCTTGTGCTCGACCTTGGCCTGCGCCTTGGTGAGGTCAGCGACGTCAGTCGGGGCTTTTGCTTTTGCAGTCTTGGCCATGGACAATAAATAGGACAAAGCTGGAGCGGACGAAAGATGGCGCGACCGCGGGGCGAGGGAGGAGCTTACGCCGTCGCCGCGCGCAAGAGGCGTTCCGCGGCGGCCCTCG
>VAZG01000154.1:0-6550 GCA_005885285.1 Alphaproteobacteria bacterium | reverse complement strand
TACGATGATCCTGCTGCAGCGATTTCCCGCGAAAAAGAACTTAAGAAATGGAAGCGTGATTGGAAGGTGAAATTGATCGAAGTGCAGAATCCGCAATGGGAAGATTTGTACGAGTCGATCTGCAGCTAGGTCGTCATTCCGGGATGGTGCGCAAGCACCAGACCCGGAATCTCGAGATTCCGGGTTCGATGCTTCGCATCGCCCCGGAATGACGTTAC
Source organism: Alphaproteobacteria bacterium (assembly GCA_005885285.1). Classification (GTDB taxonomy): domain Bacteria; phylum Pseudomonadota; class Alphaproteobacteria; order Rhizobiales; family Xanthobacteraceae; genus Bradyrhizobium. The sequence goes on along the minus strand of VAZG01000154.1, from coordinate 6,332 downwards.
GCCGTCGCGGCGCGCAAGAGGCGTTCCGCGGCGGCCCTCGCCTCGGCGGTGATCTCGGCACCGGCCAGCATGCGGGCGATCTCCTCGCGGCGGTGATCGGCGGCGAGCGCATTGACACGGGTGGCGACGCGCTTGCCCTTGTCGAGGGCATCCTTGGAAATCAGCAAGTGTTGATTGGCCCTTGCGGCCACCTGCGGCGCATGCGTTACCGCCATCACCTGCACCTTGGAGGCAAGCCGCGAAAGCCGGGCGCCGATAGCGTCCGCCACCGCGCCGCCGACCCCGGTATCGATTTCGTCGAACACCAGGGTCGGCGCCGAACCGCGATCGGACAGCACGACCTTCAGCGCTAGCAGAAAGCGCGATAACTCTCCGCCGGAGGCGACCTTCATGAGCGGTCCCGGCCGCGTGCCGGGGTTGGTCTGGACCCAGAATTCAATACGGTCAAAACCTTGCGGGCCCGGCGACTGCGGATCAGATTCAATCTGCGTCGTGAACGTCGCGCGCTCGAGCTTCAATGGCGCGAGCTCGGCATTGACGGCCTTGTCGAGTTTTTGCGCCGATTTTTCGCGCGCTGCAGAGAGCTTTGCCGCGGCGGCGCTATAGCGTTTGTCGGCTTCATCGGCCGCGACCTCGAGTTGCTTCAACTGATCTGCGCCGGCATCGATCAGCGCGACGTCGGCGGCATACTTCGCGGCGAGCGCGGCGAGCCCATCGACCGGCGTCGAATATTTGCGGGAAGCTGCGCGCAAGGCGAACAGCCGCTCCTCGATGCGTTCGAGCTCGGCCGGATCGAAATCGGCGGCAGCCAGTGCTGCGGAAAGATGCTGATCGGCCTCCTCCAGCGCGTTGATCGCAGCATCAATCGCCTTGACCGCAGGCTCGACCAGGGTCGGCGAATTGGCGGCGCGGCGCTCCAGCCGCCGCACCGCCGCTGATAATGCCGGCACCGGAGAGTGATCGCCCCCGACCGCTTCCTGTGCCTCGCGCAAATCGGCCGCGATCTTTTCGCCTTGCATCATCGTGGTGCGCCGTTCGGCAAGCAGGGTTTCCTCGCCGTCCCTGGGCGCCAGCGTCTGCAATTCCTCGGAAGCATGGCGGAGATAATCCGCCTCGCGCGCGGCGCGTTCCATACCGGCGCGATGTTCGCCAAGCGCCGTGTGGGCGGCGCGCCTTGCGTCCCACAATTGCTCCACCGCCGCGACATCCTTCTCGAGGCCGGCGAACGCATCGAGCAGGCGGCGGTGGGTCGAGGCATCGACCAGCGCGCGCTCATCATGCTGGCCGTGAATTTCCACCAGTGCCGAACCAACGGCTCGCAAAGTCTGCACGCTGATCGCCTGGTCGTTGACAAAGGCGCGGGTGCGGCCGTCGGCGAGCTGCACGCGGCGCAGGATCATCTCGCCGTTATCCTCAAGCCCGTTGTCGGAAAGGATGGCGGTGGCCGGATGGCCCTTCGGCACGTCGAATACCGCGGTGACCTGGCCCTGCTCCACGCCATGACGGACGAGACCTGCATCGCCACGGCCGCCGAGCGCGAGCGCAAAGGCATCGAGCAGGATGGATTTGCCCGCACCAGTTTCGCCCGTCAGCACCGCAAGGCCGCGGGAAAATTCGATATCGAGCCGTTCGATCAGGACGATGTCGCGGATCGACAGACGCGCCAGCATGCGAGATCAACCCTGGTGTGGTGATTCGATTACGAATCTGCAATTCGCCCCAAACGGGCGTTGCAGGCTAGCAAATTTCGGATTCGGGATACTAGAGCGTTTTGGAATGAAATGGAGACCGGTTCGCGCAGAGAAAACGGGTCAAAACAAAAGACTAGCCGAGACCCAGCTTCTTGAACGCCTTGGAGATATACGAACCGGTATTCTCGCTCGGCTCGACCCCGCCGGATTTTACGAGATTATAGGCGTCCTTGTACCACCGGCTATCGGGAAAATTATGCCCGAGCACCGCTGCAGCCGTTTGCGCCTCGCCGACGATACCGATCGCCATATAGGCTTCGGTCAGCCGCGCCAGCGCTTCCTCGACATGCCGCGTGGTCTGATATTGCGTCACCACGGTCTTGAAGCGGTTGATGGCGGCGGTGTAGTCATGCTTCTCCATGTAATAGCGGCCGATCGTCATCTCGCGGCCGGCGAGCTGGTCACGCGCGCCTTCGAGCTTGGCCTTGGCGCTGACGGCGTATTCCGAGGTCGGATATTTGCGCACCACCTCTTCAAGCGCGGCGATCGCCTTCTCGGTTCGTCCCTGGTCGCGGGTAACGTCGGGAATCTGATCATAGTGCGAGGCCGCGATCAGATATTGTGCGTAAGCCGCGTCGGGACTGCCGGGATGCAAGGTCACGTAACGCGTCGCCGAGCCGATGCAGTTGTCGTAGTCGCCCGCATTGTAATACGCATAGGCCGACATCAACAACGACTTGCGCGCCCAGTCGGAATAAGGATGCTGGCGGTCGACTTCCTCGAATTTCTTCGAGGCTGCCTTGGCGTCCTTGCGCTGGTTCATCAAGTACAAGCCCTCATTGTAGAGCTTGTCGGCGGGCTCATCGACGAAGGTGTCATCCTTGGCAAGGAACTTGTCCCATAGCGCGCCGGTGCCGCATCCGCTCAAGGGAATTGCAAGCACGATGAGCGAGGTGGCCAGCCGCAACTGCCGGGCGGCGGCACCGGCCGAGACCCTGCGTAGTTCGCGTGTCATACGCTGTGCTGACATGAATTTGAGACCTGACGCCAATCCTGGAACCTGACGTTGATGCAGTATCGGCTGCGCCATGAATGCCGTCATGGACGCGATATTTGCCCAGCATGTGGCACCTGCCAATGCCACCAAGGCCTATGTACCCAAAAAACTATCGTTAACCAACCGCATAGGCAGGCATTTCGCCCGCATTAAGGCGGTCGCGACGGGTTCGCTCCCGATCATGGTTACCGCCGGGCGATCGCCGGTCTGGAGCCCTTCTCGCACCGGAAAGACCCCGAAAGGGACCAGCTTCGGCGCGCGTTCGAGGGAACGGGTTTCAGGAAACGTCAGGACCGTAGGCGGGGGCGATCATGCCGCCCACGATGCCGTGGCCGGCTTCGGCGTGCGCGCGCGAGCGGCGCGCTGTCTCGGCAGCTTCGACGACCCGCCAGGCGCTGCGGTCGGCCATCAGGGCCGTCAGCACCGCGTAGTTGAGCTTGTGGCCGCCGCGCACCGAACGATAGGCGGCAAGCAACGGCAGGCCGGCGAGCGCGAGATCGCCGACGACGTCCAAAACCTTGTGGCGGGCGCATTCGTCGCTGTAACGCAGCCCTTCGCTGTTGAGCAGGCGGGTATCGTCAAACACCACCGAATTCTCGAACGACGCACCCAGCGCGAAACCGGCGCTCCAGAGCCGCGCCACATCGTTCATGCAGCCGAAGGTACGGGCGCGCGAAATCTCGCGGCGGAAGCGTTCCGGGCTGAGATCGAGCGTATATTTCTGGCGGCCGATCACGGGATTGGCGAAGTCGATTTCGATTTCGGCGCGGAAACCGGCCGCATAGGGCCGCAACTCGCCGAAACAATCGCCCATCGCCACCTGCACCGGCTTCAAAACCTGAATGAAACGGCGTGGCGCCGACTGCGTAACGACCCGCGCTTGATCAATCGCGGCGACGAAGGCAGCGGCGCTACCGTCCATGATTGGAACTTCCGGACCGTCGATTTCGATGGTGGCGTTATCGACGCCCATCCCGCGCAGCGCGGCGAGCACATGTTCCGCAGTGGAAACCAGCGGTCCATCACGGTCGCCCAGCACGGTCGCAAATTCGGTTGCGATCACTGATTCGGCCGTCGCCGGGACCTCGCGGTCGGCGCCATCAAGACTGGTGCGGACAAAAATATAACCTGCATCGATAGGTGCAGGTCCGATGGTCAGACTGACCGGTAATCCGGAATGAACGCCAACGCCCGTCACGGTTGCTTCTGACCGAAGCGTTGTTTGCCGGTTCAATTTCATGCGCAGACCGCCCACTGACTTATCCCAGAGCTCTAACCGACCCGATACCCCAATACCGCGGGGCCGATTCGCACTCTAAGATCCCCAAGTCACGGCAGGACCATAGTCACTGCCCCAAAGAGCTCCAACTCACGCTTTTTTACTGATTGTTACCCTATCTCTGCCGTATTCGCGTCAAAGCTTAACCAAACTACGGCTCGTCCGGGAGCCCGTCTGACGTGGCCATCTAATCATGGAATAAATAATTAATGATTTAAAATCAGTATCTTGAGAGGCGACGTGGGAGCCGTTCTCGGCCAAAAAAGAAGGTCCCGGCTTGGCCAAGCCGGGACCTTTTTCATGGTTTGAACTGTAACAATCTTCACGTCGCCTGACGGCGCAGAAAGGCGGGGATATCAAGATGGTCGTCACCCTGTGGCGCCGGCGCAACAGGTGCCGGACGGCCATGAGCATCCAAGCCCTGGGGCGCCGGACGGCGAGCATACTCTGATACCGGCTCGTTCGCCGTGACTTGGTCGGCGCCGGTGCGCCGCGGCTGCTTCCGTTCCGTCAGCGGCGGCATGGCCGGCATCGCCGGGCCGGAGCTGCGTGCCGCAATGGGCGGCTCGCTCTCTTCATCGCGGCGGCCGAGACCGACATTGGCAAGCCGCTGCAACAGCGACATCCGGCTCTTCTGCGGATGATCTTCCTCGGGCTCGCCGCGCGCGTGGCGGATTTCGGCCTGCGCCGGCATCGGCAGATCCTCGAACTTCGGCATCCTCGGCGAGCGGGCTGGCGCCCGCTCGGCCGCCTGCGGGATGAACGTTTCGGGCGTAATCGGCTCGTCGGACGCCGCCGGCGCGGCGCGATGATCCGGAAACAGCGAGGGCTTCTGCGCGATCGGACGCACCGTGACATCGCCGTAGGACACCGGGTGTGCCGGCGCGGCCGCGGGGGGCTGCGGCACCTCGGGCGCAACAGCAGCGGCGATCGCCGCCAGCGTAGCCCGTTCATGGTTGTTTGAGCTGCGCTGTGGCGCGGCGGCGGGGGAAGCCGGAGCATGTGCCTCCAGCTTCTGGGTGCGCTCGGCAAGGCGCGCGTTGTCGGCGCGCAGGCGCGCCGTCAGGTCGGCCAGACGGTTTTCAGGCGCAGCATTGCTGACGGTTGCTGGCGAGGGCGTCGCGTTGCGCGCGATCTGTGCCTGTTCGATGCCGGTGGCAACGACGGAGACGCGGATAATGCCGTCGAGGCTCTCGTCGAAGGTGGCGCCGACGATGATGTTGGCGTCCTGGTCGACTTCTTCGCGAATCCGCGTGGCGGCTTCATCGACCTCGAACAGCGTGAGGTCTTTGCCACCGGTGATCGAGATCAGGAGCCCGCGGGCGCCCTTCATCGAACTGTCGTCGATCAGAGGATTGGCGATTGCGGCCTCCGCCGCGGTCAAGGCGCGCTTGTCGCCGCTCGCCTCGCCGGTGCCCATCATCGCCTTGCCCATCTCACGCATCACGGCGCGGACGTCGGCGAAATCGAGATTGATCAGGCCTTCCTTGACCATCAGGTCGGTGATGCAGGCGACGCCCGAATACAAGACCTGGTCGGCCATCGCGAAGGCGTCCGCGAAGGTGGTCTTTTCGTTGGCGACCCGGAACAGATTCTGGTTCGGAATGATCAGGAGCGTATCGACCACCTTGTGCAGCTCGGCGATGCCGGCCTCGGCGGTGCGCATGCGGCGCTGACCTTCGAAGTGGAACGGCTTGGTGACGACGCCGACGGTGAGTATGCCGTGTTCGCGCGCGGTCTTGGCGATCACGGGTGCAGCGCCGGTGCCGGTGCCGCCGCCCATGCCGGCGGTGACGAACACCATGTTGGCGCCGGAGAGATGATCGCGGATCTCATCGATCACCTCCTGCGCCGCGGCGGCGCCGACATCCGGCTGGGAGCCTGCGCCGAGGCCTTGGGTGACCTGCGTGCCCATCTGGATGATGCGTTGCGCTTTCGACATCGTCAGCGCCTGCGCGTCGGTGTTGGCAACGACGAAATCGACGCCCTGCAGCCCGGCGGTGATCATGTTGTTGACAGCATTGCCGCCTGCTCCGCCGACGCCAAAGACGGTGATGCGCGGTTTCAGCTCGCTGATGTCGGGGGGAGTGAGATTGAGTGCCATGGGTGCCTCTCGATTACGCGCGCGTTGGTTCGCCCCGGCCGGCGGCCGCGGGTTTTGGTGGAAGTCGGAAGGTGCGGAAAAGAATCATCAGAAGCCCTCGCGAAGCCATCGGCCGACCTTTCCGAAATAGCCGTCAGTCCCTGTCCGGAGCTGCCGCGGATGCCGCGGTTCGACATGCTCAAGGTGGGCGTATTGGGGATA
>VAZG01000153.1 GCA_005885285.1 Alphaproteobacteria bacterium | reverse complement strand
GGGCGGCGCGCCAGACCTCTTCGGCGAGCGTCAGCGCGGCGCGGCCGTCGCCATCGGCCATCCGCACCAATACCGCGCGCGCTTCGGCGTCCAGCGGCAGCTTTTTGCGTTCGATCCTTTCGGCATGCGCAAACAGTTTTTCGATCGCGGCCGGATCGAGCGAGTGAAATACCAGGACGCGCGCCCGCGACAGCAAAGCGGCGTTGAGCTCGAATGAGGGATTTTCGGTCGTGGCGCCGACCAGCACCACGGTGCCGTCTTCCATCACGGGCAGGAAGGAATCCTGCTGCGCGCGGTTGAATCTGTGAACCTCGTCGACGAACAGCAGCGTCCCCTTGCCGGTCTCGCGCCGCGCGCGGGCCGCGTCGAACGCCTTCTTCAGATCGGCGACGCCGGAAAATACCGCCGAGAGCTGCTCGAAATGCAGTTCGGTCGCATCCGCGAGTAGCCGCGCCACCGTGGTCTTGCCGGTCCCGGGCGGTCCCCAGAAGATCAGCGAACCCAGCGTGCGCGTCGCGAGCATGCGCGTCAGCGCACCGTCGGGACCGAGGATGTGGTCCTGGCCCACCACTTCGGCGAGCGTACGTGGCCGCAATTTGTCGGGCAACGGATGCGGCGCGTCCTGCTCCATCCCTGCGGCGGCGAACAGGTTTGCGGCTTCGCGTGGTCGTTTCGGGCTCATCCGCCGAGCGTGACGTTGATCTGCTGGCCGCCCCGCATCAGCGTGATGCGCCAGAGCCGGGCGGACTCGTGGGTTGCCTTTTCGAGATCGCTGGTCTTGGCGATCTTCTGATTGTTCACCGCCAGGATGATATCGCCCTTCTGGAACCCGACATTGGCAGCCGTGGTGTCATCACCGAGATCGGTGACGACGACACCTTCGGTGTCGGTGTCGAGATGCAGCTCGTCCGCGACGGCAGGCGAGATGTTGGCAACTTTCGCACCCTGGAACGGCGAGCGCGACGACAAAACGATTTCATTACGTCCGATATCGGGCGCGGTCTCGAGCGGAATGGCCAGCTTGACCGGCTTGCCGCCGCGCTGCACGTCGATCTGCGATGTGCCGCCGAGCGGATGCGTTGCAAACCGATAATCGAAGGCGTTGGGATCTTCGATGGTTTGCCCATCGACTGCGACGATGAGATCGGAGGATTTCAGGCCGGCGCGCGCTGCCGGGCTGTTCGGGACAACGCTTGCGACCAGCGCGCCGCTCGGCAGCCGAAGCCCAAGCGATTCGGCAATCTCCGGCGTCACCGCCTGCAGCCGCGCGCCGAGCCACGGCCGCTTGACAGCCTTGCCGCCGCCCTTTGCGGAAGCGACCACAACGCGCACCATGTTGGCGGGGATCGCAAAACCGATGCCCTGCGAACCGCCGGAACGCGAATAGATCGCGGTATTGATGCCCGCAAGGCGGCCGGTCATATCGACCAGTGCGCCGCCCGAATTGCCGGGATTGATCGCCGCATCGGTCTGAATGAAGAACTGGTAATCGGTGATGCCGACTTGCGTGCGCGCGAGCGCCGAGATGATGCCGTGCGTGACGGTCTGGCCGACGCCGAACGGATTGCCGATCGCGAGCACGACATCGCCGACCATCAATTCATCCGAGTTGGCGAGATCGAGCGTCGGGAATTTCTCGCGGGAGTCTTTCAGGCGCAACACGGCAAGGTCGGAGCGCGAGTCCTTCAGCACGATCTCGGCCTCGAATTCGCGCTTGTCGGACAGCGAAACCTTGACCTGGTCGGCGCCCTCGATGACGTGGACGTTGGTTACGACAAGACCGGAAGGATCGACCATCACGCCCGATCCCAGCGAGCGCTGCATCTGTTCCGGCTGCTGGCCGGGCACGCCGAAGAAGCGGCGGAAGATCGGATCGTCCAAGAGCGGATTGCGGTTTTGCACCATCTTGGCGGCATACACGTTCACGACCGCGGGCTGCACCCGCTGCACGATCGGCGCGTAGGACAGCCTCAGTTCCGCAGCCGAAGCCGGCACGCGCCGGTCCTGCGCCAAGGCGGGCGTCGCGGCACCAGCGGCGACCAACAGCAAAGCCAACGAGCGAATAAGCATCATGCAATAATCCTGAAATTTCGTGGCCAGAGATATAGGCTGAAGCCGATAGCGAGAGAAGGGAGTGAGCAGGCAGCTAGGCCCGATGGGGCGCCTCGATGCAGGCTAACGCGGGCGCGCAAAATTCCGCCGTTTCATGAGGCTTTTCTCTCGCGTGTCTCGGGGCTTGTTCCGTAGTATCCGAGCAGGGACTATATCCCTGAATTTACAGCAGTTGCAAACTTCGCGCTGTCACGACAGGTAGTCGGTCACGCCATCACCAGGAGACCAAGGGCATGAAAGCCGTCGGATACAGAAAATCGCTGCCGATCGAGGCCACGGATGCATTGATCGATTTCGAGGCCGCCAAACCCGAACCGCGCGGCCGCGATCTCCGCGTCGCGGTGAAGGCTGTTTCCGCAAATCCCGTCGACTACAAGGTCCGCAAGATGAGCGCATCGTCGGCAACAAGCCGAAGTCGCTTTCGTTCGCGCAAGCCGCGGCGCTGCCGGTGACTTCCATCACGGCCTGGGAATTGCTGTTCGACCGCCTTGCTGCGGTGCCCGGCAGGAGCCTCGACCCACGCACGCTGCTGATTGTCGGCGGGGCCGGCGGCGTCGGCTCGATCCTGATCCAGCTTGCGCGCCGTCTCACCGGACTTTCCGTCGTCGCCACCGCGACCCGGCCGGAATCGCAAAAATGGTGCGTCGACCTCGGCGCCCATGCCGTGATCGATCATTTAAAGCCGATGAAGGAACAGATCGAACGACTGAAGGTGCCGCCTGTGGCACTGATTGCAAGCCTCACCTTCACCGACCAGCACTACAAGGCGATCGCGGATTTGATGGCGCCGCAGGGCAAGTTCGGCCTGATCGACGATCCCGCAGAATTCAACGTCAGTGTCTTCAAGGGCAAGGCGATCTCGGTGCACTGGGAATCGATGTTCACGCGCTCATCGTTCCAGACCCCTGACATGATCGGGCAGCATCATCTGCTCAACGATGTCGCCGACCTCCTCGACAAGGGCGTCCTGCGCACAACGCTGGACCAGACTTTTGGCACGATCAACGCCGCTAACCTCAAGCGCGCACATGCATTGCTGGAGTCCGGGAAGTCGCGCGGCAAGATCGTGCTGGAGGGGTGGTAGATCCTAGCCAGGAGCCACGCCTTCGACAAAGATCAGCCGCCGCTCCAGCGCTTTGCGCCGCACCTTGAGCGCTTCGGCATACTCCGCCGAGGCGTACCATTCGCGCAGGCGCGTCATCGAGGGAAACTCGACGACAACAATGCTCTTCGGCGGTGGCCCGCCTTCCACAACACTGGCAGCGCCGCCGCGCATCAGATAGCGGCCGCCATATTGTGCAATCGATTTGGCCGCAAGCGCGCGGTAGGTCTCGATCGCGGTCGTGTCGCGCACTTCGAGTTCGGAAATGACATAGGCCGCCATCTTGCACCTCACGCAATCGAGTTGATAATGCCGCCTTCGGCGCGCAGCGCCGCGCCGTTGGTCGCGGACGCCTCTTTCGAAGCGACATAGAGCACCATGTTGGCGATCTCCTCGACGCTGGCAAAGCGTTGCAGCAGTGAGGTCGGGCGGTGCTGCTTGACGAAGTTCGCGGCCGCCTCCTCCATCGACTGACCGTTCTGCCTGGCGAGATCCTTGACGAACGCCGCCACGCCTTCCGACAGGGTCGGCCCGGGCAACACCGAGTTGACGGTCACGGCCGTGCCGCGGGTCATTTCCGCGAGCCCACGGGAGACCGCGAGCTGGGCCGTCTTGGTCATGCCATAGTGGATCATTTCCGTTGGGATATTCAGCCCGGATTCGGACGAGATGAAGATGATGCGGCCCCAATTGCGCTTCATCATGCCGGGCATGTAGGCGCGCGAAAGCCGCACGCCTGACATCACATTGACCTCGAAGATGCGGCTCCAGTCCTCGTCGGGAATCTTGAAGAACCCTTTTGGTTCGAAAATCCCGGCATTGTTGATGAGGATATCGACCTCGGGCAGCGCCGCGATAAGTGCGTTGCATCCGGCCGCGGTCGAGACGTCGGCGGCGGTGCCGCGGACCTTGCCGCCGGAGACCTCCTGCGCGAGCTTGGCGGCCACTGCTTCGACCTTGGCCTGGCTCCGCCCGTTGACCACCACAGTGGCGCCGGTTGCGGCCAGCGCCTTGGCGATCGCGTGGCCGATACCGGCAGTAGAGCCCGTCACCAGCGCGGTTTTCCCCGTAAGATCAATTTTCATGAGACATCTCCATCCGTGATGCAGGAGATATCGGAAGCGGTGCGCGCCACCGCAATCGCCGGCGGCACACGAGCGATGCCCAACAAAAAAGCGGCGCCCAGATAGCGCCGCTTTTCGAAACCGGATCTGCTAGGCTTACGCCGCTTCGGCGGGCGCCTTTTCTTCCACCGGGCCGGAATCCTGGCCCTTGGCATCGACGTCGCGGTCGACGAACTCGATCACCGCCATCGCCGCGTTGTCGCCGTAGCGGAAGCCGGCCTTGATGATGCGGGTATAACCGCCCTGACGGTCCTTGTAGCGGCTAGCGAGCGTGTCGAACAATTTCTTGGTCATGTCGACGTCGCGCAGTTCTGAGATCGCCTGCCGGCGCAGCGAAAGACCGCCCTTCTTGCCGAGCGTGACCAGCTTCTCCACGATCGGGCGCAATTCCTTCGCCTTCGGCAGCGTGGTGACGATCTGCTCGTGCTTGATCAGCGCCGCGCACATATTGGCGAACATCGCGCGCCGGTGCTCGGCGGTGCGATTGAGCTTGCGATGAACCCTGCCGTGACGCATGGCGTCTCTCTCCCACTGTCATTCCGGACGACGCGCAGCGTCGATCCGGAATCTCGATCCACAATCTCTGGATTCCGGGTTCGCGCTTGCGCGCGCCCCGGAATGACGATGTCAGTAATGATCCTCGAAGCGCTTGGCGAGCTCGTCGATATTTTCCGGCGGCCAGCCCGGCACCTCCATGCCGAGGTGCAGACCCATCTGGGCCAGCACTTCCTTGATCTCGTTCAGCGACTTGCGGCCGAAGTTCGGGGTGCGCAGCATTTCCGCTTCCGACTTCTGCACAAGGTCGCCGATGTAGACGATGTTGTCGTTCTTCAGGCAGTTTGCCGAGCGTACCGACAGTTCGAGCTCGTCGACCTTCTTGAGGAACGCCGGATTGAAGGCGAGATCGGGAATGATCTCCTGCGTGACTTCCTTGCGCGGCTCTTCGAAGTTCACGAATACGTTGAGCTGGTCCTGCAGGATGCGGGCAGCGTATGCTACAGAGTCCTCCGGCGAGATCGCGCCGTTGGTCTCAATCGTCATGGTCAGCTTGTCGTAGTCGAGGATCTGGCCCTCGCGGGTGTTCTCGACCTTGTAGGAGACCTTGCGCACCGGCGAGAACAGGCTGTCAACCGGGATCAGGCCGATCGGCGCGTCCTCGGGCCGGTTGCGCTCGGCGGCGACATAGCCCTTGCCGGTCGTGACCGTGAATTCCATGCGGATTTCGGCGCCCTCGTCCAGCGTGCAAATCTGCAGATCCGGATTGAGCACCACGACATCGCCGACGGTCTGGATGTCGCCGGCGGTGACCACGCCCGGGCCCTGCTTCTTCACGACCATGCGCTTGGGGCCTTCGCCCTGCATCTTGATCGAGATGTCCTTGATGTTGAGCACGATGTCGGTGACGTCCTCGCGAACGCCCGCGATCGAGGAGAACTCGTGCAGCACGCCGTCGATATGCACCGACTGCACGGCAGCACCCTGCAGCGAGGACAACAGAATCCGGCGCAGCGCGTTGCCGAGCGTCTGGCCGAAGCCGCGTTCGAGCGGTTCTGCGACCAGCGTCGCAAAACGGTTCGCATCGGGACCCGGACTTACATGGAGCTTGTTCGGGCGGATAAGTTCTTGCCAATTTTTCTGGATCGTCACTGTTTCACCCATACAGGCCAGTTCATCTCAATGACCGGCGTTGGAGACCTGCGGGAAGCGCTCCCGCAACTTGCAAAGTAATTTTCAACACGATGCGGGGCAGCCAAACCGCCCGCGACCGAACGTCAAACCCGCCGGCGCTTGCGCGGCCGACAACCATTGTGCGGGATCGTCGTCACGTCGCGGATCGACGTGACGGTGAAACCCGCAGCCTGCAGCGCGCGAAGCGCCGACTCGCGGCCCGAACCGGGACCGGCTACTTCAACTTCCAGCGTGCGCATGCCGTGTTCCTGCGCTTTCTTGGAAACGTCCTCGGCTGCGACCTGCGCCGCATAGGGCGTGGACTTGCGCGAACCCTTAAATCCCATCGTTCCCGCCGAAGACCAGGCAATGGCGTTGCCTTGCGCATCGGTGATGGTGATGGTGGTGTTGTTAAACGACGAATTCACGTGCGCAACGCCGGAGGCGATATTCTTGCGCTCACGGCGGCGAACGCGAGTGGCTTCCTTGCCCATTCCAGAACCTTTCCTGCGATCTCAACGCCGCCGTAATGCCAGCGGCTACACCTACTCAAAGGGCGAAAGTGATAGCGAGTAGAACTATTCGCTACTCACTATTCGCCAACCTATTTCTTCTTGCCGGCGATCGATTTGGCCGGGCCCTTGCGGGTACGCGCGTTGGTATGGGTACGCTGACCACGCACCGGCAATCCGCGGCGATGACGCAGGCCGCGATAGCAGCCGAGATCCATCAGCCGCTTGATGTTGATGCCGGTCTCGCGACGCAGATCGCCTTCAACCACATAGTCGCGGTCGATCACTTCGCGGATTTGCAGAACCTCCTGATCGCTCAACTGAGCGACCCGACGATCGGTCGGGATCTTCACCTTGTCCAGGATCTCGGCCGCGCTCCTCTGGCCGATGCCATGGATGTATTGAAGCGCGATCAGCACGCGCTTGTTGGTTGGGATATTCACGCCGGCAATACGGGCCACGGATTCTCTCCTGTCGCCGATCCAAATGGAGGAAAGGCAGTATTTTGCTATCTCGGGCAGGTGTCCGCAAACGCGAACACGACGCCCTTCCCCTTGGATTTTCCTAAGGGCCCGGCATCGTCTAAAACTATCCGACTTGGATGCGGGGCTTATTAATGGATTCAACCCGGTTTCGTCAACCGTCTCTAGCGCTTAGCTCGCTTTTTCATGACCTTTTTGGGGCTTTTCCCGCCCTTTGCCACCGCGGTCTTCCGAACTGGCTTTTTTGTCCCCCTGGACGCCGGTTTCCCGGTCCTCCGGGCCGCTTTGATGGTCCTTTTGGCGGCCTCAGCCACCTTGGCCACCGGTTTGGATCTGCTTCCAGTGGTCTTTTTGGGGCCTTTGGCAACCCCCGCCTTCTTGGGCGGGCGGGGCTCGACAGCCCCGATCGCCGCCAGGATCCGATTGATCTCCCGCGTCACGTGCTCAATGGTCATCATGCCATCGACCGTCAAAAGCTTGCGCCGCTCGGAATAGTAGTGAATCAGCGGTTCGGTCAGTTGCCGATAGCTCGCCAGCCGCTTGATCAGCACCTCCGGGGTGTCGTCGACGCGCACTTCCTCGCCGCGCGCCCGCGTCTCCGCGGCCCGGGTCTCGACACGCTGCAACAGCGCGCTTTCATTGACGCGAAGCTCGATCACGGCGTCGAGCTTCATGTGCTTTTTCTTCAGGAGTTCGTCGAGCGCCTCCGCCTGCGGCACGGTGCGCGGAAAGCCGTCGAGGATGAAACCCTTCTTCGCATCGGGCTGATCGATGCGGTCCGAGATGATCCCGACCACGATATCGTCCGGCACCAGGCCGCCCGAGGCCATGACGTCCTTGGCCTTCAGCCCAACGGGCGTCCCGGCCGCTACGGCGGCGCGGAGCATCTCGCCGGTCGAGAGCTGTACGATGCCGTGGCGCTGGACCAGCCGCTGCGCCTGGGTTCCCTTGCCCGACCCCGGAGGTCCGAGAAGTATCAGTCTCATGCGTTTCGCCCCCCGGCGCTCGGTGGGCGAAGTCCGCACACCCGTTGTTGGTTTTTACCGCGGCTGGCTGCAATCAGCGGCGACGGCCCCGCAATTTCGATTTTCTGATCAGCCCCTCGTACTGATGGGCGAGCAGATAACCCTGCACCTGCGCCACCGTATCCATGGTCACGCTGACCACGATCAGGAGCGAGGTGCCGCCAAAGTAAAACGGCACCGAGGCGTACGAAATCAGAATTTCGGGGATCAGGCAGACGATCGCAAGATAGATCGCGCCGACCACCGTGACGCGCGACAGCACGTAATCGATGTATTCCGCGGTGCGCTCGCCGGGACGAATGCCCGGGATGAAGCCGCCATGCTTCTTGAGATTATCGGCGGTCTCAGTCGGGTTGAACACGATCGCGGTGTAAAAGAACGCGAAGAACACGATCAGCGCGAGGTAAAGTACCAGGAACAGCGGCCGGCCGTGGCCGAGCTGCGTGGTGATCCATTGAAACCACTCCGGCCCCCGGCCGGCGTTGAAATTCGCAACCGTGGTCGGCAGCAGCAGCAGCGAGGACGCGAAGATCGGCGGAATCACGCCGGAGGTATTGAGCTTGAGCGGCAGATGCGAGGACTGGCCCTCGAACATCTTGTTGCCGACTTGCCGCTTCGGATACTGGATCAGAAGTCTTCGCTGCGCGCGCTCCATGAACACGATGAAGGCGATCACGGCGACCGCCATCACGATCACGACCAGGATCAGGCCGGTCGACAGCGCGCCCTGTCGGCCGAGTTCGAGCATGTTGGCGAGCGCGGAGGGCAGCTCGGCGACGATGCCGGAAAGGATGATCA
>VAZG01000047.1 GCA_005885285.1 Alphaproteobacteria bacterium | reverse complement strand
CAGGTTCCCGTTATTACCGGCCCTGCCGGTGCCGCCGATTGCCATCGCCACGGTGGCGACGTCAGGATCGTCCATCACGATCTTGCTGAGCGCCTCCTGCCGGCTCTTCATGGCCTCGAAGGAAATATCTTGCGAAGCCTCCGAGGTGGCAGTGATCAGGCCGTTGTCCTGCTGCGGGAAGAACCCCTTGGGGATGACCACGAACAAATAGACCGATAGCCCGAGGGTTGCGAAGAAGATCAGCAGCGTCGTCAGTTTCCAGCGCAGCGCCCGATCAAGCCCGCGCTCATAGGCATGCAGCATTCCGTCAAAGGCACGCTCGCTCCATTGATAGAATTTGCCGTGCCTGGTCTCGCCATGGGCGCGCAGGAAGCGGGACGCCATCATCGGCGTCAGCGTCAGCGACACCACCATCGACACGAAGATGGTCATCGCCAGCGTCACCGCGAATTCGCGGAACAACCTTCCGATGATGCCGCCCATCAGCAATAGCGGGATCAGCACCGCGACCAGCGACACGCTGATCGATACGATGGTGAATCCGATTTCGCTGGCGCCCTTGAAGGCCGCGACCAGTGGCCTTTCGCCTTCCTCAATATAACGCGTGATGTTCTCCAGCATCACGATGGCATCGTCGACGACGAAGCCGACGGCGATCGTCAAAGCCATCAATGAGAGGTTATCTAGGGTATAACCGAACACCCACATCAGTGCGCACGCGCCGAGCAACGCCAGCGGCACGGTTACGGTTGGAATGACGGTTGCCCAGAAACTGCGCAGAAAGATGAAAATGACCATGACGACGAGCGCAATGGTCAACAGCAACGTGAACTGGACGTCCGCCACGGCGGCGCGAATGGTCTGGGTGCGATCGCTGATGAGTTCGATCTTGATCGCTGGCGGAATTGCGGCCACCAGGCGAGGCAGCAGCGATTTGATCTTGTCGACGGTTTCGATGACGTTGGCGCCGGGCTGCTTGTAGACCACCAGGAACACGCCGCGCTTGCCGTTGGCCCAGGCCGCCTGCTTGGCGTCCTCCGGTCCGGTGACCGCCTGGCCGATATCGCGGATTCGCAACGGTCCGCCATTGCGGTAGGCGATGATGACGTCGTTCCAGTCCTTGGACTCCAGAAGCTGGTCGTTGGCGTAGATCGTGTACGCTCGCTTATCGCCGTCGACATTGCCCTTCGGACTGTCGACCGTGGTGATCGCGATCTGGTTGCGCACGTCTTCCAGCGAGAGGCCCTTGGCCACCAGTTTGGCCGGGTCGACCTGGACGCGGATCGACGGTTTCTGCTGACCGCCGATGATCACCTGCGCCACGCCGGAGATCTGGCTGATCTGCTGCGCGAGCTGGGCGTCGACGGCGTCGCTCACCGCGGTCAGGGGCAACGCGTCGGAGGTTGCCGACAGCAGCAGGACCGGCGAATCCGCCGGATTGACTTTGCGGTAGGTCGGCGGCGAGGGAAGGTTTTTCGGCAACTGACCGCTGGCCGCGTTAATCGCGCCTTGCACATCATTGGCGGCACCGTCAATGCTGCGGTTGAGGTCGAACTGGATCGTGACCGCGGCCGTGCCCAGATAGCTGGTCGACGTCATCTGGGCGATGCCGGGAATCTGCGCGAACTGTCGCTCCAGCGGCTGAGCCACCGAGGATGCCATCGTTTCAGGGCTGGCGCCGGGCAACGTCGCCGTGATCTGGATGGTCGGGAAGTCGACCTGCGGCAGCGGTGCGACCGGAAGCAGCGGATAGGCGACGAGGCCGACGAACAGGATGCCGGCCATCATCAGCGATGTGCCGATAGGGTAGCGAATGAAGGGTGCTGAAATCCCCCCGTTCATTCCTGCTTGACCTTGGGCTGCGTCGGGTCGGAACTCGCCACCGCCGTGGAGACGAGGGAGCCGGGCTGCACCTTGAACTGGCCGCCAGTGATCACCTGTTGGCCCGGCGTCAGCCCCTCCTCGACCACTGAACGCCCGTCGATCGATTGGCTGACCTTGACCTTGCGTAACTCCGCTTTGTTGTCCTGATTGACGGTGTACGCGTAGAGACCGTCAGTCGAGTGCTGGATCGCGTCGTCAGGCACCACGGTCGCATCCTTCAGCGTCCTTACCAGGAGCCGGGTCGAAACCGACTGGCCCGGCCACAGCGCATGGTTCTTGTTGTCGAACACCGCCTTGAGCCGAATAGTCCCGCTGGTCGTATCGACCTGATTGTTCACCACCGCGAGCTTGCCTTCCGCCAACGGTTTTTTGCCGTCTGTCGTGATCGCGACGACCTTGAGCGGGTTCACCGCCTGGGCTTCGTTGATGTAAGGCAACTGCTCTTCCGGCGCGGTGAAAATCACCGCGATCGGCTCGATCTGCGTGATCGTCACAATCCCGGTTTGCGTCGACGCATTGACGATATTGCCCAAATCAACCTGGCGCAGGCCAGCGACGCCTGAAATCGGAGCCTTCACCTGGGTATAATCGACCTGGGTCTGGGCATTGGAGATGGCAGCCTCGTCGGCCGCGATTTGCGCGGTCAACTGCGCAACCGTCGAACGCTGGGTGTCGGTCTGCTGTCTGGTCGCGAATTCGCCGAGTTTGGTGAAGCGTTGCAGATCAAGATTGGCGTTCGCCAAATTGGCTTCGTCCTGCACCTTCTTGGCCTTGGCTTGATCGAGCGCGGCCTGGAACGGCCGCGGATCGATCTCGGCGAGCAGGTCACCCTGTTTGACCGATTGGCCTTCCTGGAAAGCGATCTTGTCGATCTGTCCATCGACGCGGGTACGGACAACCACGGTATTGAAGGCCTGAACCGCGCCGAGCCCGGTCAGGTAGACTGGAAAATCGGCCTTTTCGACGGACGCGATCGACACGCGTATGGGCGACGCCTTCGGCGCGGCCTTCTGCGCCGTCGCTGCGCTCTCAGCACCATGAAAGCGGTGCCAGCCGTAAG
The DNA here is from genome assembly GCA_005885285.1 of Alphaproteobacteria bacterium. GTDB lineage: Bacteria > Pseudomonadota > Alphaproteobacteria > Rhizobiales > Xanthobacteraceae > Bradyrhizobium. The sequence goes on along the minus strand of VAZG01000047.1, from coordinate 15,572 downwards.
AGCCCGCCAGAGCCACGGCCAAGATCAGCAAAATCCAGCGAATTGTCCGTGATTTCTTCATGTTGGCTCTTAACGCTCAAAAAATAAGAATAAAGCCTATTCCAAACCGTTCCCAGAGGACCCAGCTATAATATGCGTGCACTTAATGTGTAAACACACTATGTTTTGAGAAAACATAAACAATTGGCAAGGTTGAGGGACCGCCGAGGCTAATGTCGATCGATTTGAAACGCGAGTTAATTGCACAACTCGTCGAGAGTTCGCGGCTGTTGCGCAACTATATCGACCATCGCGCGAAAAGCCGCGGCACCACGCGCGCGCAATGGATCGTGCTGTTTCGGTTGCGCAAGCAGGAAGGATTATCCCAGGTCGATCTGGCCGACGTGCTCGAACTGCAGCCGATCTCGCTGGTGCGGCTGCTCGACCGTCTGGTCGAGCATGGCCTGCTCGAACGGCGCCACGACCCCAGGGACCGGCGCGCCAACCGGTTGTTTCTCACCACGAGCGGACGCCAGCTTGTCGATGATCTCGATAGCCTGCGCGACGCCATCGCATCGGATGTTTTGCAGGACGTTCCCGACCCGGCGATCAAGACCAGCCTCAAGGCGCTGCAAGACATCAAGGAGCGGATCAAGGCGTTGGCCGATCCGCCCGGCCATATCGCCGCGAAGTAAGCAACAAGCGCTCACCTTTGTGTCCGTCAACACGCCGCGCGACTTCCTCTAAACATTGCTGCACGGCAGCGCGGTTGTAACGCGATCGAACGTCGTCCATATCACCGCGATCGACGATCAACCTGGAGCATGCGATGGACGAGCTGAACGGAAAGATGATTGCGTGTCAGATCCTGGTGACGGGCTTGATCGCGCGCGTCGCCAACGATTCACCCGATCCGCTGCGATTTCTCACGGACTTTCGCGACGAGATCAGGGCTGTCGTGAAGGGCATCAATATTGTGGGCATGGACAACACCGATCGCGTGCGACTGGTCGCGCAGCAAACGGTCGACGAATTGTTTTCGCTGATGAAGTCGCCCAGCAGCGATTGAACCGTGCAACAACCATTGCAGGAAAGCCTTGTTTGAAGCGGGTTTCGGCAATCAATTTAGATCGCCTACAAACAGGGTTTAGAACGATTTGAAATCAGAATTCTAGAATCGTTTTGATCTGGACGTATTCAAGCATCTGCACGCATCCCTCGCATTGACCCGAAATTTACAGCTCGATACCACCGCTCCATCGCTCGTTGCGAATGATCCGCATGGGCGATCTGGAATTCAGGGCATGGGGCGTGTGGGATGGGTCAGATAAAAGCACCGAGGTCGTTGCGCTCGATCGCAGCGATCGACCCGGTCGAAGAAAAGTTCGATGGCAATTCCGGCAAGAAGGTTTCGGCAGTCGCTGGCTTGATCGCCGTGGCATCGTTCTCGGGTGCCGAAGCGCAGCAGACAAACCTCCCGCCGGTGACGGTCGATGCCCCGGTCGCTCGCCCACGTCCGGCTGCGTCGAAACCTACCCCGGATCAAGTCCGCGCCCGCAACGCGCTGCGCCGCGCCGTGCGACGTACGCAGCCGACGCAGGCTGCGCCGGTGCCATTCCCCAATGCCGGTGACCTGCGGGCCGACCGCAATCCCTACGCGGACGCCACAGCGCCTTACAAAGTCGATCATTTGCAGGCCTCCGGTAAATTTCCCGAGCCGCTATTGAACACGCCGAAAACCGTTACCGTGCTCAGCAAGGAGGTGCTCGAAGACAAGAACGCCACGACGCTGAAGCAAGCGGTGCTGAGCACGGCAGGCGTGACGCTCGGAACCGGGGAGGGGGGCAACGCCTTCGGCGACCGGTTCTTCATCCGCGGCTTCGATGCGCGCAACGACGTATTCATCGATGGCGTCCGCGATTCCGGCGTCAGCGTCCGCGAAAACTTCTTTACCGAACAGGTCGAAATCTTGCGCGGACCGGGTTCGGCCTTTGCTGGCCGCGGCACCACTGGTGGTGCGATCAATATCGTGACCAAGCAGGCGACGACCGAGAAAAACTTCTACAACATGGACACCACCTTCGGCACCGACCAGACGAAGCGGGTGGTGCTTGACGTCAATCAAGTCATCAGTCCGACGCTGGCGGTTCGGGCTGGCGGGCTATTTCAGGACGCCGATATCGCCGGCCGCAGCCATGCCACGGACAATCGCGACGGCGGGTTCGTCGCGATCAAGTGGACGCCGGTCGACGCGGTCAAGATCACCGCCGATTACGTTCGCACCGACCTGCATGGATTGCCGGATTTCGGCGTGCCCTATTATCGGCCGAACCCCGCAACTACGGCCGGCGGGCCGTTCCCCGAATTCGGCGTCAATCGCGATACTTTTTATGGGTTCGTGAACCGCGATTTCTTCAAGGTCCAGCAGGACATCGGAACGATCAACACCGAAGTCCAGATTACTCCTGACCTCGTCATCAGCGACAAGGTGCGCGCTTCGCGATCGGCATTGAACTATGTCGGCACCATCCCGGAGAACCCCGTCCTTACGGGTCCGCCTTCCGGCTGGACGCTGAGCGCCAATCCGCAGAGCCGCTATCAGGTCACCGATGTGGCCGCCAACCAGACCGAGGCGACTTACAAGTTCAATCTTGAGGGGTTCAAGCATACCGCGCTCGCGGGCGTCGAGCTCTCCCGGGAGACCGCTTATATCGATAAATACACCGGCCTGAACTCGGAAGTCATCGGCACGCCGTCTAACGGTGCAGGTTCGGTGACCGAGAGCGTGTTCAATCCGCAATTTACGTCATTGCCGTTCGCGACACCGGCGCTTGCCGGCCTGCCCACGAATCTCGCCATCGACACCAAGAGCGCTTACCTGATCGACACCGCCAACTACAACGATCTGCTGATCCTCAACGGCGGCATCCGGTACGATGACTACAATATTGGCGTAAATGGCTTCAGCACGGTGAGCGGAGCGAGCAAGTTCGGTGCGCAAGCCGCCGCATTCGGCTTGCCGAACTTCAACCTCGGCATCGTCCTCAAGCCGATGCCGATCGCCGGCATCTACGCGGCTTACGCGACCTCATCGGATCCGGTGGGCTCGGAGTTCGACGGCACTAGCGCAAACTATGGTGGCATCGCGCCGGCTCTCAATGGAAATTCAAATCAGATCTTCGGCCCGGAAAAGAACCGGGCCGCCGAGGTCGGCACCAAGTGGGAGCTGTTCGATCGCCATTTGCTGGTAACGGCGGCATTGTTCCAGACCGAAAAGGACAACGCGCGCGAATCGCAAAACGTCACCTCCGCGACCCAGACGGCAACCTGCCCCTATCCCGTCACCAATCCTCCTACGACGGGCAACGTACCATGCATCACCGCGGGCGCGGCCTATCGCATCCGCGGCATCGACCTCGAGGCAGGAGGAAAGATCACTCCGAAATGGAGCCTGTTCGGCGGCCTGGTGTTGATGCAGTCGGAGGTGACGAAATCGCTGGCGCCGGTGGCCAATACGGCGCTGTACACGTCGAACGTCGGGCTTCCGCTCGCCAACGTCGCGCATCAATCCTTCAGCCTGTTGTCCAAATATCAGCTCACCGATGTCTGGGAGATCGGCGGACAAGCGGTCTATCGGTCGAAGATCTATGGCGGCACCTTGCTCGCCGCGAACCAGGGCACGTCGCTGCCGAGCTACTGGCGCTTCGACGCGTTTGTCGAAGCGAAGATCGACAAGAACTGGAAGGTCAAATTGTTCGTCAACAACGTCTTTAACAAGCTCTATTACGACGCGCTGTACCAGAGTTCGGCGCCGTTCGTCCTGGAAGCACCGGGCCGCACGGCATCTTTGGTGATATCAGCGCGGTTCTGATAGCCGAAACGATGTTGATTTGCGTACCGGAAGTGCTGAGCAAGGCCGATGCGTCGGACTTTCGCCGCATTATGGACGGTTGCGCGTGGGAGGACGGCCGTTCGACCGCCGGCGCGCAATCGGCGCTGGTAAAGCGTAACGAGCAACTGCCTCCCGACAGCGAGGTCGCGCGCAAGCTTGGCAGCCGCATTATTTCGGCGCTGACGGCCAATCCTCGTTTTCTCTCTGCCGCCATACCGCTGCGTATCTTCCCGCCGCTGTTCAATCGCTATACTTCGGGCGAGGGTCATCGTTTCGGCATTCACGTCGACAACGCGGTGCGCGGCGACCATCTCACCGGTTTACGAATCCGGACCGATCTGTCGGTGACGCTGTTTCTGGCAGAGCCAGAGGAATATGATGGCGGGGAACTAGTAATCGAAGACAGCTACGGTTCCCACGAAATCAAGCTGCCGGCCGGCGATCTCGTACTTTATCCTGCGTCCAGCCTGCATATGGTATCGCCGGTTACGCGAGGGACACGCGTCGCTTCTTTTTTCTGGCTCCAGAGCATGATACGCGACGCGCACGCCCGCAGCCTGATCTTCGACCTCGATAGCGCGATCCAGATTCTGGCGGAGCGGCTCGGGCGCGACGACCCTGAAACGGTCAAATTGACCGGCATCTATCAGAATCTGATCCGCTATTGGGCCGAGGTATGAATACTTCCCTAGGCGTGGTCGCCGAGATGTTATATTGTAACAGCGCGAGTGATCGGAACGCTTCGAAGGTTCCGCTCCAGGCGAGTGCCGGCATGAAATGGTTCCGATCAAAGGTCAGATTTGGGTCGCGTCTCGCGCTTTTCGCGCTCGCGATGCAGTTTCTACTGTCGTTTGGACATTTCCACGGTGGCGCGCAGGCGGCATCCGCATCGATGGATGCCAAGCGATCGGGTTATTTTGCCGTCGCGCATTTGCACGCGCTGGACCGCGTCTCGCATGTGAACGCTTCTGGCGCGGTCCGGCTGAAGGCCTCTCGCGATGTGCCGCCCGGCCAGCCAGACGAAGACTGCGTGATCTGTGCGGTGATGGCGCTGGCCAGTTCGCTGGTGGATGCCACGCCGCCTTGCCTGCCGGCCCCCCAGGCCGTTGAATTCCTGTATCTGGCCGCCGCCGACGCCGCGTTCGTCGACGTGCAGGCGGAACGCAGCGCATTCCAGCCGCGCGCTCCGCCGATCGGCTGACATTCACCCGGTATGGGCGCCGTTGGCGCCAGCTCCGCCGCGCCGTGGCAACTTCCTTCGGCATGCCGCAAAGCCCTGACTGGCCGCGGGCCTGCTTTACAATGATCCGCTACTGGACCGAATGATGAAATCAACATGCCTTAAAGCGGTCTGCGCCGTAGCCTTCGCGCTCGCCGTGATGTCGCTGATGTCTGCGCAACAGCTGTCCGCCCAACAGGCGGCTTCCCCACCTCGAGAGGTTCCCGCGCAGTCCCAACCGGCGGCCGATCCGACGCCGGCCCCGCCGGCTGGACAGGCTCAGGCGCCCCTAGCGGCTGCTCCGTCGACCCCGGGGTCAGACGCGGCTGCGAACCCTGCCGACAGCGGCAGCAGGTCGCTGAAATCGACTACCGCTGCGCTGCGCGAACTGTCGCCGTGGTCGATGTTTCTATCGGCAGATGTACTGGTCAAGGCGGTGATGATTGGGCTTGCCTTCGCCTCGCTCGTGACCTGGACGATTTTCATCGCAAAAGTGATCGAGCTTGCGGTGGTGCAGCGCATGCTGCGTTCCGCGCTCGGCAAGATTGTCGACGCGCGTTCGCTGGCCGACGCGCAATTCGCGCTCGGGGCCAAGACCGGCGTGTTGTCCGCGTTCCTGGCGGCTGCGATACGCGAGGCGCGGCTATCGGCCGGGATCTCCTCCGACAGCGGCATCAAGGAGCGCGCCGCGTCGAGCTTCGCCGAGATTTCGCGCGCCGAAGCGCGCCGCATCCGGCTCGGCATGGGATTGCTCGCGACCATCGGCGCGACCTCGCCGTTTGTCGGGCTGTTCGGCACGGTGTGGGGCATCATGAACAGTTTTATCGGCATCTCGAAGGCGCAGACGACCAATCTCGCCGTGGTAGCGCCCGGTATTGCCGAGGCGTTGCTCGCCACCGCGATTGGGCTGGTCGCCGCGATTCCGGCCGTCATCATCTACAATCACTTCGCGCGCGTGACGAAGACCTATCTCGAACTGGTCAGCCGTGCCTCCGGCGCGGCGGCGCGGCTGTTGTCGCGGGATCTCGACCGTACCCATGTCAATGCTGCTGGTGGCGCGCATTCGCGCGCAGCGGAGTAAGCGATGAGCGCTTCGATCGCCGAAGGCGGGTTTGACGACGACGAGGAGTTCGCGGAAGCGCACGAAATCAACGTCACGCCCTTTATCGACGTCATGCTGGTGCTGCTGATCATCTTCATGGTGGCGGCGCCGCTCGCGACGGTCGACCTGCCGGTTGATCTGCCGTCGTCGAGCGCGACAGCGCAGAAGAAGCCGGACAAGCCGACCTATGTCAGCATCAAGTCGGATCTCGCGGTGGCGATCGGGGAAACCCAGGTCAAGCGCGTCGATCTGGTGCGCTCGCTCGATGCAATGCCGGATGCGAGCAAGGATCGTTTCATCTTCCTGCGCGCCGACCGTGCCGTGCCCTATGGCGAATTGATGGACGTGCTCGAGATCTTGCGGGCAGGGGGCTATTCGAAGATCAAGCTGGTGGCGCTGGAAGGCGTTTCGGATGCGGCCGCGCAAGCGCCACCAGCGGCAAGTTCAAGGCCCTGAACGGTGGCGAGATGACCGGCCTCCATATCGAGCAAAAACCTTCGCGGCGGCTGTGGATGTTTGCAGGCCTCGCCGCGCTTGCGCTGCACCTTGGCGGCGCTGCGCTCGCGGTTGCCCATCTGCGCAGCGACGACGTTGACGACGAAGTCGGCGCGCCGGCGATCGAGATCGGGCTGGAGTTGACATCGCCCAAGCTCGATCCCACCGACCTGCCGCCGGGCCCGGATACCGAGGCCTCCGTTGCCTCGCCGGCGCTGGCCGAACAGAAAGCCGAGGTCAAGGAAAGCGATCTGCCGAAGGACACGCCGACCGAGACCGAGAATCCCGATCGCGTGGTGACGCCGAACGACGTGAAGAAGCCGGTCGAGGACGAAGCCAAGGTCGCGACCGTGGCGACCGAGGCGTCGCAGGAATCCGTCGCCGCGGAGGCGACGGCAACGCCGAGCTCGGACAATATTCCGCAAGCGGCGCGTTCGGTCGCGCCCGCGCTTGGCACCGGCGACACCGCGCGGCGGGTGCGCGCCACCTGGCAGAAGGAATTGATCGCGCATCTGGATAAGCACAAGCGCTATCCGGCGGATCGCGCGCTCAAAAGCGCCGAGATCGTGCTCGGCTTCGCGCTTGACCGGAAGGGGCACGTGCTTTCGGCGAGCATCGTCAAGGGATCAGGCGACACCGCCTTCGACGAGGCCGCGCTCGCGATGATCCGGCGCTCCGATCCGGTGCCGCAACCGCCGCCGGTGATCGCCGACGAGGGGCTGAATTTCACCTTGCCGGTGATCTTTCGCATCAAGGGCAAGAGTTGAACCGCGGCATCCGCGGTTTTATCGCCAATAATAACGGATGCCGACATAGACCACGACAAGGCAGGCGAAAATCAACGCCACCGGAAGCCGCGGCTTCGTGTTCGATGCAAAAAGGGATGGCTTCGGCTTGGCCGGGGGGCGCCTGAAGGCGGTCACGTTGTTGTCGGCCACGGGTGGGCTCGGCCGAGGCCGCACGTCGGGCGGCGTTCCGATACCGCCCATTTCCGCAAAGTAGGCCTTGTACATCAAATTGATGGTGGCTTCAGTTGCCTCGGCTTCGGGCATTTTCGCAAGAAGCGCCCTGTAACTCGCCAGGAAGCTCTGGGCCTCAGGCGGCAAGGCGGAGGCACCGTTCAGCTTGGCCATCATTTTCCAGGTCGCAAAATCGGCCCGGGCCCTGGTGTCGGCACGTCGCGCGATCATCATGTCGGAAGCTTTGACCAAGACGGCCTCTGGCCTTTTCGGCGGTTTCTCTAGCTGGCTTAAGTGTTGCCGGTAAGAAGTAGAATCAACCGCAGCACATGGCCAGTCGATGTCCGCAGTATCGCCGAAATAACATCAAGATTTAGACCGAACTGCCGGCCCGCCAAGGGCAGCAGGATCAAAATTCCGATCAGGATCAGCATTCCGAACGGCTCCAGCCGCGAAAGCGGGTAGGCGAGGGGCCGCGGCAGCAGGCCGACCGCGACGCGTCCTCCATCAAGCGGCGGTATCGGCATCATGTTAAAGACCGCCAGCACGACGTTGATAACGAGCGCGTTTTTAAGGTTGTCGGCGATCCATTGCGCCCAATCCGCAGGCGCCAAGCCCAGGCCGTGGAATGCCAGCGCTGCCGCCAGCGCCAGGATGATGTTGGTGGCAGGGCCTGCCAGCGCCACCCAGACCATATCCAGCCGTGGATTGCGCAGGTTGTGGAAACTAACCGGCACCGGCTTGGCGTAGCCGAACAGAAACGGCGAGTGCGCCAGCAGCAGCATCGCCGGCAGCAGGATCGTGCCGAACGGGTCGATATGCTTGATGGGATTGAAGCTGACGCGGCCAAGTTTCCAGGCCGTGTCGTCGCCCAGCCGGTGCGCGGCAAAGCCGTGCGCCGCCTCATGAAAGGTGATGGCGAAAATCAGCGGCAGCACCCAGACTGACACGGCATAGAGGGTGAGATTTGAGGCCAATCGCTTATCCTGCTCAGTTCAGGCGACTCGGGCGACGCTATCATCTGCGCGCCTCAATGACAGATCAGGACAATTTGAGATGTTTGTCCGCAAGTGATCGGCGAGAAGCGCGCCTGCCCGCGAGAGGTTGGCGGCGCGATGCAGGCAGATGTCCGCAGCCGGCAGTCGTGGCATGCCGTCGCGATCTGACAGCGGACGCAGCTTCGTCGGAAACGTGCCGGTCTTCACGACGGTCACAGCGAGACCCTGCGCCGCGACCGACTCCACGGCTGCGAGGCTGTGGCTGACGAACGCTAACCGCCAAGGGCGTTTGGCTGCGTCGAGCGCTTCGATGGCCCATTTCCGTAACAGGCAACCTTGCGGGTAGAGCGCGACAGGCAGCGGCTCCTGCTCCTCGACCGCCCGAGACGGCCCGGTCGCCCAGACGGCTTGTTCACGCCGCAGGAATTCACCCACGCCACGTCCTTCCGGATGCATTGCGATGACGACGTCATAAGCCGCACCAAGCCGCGCTGGCATGGAAGCAGTGAGCCCGGTTTCCATCTCGACATGGATCCGCGGATAGCCGGCGAGGAAACTCGCCAACAAGGGTGGAACGATAAAGGTGCCGTAGTCGTCCATCACGCCGAGACGGACCACGCCTTCGACCTTGCGCTCGGCGAGGCTGCCGACCGCCTCTTCGTTCAGCGTCAGGATGCGCCTTGCGTATCCGAGCAGTCCTTCGCCCGCAGAGCTCAAATCGACGTTCGCCTTGGTCCGGTTGAAAAGGTCCACGCCGAGGCGATCTTCGAGGCGTTTGATCTGCATGCTCACAGCCGATTGCGTCCGGTTGAGCGTGGCGGCAGCACGCGTGAAGGAGCGATGGTCCGCCACCGCGACGAACGCCTTCAATAGATCCGGATCGAGGGTGGGCATACTCATAACGAAACGTTATTTCCTTTATCAGGTAAATTCCATTTCTTGATTGGTAGCGCTCCCTTATCCTCGCGCGCAAGCTAGAAAAGCAAGGGGCTGAGGGAATGGGAGAGGGCTGGGGCGTACTGGCGGCAGTCTTATCGAGCGGCCTCGGCGGGACCTCGATCGGTGCCACGCGTTATCTGGTGAACGCGATTGATCCTCTTGCGATCGGGTCTTTCCGGTTTGGCATCGGCTTTCTGCTGTTGTTGCCGGTGGCGCTTTTGCAAGGCGGCGTTGAGTGGCCGCGCCAGGACTGGCCCGGTGTGGCGGGATTGGGCGTGCTATACTTTGCCCTGTTCCCGATCCTGTTTAACGCCTCTCTGATCTTCACCACGGCGGCGCGGGGCGCGCTTGCCTTGTCGACCCTTCCCCTGCTGACAATGGTCGTCGGCGCGGCGCTCGGTAGCGAAGCCCTGACGGCGCGCAAGTCGCTCGGGGTCGTGATTGCGACGCTCGGCGTCGCCATTGCTCTCCTGTCGGGCCTGGCTTCGGCGCCGCTGGGCGCGTGGCGCGGCGATCTTCTGATGGTCGGCGCCGCCCTGTGCATGGCGATCTACAGCATCTGGTCCAAGCCGTTCATCGCTCGCTCCGGCCCCATTCCCTTCACCACCATGTCCATGGGCGTCGGCGCGGCATGTCTCATCGTGATATCGTGCTGCCGCGGCAGTTTCACGCCTGTGGCGGCTTTCGGGAAGCCGCAATGGCTAGCTGCCACTTATCTCGGCGCCTTCGGCAGCGCGCTGACATTCTATCTATGGGCATTCGCACTGGCCCGCACGACGCCCACCCGCGTCGCAATCTCCGTGACCGTCAATCCGGTAGCGGCGTCGCTGGTCGGCGCGATCCTGCTCCAGGAGCCGCTCGGCTGGAATCTCGTCGGCGGCATCGTGACGGTGTTTGCCGGCATCTGGATCGCGACGACGGCCGGCCGTCGGACCGAACGGGTAATGCAGCGGTCTTGAATTCGCTCGATCAGAGCCGTGTACCACTACCCGGTGGCGTGATGCGACGCAGGCTGCGTTCACTTCGCCCCGTTAGCGATCAAGCTCCCGCAGCGGCATTCGGTTGCAGGAACGTGCCGTATTGCTTGCTGGCCGCGACCGCGGCAGCGGCCTGTCCGATGACACGCAGCGCCGCCATCATGGGCCACGGCCCAAGACTCACCCGTCGAACGCCGACGCGGGCGAGATCCGGGATTTCGGGAAGACCTTGCGTCACCATGATGTTGACCGGCAGGGGCGTGAGCCGAACGAACTTCTCGATGAGCGTGAGGTCGGTGAGGCCGGGGACAAAGATTCCGTCAGCGCCGGCATCGGCATAAACCTTCGCCCGCCTTGCGGCTTCATTCAGGCATTGATCCGGCGATCCAAATTTCAGCAGAAACGGATCGGTTCTCGCATTGATGAATAGATGGATTCCGAGTCTTTGCGCAGTCGCCCGCACGGCCTTAATCTTCGCTGCAAGCTGTTCGGGACTGACGAGTTGCCGCTTTCGCTCCGATAGCCCGTCCTCGATATTGATACCTATGGCGCCGGCTTCCAGAACCTTGGTTGCCGACTTCGCGGCGGCGTCCGGCGTGTCGCCATATCCTGCTTCCAGATCGATTGATACTGGAACCGACACAGAAGCTGATATCCGTGACACCAGACCTGTCACCATATCGAACGGGACACCTTCTCCGTCCGCGTACCCGAGCGCGGACGCGACCGCCCCGCTACTGGTCGCTATGGCCGAAGAAGTCTTCGCAATGGCTTTGGCGGTGGCGACGTCCCAGGCGTTGAACAGGATCAGGGGATCTCCCTTCCTGTGAAGACCGTGAAACGTCTCGGCGTATTGCTGCTGCGTCCCGGCGTCCATCGCGCGCATCTCCTTCTCAAAGAACCCAAAAGATGTTGTGACATCGCCATATGCGTTCAGTCGGGCGCATGCGTCTTGAACCAGTCCATGATCAGGCCGGTGACTTCGGCCTCCCGCTCGAGGTGCGGAAAGTGCCCGACATCGGGCAAGACAACGCGCTTGTGGTGCCCCATGAAGAGCGGCTCTTCCTTCACCGAATATCTCGCGGTCGGATCGTTGCCGCCATAGATCGTCAGCGTCGGCGTATGCATCTCGTTGATCGGCAGCCGGCCCGCAACTCCGGCATCGACCAAGCCATTGTAGTATTTCAGTGCCGCCTTCATGGTGCCGGGAGACCTGAGCGTCTCCTTGACCGAGCGGAGATGCTGGTCGTTCTCAAGGGTCGGCGACCACAACTTCCAAAGATAATCGACGAAGGGAAGTCCCTCGATGTTGACCGCCGAGTGAGCGCCAGGAATCGTAAAGAAATAGACATGGAAGACGGATCGAACGGCATCGGGATCGCTCCTGAGGCTCGCGATTGTGATCGGGTGCGCGGTGTTCATCACCACAGCGGCCTTGATCGCGGAGGGCGCGGTGGACAGTACCTGGAACGTCGACGTGCCGCCCCAATCCATGCCGACGACGCGTGCCTGTCCGTCGTCGCTCAGCGCCGCGATCAGCGCTTCGAGATCCTTGCCCAGGGCGATGGGATCGAAAATTCCGTCCGCTGGAATCTCGGTGGGCGCATAGCCACGCAGGAACGGCGAGACCGCACGATACCCCGCATCGGCGAATACTTGCATTTGCTTTCGATATGACCAGGCGTTGTCGGGAAAGCCATGCATGAACATGACGAGGGGTCCGCTTCCCTGTTCGAGGTAGGCAAACCGCACGCCGTTGGCCTGTACGTATTTTAACGCGGGTTCACTGCCGCTGGCCTTCGGAGTTGTTAAGGCGGTGCTCCGAGTATTCATCGCAATTCTCCATGTTTCTTCGTGCTCGCGCTTGAAAGCGCCTCGTATCAATGCGGGCTGGGGCTCCGGGCATGATCGTTCGGATCTTTTCGCCGCTCTCCGAGAATATGTGCGTAGCACACATATTGGTCAAGTTGTTTTTTGTGTGCTGCGCACATAGTATTCACGGCATGGAAACCGGAATCGCGAATTTGCTGGGGGCGCTTTCGCTCGCCGTCATGGATCGTATCGAGCAGGGAGCGCGCGAGGTCGTAGGCCGTGGCGGCGAGACCCCTGCAGCACTCGTCGTCATTGGATACGGCCAAGGCATGACCAACGACAAGCTCCGGCGGATCCTTGGCCTGTCGCATTCCGGAACGGTCCGGCTGGTGGACCGTCTGGTTTCGGATCGGCTTGTCGAGCGCCGGCCGGGAAAGGACGGCCGGGAGGTCGCTTTGTATCTAACGGCCACGGGCGCTGCGATCCGGAACGAGCTGATGGCTTCCCGGATTTCAGCCGTTGCGTCGCTTCTGAACGTATTGTCGCCGGCTGAAACGAAGCGACTTGGAGCGCTGATACGTGAGTTGCTGGCGAGGCAGAACACCTCCGAGTTGGATCGCTTCACGATCTGCCGGATGTGCGACGATAGCGTCTGTACGAAGTGCCCATTGCCCACAAGCAAGAGCAGTCGCTAGCGCCAAGCAGTGGCCTTGCCGGCGGGGTACGGTGGGCAAGAGCGCGGAGGCAGCCAACGGGAGGGCCGAGCACCTACTTGATCTTGCGTTTTGAGGATGGTGCGAGACACCATCCCTACTGTGCATGGGGTTGTTTTCGCAGTTTTTGTCCGGCTAGTAGGTCGCCCGTCCGCCGGATATATCGAACACCGCGCCGGTCGAGAACGCGCAATCTTCCGACGCCAGCCATGCCACCATCGCGGCGAGTTCCTCCACCAGCACGAAACGACCCTTCGGGATCTTCGACAGCATGAAGTCGATGTGCTGCTGCGTCAGCTGGTCGAAGATCGCGGTTCTGGCCGCAGCGGGCGTCACCGCGTTGACCAGGATGTCGTGGACGGCAAGCTCCTTGCCGAGGGATTTCGTCAGCGCGATGAGGCCCGCTTTTGAAGCCGAATAATGCGCGGCGTTGGGGTTGCCTTCCTTGCCGGCGATCGAGGCAATGTTGACGATGCGGCCGTATTTCTGTTTCAGCATCGCCGGCACGATGGCCTTGCAGCAGATGAAGGGACCATCGAGATTGATGCGCAGCACCTTGCGCCACTCCTCAAAGTCCGTTTCCCACACCGTCTTGTTGATGCCGGCAATGCCGGCATTGTTGACGAGGATGTCGACCTTGCCGAACGCTTGCAGCGTCTCATCGCGGGTCTTTTCCACCGCGGAGAGATCGGAGACGTCGACCTTGAACGCGCTGACACTGGGCCCGATCTCCTTTGCGGTCTTTTCGGCGAAGGGCAGGTCATGATCCCAGATCGCGACCTTCGCGCCTGAGGCAACGAAGCGCTCGGTGATCGCGCGCCCAAACCCCTGCGCGCCGCCGGTGACCACGGCGCAGCGGCCGTTCAGATCGATCTTGTTCATGGGAGAGGTCCTTTCACTTGTATTCCTCATGGTGAGGAACGCGCTCTTGCGCGTGTCTCGAACCAGGAGGCCCGTGGCCCATCCTTCGAGACGCCGCGCAAAGGGCGCGGCTCCTCAGGATGAGGATGATTTCAAAGCGTGTAGCCGCCGTCGATGACATGGGCAACGCCGGTGGTGAATGCGCTCTCATCGCTCGCGAGGTAGACCGCCAGCAAAGCGATTTCCTCGGCGGTACCGAGCCGCCCCATCGGCTGGCGGCTCACGAACATCTCGCGGCCACTTGGGCCTGCGGCGGCGGCGCGGTTGAGCATCGACGGCGTTTCGATCGTGCCGGGACAAATGCAATTGCAGCGGATGCCCTTGGTGATGAAGTCGGCGGCGACCGCCCGCGTCAGCGCCGCCACCGCCGCCTTGGTCGCGCCGTAGACGTAACGGTTGGGAGTTGCCTTGAACACGCCGGCGGCGGACGAGATATTCACGATCGAGCCGCGACCCTGTTCCAGCATGCCCGGCAGGAACGACCTGATCGTGCGGTGCATCGACTTGACGTTGAGGTCGAACGAGAAATCCCAGTCTTCGTCGGAGCAGTCGAGCACGGTGCCGTGGTGCACGAAGCCGACGGCGTTCAAGAGGATATCGACCGGACCTGCGCGCTTGGCCGCCGCTGCGACCGCAGCGCTATCGCGGGCATCGAGCCGCGCCACGTCGGCGACGCCCTCACTTTTGAGCGCCGCGAGACCTTTCTCGTCGATATCGGTTGCAAAGACAGTGGCACCCTCGCGCGCAAAGGCGATTGCCGCGGCGCGGCCGATGCCGGCCGCAGCGGCGGTGACGAAGGCGCGTTTGCCCTTGAGGCGGTCTGGCATGTTTTCTCCCGCGATTTATCAGTGTCATACGCGGGCTTGACCCGCGTATCCATCGCTCTTGAAGAATGATGGATTGCCGGGTCAAGCCCGGCAATGACGGTAAAGGTCCTAATGATTATCCCTGGCCACGCCGACCGTTGCGGCGATGTCGTGGTAACGGGTGGCGAACTCCATGCAGGCGCCGGTGGCCTGCTGCCCGACGGTCGAGCGGTAGAGCTCCTGCCACGGCGTCTGATTGGCCGGATAGGGGAAGCCGCCGCTGGCCTTGAGATCCGCGCGCCGCTTCTTCAACTCATCATCCGAAATCAGGATGTTGGCGCTGCCCTTGTTGAGGTCGACGCGGACCTTGTCGCCCGTCTTGAGGATCGCCAGTCCCCCGTCAGCGGCGGCTTCCGGCGTGGCGTTGAGGATCGAGGGCGAGCCGGAGGTGCCGGACTGACGGCCGTCGCCGATGCAGGGCAGCGACAAGATCCCGCGTTTGATTAGCGCTGCCGGCGGCTGCATGTTCACGACCTCGGCGCCTCCGGGATAGCCGATCGGGCCGGTGCCACGGATGAACAGGATACAGTGCTCGTCGATGTCGAGCGAGGAATCGTCGATCCGCTTGTGATAATCCTCCGGGCCCTCGAACACGATGGCGCGGCCTTCGAACGCGTTCGGATCCTTCGGGTTGGTCAGATAACGGTCGCGGAACTCCTTTGAGATCACGCTGCTCTTCATGATTGCGGAATCAAACAGG
>VAZG01000046.1 GCA_005885285.1 Alphaproteobacteria bacterium | reverse complement strand
CCGGGGAATTGAAGAAGCCGCCGCCCACGTTCGATGGCGCGCCAACACCGGGACTGCCCGGCTGGGTGGTGGTGCGATTGAACGGCTGTGCCGTGCCAGGTGCCGTCGATGTGCTCGGCGGCGGCGAGAACGTTCGTGAACCGCGCGAGCCCGAGCTAAAACCGCCGCCGACGCGGGCATCGGCCGAGGAGATGGCTGCTACCGACGGGATCGCCAACGCCAGAACAACGGCGATCGCCTTAACGATACCGCGTGTACGCTGCGAGAATTTCATGTTGTTTTCCTTCGTCCCCGGCATGGGGAGGTGCCCTTAAGATGGGCAGGAGAGCCTAAAAGTGAAGCCGTAATCGGGAACCCCGGCTGCGGCGCTCCGTCGCGGGATAGGGGCGACTAGCCTGCATTAATGCTCGTCACCCCCGGCTTGACCCGGGGGTCCCTCACTTTTCGCAAGGATTCTTGTGAAGAAGATGGATGGCCGGGTCGAAGCCCGGCCATGACGATAGGTGTATGACTACGGCGTCATGGTTTCCTTTACCGCCGCGACCAGCTGGCTAAGCGTGAACGGCTTTGGCAGGAAGGCAAATTGCTGGTTCTCCGGCAGGCTCTTCTCGAAGGCATCTTCGGCATAGCCGGAGACGAAGATGATCTTGAGGTCCGGATTGCGGCCGCGCATCGCTTTCAAGAGCGTCGGGCCGTCCATTTCCGGCATCACCACGTCCGACACCACCAGATCGACCGCGCCCTCTTTTTCCTCGAGCGCCTCCATCGCCTCGACGCCGTTCGACGCCTCGATCACGCTGTAACCGCGCGAGCGCAAGCCGCGCGCGTTCAGCGAGCGCAAGCCCTCTTCGTCCTCGACCAGCAGGATGGTGCCCTGGCCGGTGAGATCGGCGCGCGGTTTCGCTCCAGCCCCCGCCTCCTTGCCCGCACCGGTCGCCGCATGCACCTCGTGCTGCGCGTCGTGCTCGGGGCGATGTCGCGGCAGGAAGATATCGAACGTCGTGCCCTTGCCTTCCTCCGAGTTGACATAGACGAAGCCGCCGGTCTGCTTGACGATACCGTACACGGTCGAAAGCCCGAGACCGGTGCCCTTGCCGACTTCCTTGGTCGAGAAGAACGGCTCGAAGATCTTGTCGACGATATCGGCCGGGATTCCGGTGCCGGTATCCGATATGGCGATCCGCACGTAATCCGCCGCCGGCATCCCCTTGTGGGCGAGATGACCGGACTCCTCCGTACCCACGTTGGCGGTCCTAACCGTCAGCTTGCCGCCGTCGGGCATCGCGTCGCGGGCGTTGACCGCGAGATTGACGACCACCTGCTCGAATTGCGAGACGTCCACCTTCACCGGCCAGAGATCGCGGCCATGGACGAGGTCGAGCTTGACCTTCTCGCCGATCAACCGACGCAGCAGCATGGTGAGATCGGACAACGCGTCGCCGAGATCAAGCACCTGCGGCCGCAGGGTCTGACGGCGCGAGAAGGCCAGCAGCTGCCGCACCAGCGTCGCCGCGCGGGTCGCGTTCTGCTTGATCTGCATGATGTCCTGGAACGAAGGGTCGGTCGGCTTGTGCGCGTTGAGCAGGAAATCGTTGGCCATCATGATCGCGGAGAGCACATTGTTGAAGTCGTGCGCGATGCCGCCGGCGAGCTGGCCGACCATGTCCATCTTCTGCGACTGGTTGATCTGGTTTTCCAGCGCGCGCCGCTCGGTGGTCTCCAGCATGTAGACGATCGCAGCCTCGGTCTCGCGCTCGTCTTCCTCGACCGAGGTGACGAAGAACTGCCCCCAGCGCTCCTTGGCGCCCTCCAGCATCGCCTCGACCGGGGGGATATCACCCTGCCCGTCCGCTGCGCGGTTGATCGCGGCGATCAGCAGGCCGCGATCCCGGCTGTTGACGGTGCGGAAGATCGACTTGTGGGCTGCGCCGTCGAGGTCCAGGCTCTGCGCCAATTTGGCGAAACGGGCGTTGGCACGGACCACCGCGCCCGAGCGATCCACGGTCGCGATCGCCATCGGGGTGTGGTCGAAGAAGCGCATGAAGCGGACTTCGGCGGCGCGCTGCGGATCGGAACGCTCGTCGCGGGCACGGCTGATCACGAGCGTACGCGACAGACCGGGCGCGCCGTCGGCGCCGAAAGCGAGCTTGTGATAGAGCCGCACCGGCATGGTCTTGCCGCCGCGCATGCGCAGGTCGATATCGAACACCTCGGTCTTGACTTCGCCGGGCGCGGCCACGATCGAACTCAGCAGCGAAGCGCCGTCGCCGGAAACGATATCGGACAGCTTCAACCCGCCCGAGCCTATTTCGGCAAGATCGTGATCCAGCCAGTTCGCCAGCGTCGCGTTGACATAGACGAGATCGCCGAGCGCATTGACCGAGAAGAACCCGCACGGCGCGTGATCGAGATATTCGATGGCGTGCTGCAGCTCCTTGAACACGTCCTCCTGCCGCTCGCGGTCGCGGGTGATGTCGGCGATCGACCACACCGAGTATTTCGCCTCGTGCTTGCCCTGGCCGAGCGGGCGAACCCGCATCCTGAGCCAGCGGCCATGGGCTCCCTCGGTGCCTGCAATCCGCACCTCCTCCTGCTGCCGCTTGCCCTCGCGCCCCGCCTTGAGCAGGCGAAACACTGCTTCAGAGACATCCGGATTACCAATGAAGACCCGCTCGATGGGCCGCACATCCTGGGCACCTGCGGCGCCCGTCAGCGCGAGATAGGCAGCATTGGAATAGACCACATGGCCGCGCGGGTCGGTGACCGCCAGCCCGTCAAAGGCGTGGTCGGCGATATGGCCCATGATCGGATCGTCGGCGCTGCGGTTGGCAAAACGGACGATGCCGGCGGCGAATGCGAACAGGTTGAACAGCCCGACCATCGCCAACAGCGCCAGGATGCCCAATATATAAGGCTGCGCCTGCGCCCGCCCGATGGTCATCAGCGCGACCGCCACCGCAACCAGGGAGACGGCCACCAGCAAAACCAGCACGATGCTGCCGCTGCGCCGCGCCGGTTCGTGGACGGCCATCGGTTCCCGGGGCGGATCGTTGTCAGTCGCGGTGGTCATGCCGGGGACTTAACCCTGTCTTGTCAGGTGGTGACGCCCCTGAGTGCCTGAATCGGAGCGGCCAGCGCAAGGGCATCGGGCGGCTATTTCCTTGAACTTAAGGCCTTTTGCGCCGCTTTCTGACCCTCGCCGGCGCCCCTTAGATCCGCCGGCCGGACAGACCCCGCCGCAAGCCCATCACGTAACCGATGATTTCTGCGACCGCGTGATAGTGCTCGACCGGAATTTCCTCGTCGATCTCGACGGTGGCATAGAGCGCCCGAGCCAGCGGCACGTTTTCGACGATCGGGATGCCGTGTTGTTGCGCGACTTCCCTGATTTTGAACGCGATGTTGTCGGCGCCCTTGGCGACGCAGACCGGCGCCGACATGCCGCGCTCGTAGGACAGCGCCACCGAATAGTGGGTAGGGTTGGTGATGATAACGGAGGCCTTGGGAACCGCGGCCATCATCCGCTTCTTCATGCGCGCCTGCCGCAATTGGCGGATTCGGGCCTTGATGTGCGGATCGCCTTCGGATTGCTTGAACTCCTCCTTCATCTCCTGCAGCGACATCTTCTGCCGCTCGAACCATTGCCGGTACTGAAACAAATAGTCCGCGATCGCGACCACGGCGAGCATGGCCACCACCGCGCCCATCAGATGCTGGGTCAAGGTGGTGGTCGTCCCCAGGATCGCCGTCGGGTCGAGCCGCACCATCGATTCCAGGCGATGGCGCTCCGGCCACAGGATCGCCGTCATCACGGCGCCAAGGGCAGTGACCTTGAAGATACCCTTGGCGAAGTTCGCTGCCGCCTGCTTGCCGAAAATCCGCTTGGCACCGGAGGCTGGCGAGATCTTGCTGAGCTTGGGCTTGAGCGCCTCGCCGGACCATACCAGGCGGTGCTGCACCACGTTGCCGATGATCGCCGCAATCGCCAGCATCAACAACGGCACGCCGATCGCCGCAACGACGGCATATTCGAGCGAGGCCGTCAGCGCCAGAAGCCCGGGCCCGTCGCTGCGGATCATCCAGGAATTGGCGATCAGATTGCGCATCGGCACCAGGATGCCGCCGCCGATCGATCCGGAGAACGTCGACAGCAGCAGCGTCGCGCCCGCGATCACGAACCAGGTGTTGATTTCCTGGCTTTTGGCGACGTCGCCGCGCTCGAGCGCCTCGTCGAGACGTTTTTGCGTCGGGTCTTCTGTCTTGTCTGACGTGTCGTTCTCGTCGGCCATGGGCTGAAGGTCTCACCTGAGCGGCATCAAATCGTGCATCACGCCGATGAAGTAATCGAGGAAGGTTCCCATCATGGCCGCGATGACGACGGCAAGCACGAGAAAGCCTGCCATGATCGACAACGGCACGCCGACAAAATAGACCTGCATCTGCGGCATCAGCCGCGCCAGCACGCCGAGCCCGATATTGAACACCAGCCCGAACACCAGGAACGGTGCGGACAGCTGCAGGCCGATCCGGAACGCGGCCGCGAAGGCGCGGGTCGCAAGCGAGGCGACGTCGCCGCTCGCCATCGTCTCGCCCGGCGAAAAGATCTGGTAGCTGTCGTTGAGGGCTGCGATGACAAGATGATGGCTGTCGGTCGCAAACAGCATCGTCACCCCGAGCATGGTGAGGAAGTTGCCGATCAGGATGCCCTGCTGGCCCTGGGTCGGGTCGACCGAGGTGACGAACCCGAGCCCCATTTGCTGAGCGATCACGCTGCCCGCGACCTGAAGTGCGGCGAGCGTCACCCGCGCGGTGGCGCCCAGCACGATGCCGATGACGATTTCGCGCAGCATCAGTATCAATAGCGACGTCAGCGATTGCATGTCGATCTGGTAGGCGGAGCGGTGCAGCGGCAGGATGACCAGGGTCAGCATCAGCGCGATCGCGAGCTTGACGCGAACCGGGATGCTGGACTCCCCTAAGCCCGGCAACAGCATCACCATGGCGCCGATGCGGGCGAATACCAGCATGAAGGCGGCGGCGAGCGCGGGCAGCAGCGAGACGTCGATGCGCATGACTTAAGCACTTTGCATCAACCGCCTATGATTCGCGACGATATCCGCATCATCTGACTGTGCAGCGAATCCGCCATGAACGGCAGCGCCAGCAATAGCGTCACGAAGATCGCCAGGATTTTCGGCACGAACACCAGCGTCTGCTCCTGGATCTGGGTCAGCGCCTGGAACAGCGATACCACGACGCCGACCACGAGGCCGACCACCATCAGCGGCGAGGACACCACTACGAGAGTCCAGATCGCATCGCGCGCCACGTCGAGCGTTTCAGCACCGGTCATTGCTCTTGCTCCACACTTACCATGGTCATTCCGGGGCAGCCCGCAGGGCTGAACCCGGAACCTCGAGATTCCGGGTCTGGTCCTGACGGACCATCCCGGAATGACGGCCTAAAAAATTCAGATCGACATCTTCATGATGTCTTCATAGGACTGGATGACGCGGTCGCGCACCGACACCAGCGTCGAAACCGCGACGTCGGTTTCGGCCACCGCCGTCACCACATCCATCACGTTGGCCTTGCCCGACGCCATCGCTACTGTCTGCGTATCGGATTTCTTTCCGGCGTCCAGCACGCTTCCAATCGCGTCCTTGAGCAACGCGCCGAACGACGGGCCGCCGCCCGGCTCGGCGCCCTTGTTGGCACCGCCGGTATCGAGGATGCGGGCGAGATTGGCGTAGGCGTTCGCGGCAACTGTGGGGGATGCCATGATTTAAAGCTCTCCTGGTCAGCTCTTGAGGATGTCGAGAGTGCGTTGGATCATCCGGCGCGTGGCGCTGATGACGTTGAGGTTCGCTTCATAAGACCGCTGCGCATCGCGCATGTCGGTCATTTCGATCATCGGGTTGACGTTGGGATATTTGACGTTGCCGCTCGCGTCCGCGGCCGGGTTGCTCGGTTCATATTTGGTGCGAAATGCCGAATTGTCGGGCTTGATCCTGCCCAGGGCGACCACCCTGGCATCGAGCGCGCGGTCGAGCGCGGAGGAAAAAGTCGGGACCTTGCGGCGATAGGGGTTGCCGCCGGCGGTCGGCGCGGTGGAATCCGCGTTGGCGATGTTTTCCGAGATCACCCGAATCCGGCCGGCCTGCGCGCGCAGGCCCGACGTCGCAATCCCCATCGAGCGGACGAAGTCGCTTGAATCGTCAGCCATGCTGTCGCCGCTCCCTGTTGCCGATCATGCGCTAGCCCTTTCCGATCGCGGTCTTGAGAAGGTGCAGGCTCTTGCTGTAGAGCGAGGTCACCGCGGCGTAATCCATCTGGTTGGCCGAGACCTTGAGCATCTCGTCCTCGAGATTGACGGCGTTGCCGGCCGGGCGCGTCTCGAAGCCGGCCTTGCGGTTCTGGTCGAAACCGTCGCCACCGCCATTGGCGGGCGCGATATGGCTGGTCGCGGTGCGCATCATTGCCAGCGTCCCCATCGATCCGGCGGCAGCGCCGGTCTTGTCGAATTTCGGTTCGACCAGGTCGCGCGGCTTGAAGTTCGGGGTATCGGAATTGGAGACGTTCTCGGAAAGGACGCGCTGACGTTCCTGATGCCACTGCATCTTGGTGCGTAGCGCCGAGAGCACCGGAAGATCGTTGATCGACATCGCGCCACTCCCCTTCGCCGCCAGCAGCTAGGCAGAATTTGCCGCGTGTATGGTTAATAGCGAGTTAAAATGGCGTGGGCTGATCGCGACGATGTCCGCAGGCCCAATCGCGGCGGTTCGATCCATTCGAGCGCATTTTCGCCACGAAGTCTGCGTTAACCCAACTCGCTCGGCTTTCAGGCGAAACGCAAGAAGTCGTTTGGTCCAGACGATTCATAGGTTATTAAGGAATGTGGGCGGCAGTTCCTGCCGTGACGGGTTAAGAGATAGTTCCAACCTCAGGCTCCCTTAGGCGTTTGTCGCATCGCGACCGGCAGGCGATAGGCTTGGAGCGATAGGCTTGGAGAAAGCGGCTTTTGCCGGGGACGAGCATGCAGGCAGTAACCTTTTTCTTCGCATTTGTGGCGGTGCTGGCGCTGATCGGCGTCGCCGCCTGGCTGGTTCGCCGATTCGCCACCAATCGCCTTGGCGCCAACACAAATCGCGGCCGGATGCCGCGCCTGGCCGTGATCGATGCCTCCGCCGTGGATGGCCGCCGCCGGCTGGTGCTGGTACGGCGCGATAACGTCGAGCATCTGATCATGATCGGTGGTCCGACCGATATCGTGGTCGAATCCCATATTGTGCGCGCGCAATCAGCCCGGGATCAGCTCCCGCAGCGGCTGCCCGGCAGCATCGGGGCCGAGCTGCCACCGCCCCGCATCGCGCCACTGCCCGATGCCGTCTGGGCTGACAGCGAAAGCGCGAAGTCGGAAGACCGGCCGGAACCGCAAATGCCCGAGCCGCCGCCGCGTCCGGTGCGGCCGTCCTTTGCCGATGAAGTCCGCCGCCCGGCGCCGGTGCCGTCGGAACGCCGCAGTGATCGCATCGATCTTCCTCTGGCCGGCTTCGCGCCGGAGCCGCCCGGCGGCCGCGCGGAGCCAAGATCCGAACCGCGATCCGAACCGCGATCCGAACCTCGGCCCGAACCGCGACCTGAACCGATGCCGACGCGCATCACCCGCACCGAGCCGTTGATGCCGCGGCCGCAGCGTTCGAGCGAATCGCCGAAAGCGCCACCGTCGGTCCGCGCGCCGGAACGCGCCCCCGCACCGCCTCCTCCGCCTCCGATCCCCTCGAACGCCGACCAAAATCTCGCCGAGATGGCGCAGCGACTGGAAGCAGCGCTTCGCCGGCCCGCGGGCGAGCCGATGGCACCGCCGGTCGCGCCCGAGCCGCCAGTCCGGCCCTCGCGGAACGAAGCGCCGCCGCCTCCACCCAAGAGCGGCTTTGAAAAGAGCGGCTTTGAAAAGAGCGGCTTTGAAAATCTCGAAGATGAAATGGCCTCGCTGCTCGGCCGTCCAAAGCCGTCTTCGTGAGGTCCGATAACCTTCCGCGTAGAGTTTTATTCCTAGTCACACTGATCGCCGCCGGAACACTGGCGGATCGCGCCTTCGCGCAAGATATCAGTATCAATCTCGGCCAGGGCAATGGCGGCGTCACCGAGCGCGCGATCCAGCTGATCGCGCTTCTGACGGTGCTGTCGATCGCGCCGTCGATCCTGATCATGATGACGTCGTTCACCCGCATCGTCGTGGTGCTGTCGCTACTGCGCACCGCCATGGGCACCGCGACCGCGCCGCCGAATTCCGTGATCATTGCGCTCGCAATGTTCTTGACCGCGTTCGTGATGGGGCCGGTGTTGCAGAAATCCTACGACGACGGCATCAAGCCTTTGATCGCCAATCAGATAAGCGTCGAGGACGCGTTACAGCGCGCCTCGGTGCCGCTGCGCGGCTTCATGCAAAAGAACGTGCGCGAAAAAGACTTGAAGCTGTTCATGGATTTATCCGGCGAGCCGCCGCCCGCGACACCGGACGACATGTCGCTGCGGATCCTGGTGCCGGCCTTCATGATCTCCGAACTCAAGCGCGCCTTCGAGATCGGCTTCCTGTTGTTCCTCCCCTTCCTGATCATCGATCTCGTGGTGGCATCCGTCTTGATGTCGATGGGCATGATGATGCTGCCGCCGGTCGTGGTGTCGCTGCCGTTCAAGCTGATCTTCTTCGTGCTGGTCGACGGCTGGTCGCTGGTGGCGGGAAGTCTGGTGCAGAGCTACGGGGGATAGGCTGCCGGTTTGTTCGGGCCTTCGTCACCGAACTGTTGGATCAGGCGGCGCGCTTGACTATGATGCCTCCGAAACCCATCCGGGAACCGCATCCATGCAACAGCCATTCGACCGCGCCGCCGAAGACCTCGGCAACTCGATCCATCTCGAACACGTCAACGTCCAGGTGCCTGATCAGCGCTTGGCCACGCTGTTCTATGTCGCGGGCCTCGGGCTTACCCGCGACCCCTATCTGATGGTGTCCGACAGCAACATGTGGGTCAATGTCGGCCGCAGCCAGTTTCATTTGCCGAGCGGAAACGCGCAGGTGCTGCGGGGCCATACCGGCATTGTCATTTCGGGCCGCGAGGCCCTGCTCAATCGGCTCACCTCGGTCGCAAAGAAGCTTGACGGCACCGCGTTCGCGTTCCGCGAGCACAACGACTACGTCGAGGCGACATGTCCCTGGGGCAATCGCCTGCG
>VAZG01000485.1 GCA_005885285.1 Alphaproteobacteria bacterium | reverse complement strand
TCTTCGTGCTTTTGCGGTCTTCCGCGCGGGACGGCGTCATTGGCGCGCGCCCGCAAATAGACGAATATGTCCTCGATGTAACACATGACGTTGCGATTGGTGCCGAACGCGGGCATGACGTTTTCCTGCGCCGTGTTTACGTTCCTGCGCCCGTTAACCACAACGTTGACGAAGTCGGGATAGTTCTTCGTCTTCAAGTAGCCGCTGAGCGCTGGGGCGTAACTCGATCCTTCGCCGTCGGGACCATGACAGACATGGCAATCCGAATGATAGCGGCGAAACCCTGAATACGTGAACCAATCCACGGTCCCATCGCTCTGCGCCTTGAACGTCGGATTGCCCTCCTTATCGTAATACTTTCCACCCTCGGTCTTGACCGGCGTCGGATCACCGGCGCCATCAGCGAACGCAAAATTTGCGTCGAGGATGAAGGGTCCCGCGGCCAACATGATTGTCACAACAACGCGTGTCACAAACGTGTCCTTTTACGCTGGCAAATTGCACGTGTCGCGGTCCGAACTCTTAAGGGCCCGACACGCGCCATCCAGCCTTCGTCGACTACCACGATGATGGCTCCCGATCTCGGGGTAGATCCGAGATCGGGAGCAGGAACGCGCCGGGTGACCGGACGCCTTAGGGCAGGGCGAACACGGTGAGCTGGCCGCCGAGCGATGTATAGTTCTTCAAGGCGGCGTAGCCGCCAACGGCACCCAGGCCCTCGGTGGGTTCCGTGAGGCCGGCGGCAAGACCGATGCCGGCCCAGCCGCCGACGCCGGACAGGATCGCAATGTACTGCTTTCCACCATGCTCATAGGTGGTCACGTTGCCGATGATGCCGGACGGCGTCTTGAACTTGTAGAGTTCCTTGCCCGTCTTGGCATCGACGGCCTTGAGGTAGCCTTCGAGCGTGCCGTAGAAAACCACGCCTCCAGCCGTTGCCAGGGCACCCGACCACACCGAGAACTGCTCCGGCACCGACCACACGATCTTGCCGGTCTTGCCGTCCCAGGCAATGAAATTGCCCATGTTGGACTCGCCGGGGGGCGGGTACATCGACAGCGTCGCCCCGACATAGGGCTGGCCCGCCGTGTAGCTCACCCGGAACGGCTCATAGTCGATGCAGACGTGGTTGGTCGGCACATAGAACAGACCGGTGTCGGGCGAGTAGGCTGCCGGCTGCTCGTCTTTCGAGCCGAGCGCCGCCGGGCAGATGCCCTTGTGGTTCACGTCCGCCTTCTCGGTCGAATACTCCGGGACGACCTTCGGCCGGCCATAGGTTGGCGACGACTTGTTCATGTCGACGCCGCTCGTCCAGTTGACCTTCGGGTCGAACTTCTCGGCGACGAGCAGCTCGCCGGTATCGCGGTCAAGCGTATAGCCCAGCCCGTTGCGGTCGAAGTGCGTTAGCAGTTTGCGGGCCTGGCCGCCGATCTGCTGATCCGTGAGAATCATCTCATTGACGCCGTCATAGTCCCATTCGTCGTGGGGCGTCATCTGATAGACCCACTTGGCCATACCGGTGTCGGGGTTACGCGCAAAAACGGTCATCGACCATTTATTGTCACCGGGCCGCTGACTCGGGTTCCACGTCGAGGGGTTGCCTGAGCCGTAGTAGATGAGGTTCAGCTGAGGATCGTACGAGATCCAACCCCAGGTGCAGCCTCCCCCGGTCTTCCACTGGTCGCCTTGCCAGGTCTTGAGGCTGGAGTCCTTGCCGATCGGCTTACCGAGTGCAGTGGTTTTTTCGGGATCGACCAGCAGATGGTCGTCCGGCCCTTGCGAATGGGCCCGCCAAGCCTGCTTGCCGCTCTTCAAGTCATAGGCGGTCACGTGGCAATCGACGCCGAATTCACCGCCCGAGATGCCGATCAGCACCTTATCCTTGATCACCATCGGGGCCGACGTGCCGGTCTCGCCTTTCGATGGATCGCCATTCTTCGCCTGCCAGACCACCTTCCCGTCCTTGGCGTCGAGCGCTACGAGCGTGGTATCGGCTTGATGCAGGAAGATCTTGCCGTCAGCGTAAGCGAGGCCGCGATTGACCGTGTCGCAGCACATGACGGGAATAACATTTGGATCCTGCTTGGGCTCGTATTTCCAGAGGATCTTGGCGTCGTTCTTCAGGTCGAGCGCGTAGACCGGGTTGGGGAACGGCCCGTGGACGTACATCACGTCGCCGATTACGAGGGGCCCGCCTTCATGGCCACGCAAAACACCAGTCGAGAACGTCCATGCCACCTGCAGTTTGCCGACATTGTCGGCGGTGATCTGCTTGAGCTTGGAGTAGCGTTGGTTGGCATAGTCTCCTGTCGGCATCACCCAATCTTTTGGGTTCTGCGACATTTTGATGAGATCATCGTTGGCATGAGCAGCGCCCGTAACAAAGATCGCTACGGCGCCCACGCAAGTGCTGAGCAGGAAATTGCGCATCGGTATCCTCCCTGCGACATTACCGCGGGTGACCGACGAGCACACGCTGTGGCGCGAGTCGGCACCCATTCGACGGGAAGAGCTTCCGGCCGTGTCACAGCGCACCGAGGCGCAGGGCTTGGTACTTACGCCTCGCCTAGCTCATGAGGATACGTCAGGACTCCCGTTGGCTGACGTCGTTGAAGCCGGAAGCGCAAGAAAAATCCTATTCTCGCGTCTGAGCGATCGCAACCAAAAAAGTTCCGGCACTCATTTTCCGTGCGTCAGCTACGATCCAATGAATCAAGTTGTGCACGTGAACGTCGCGAAAGGACCGGCGCTGACGTCGGTACGGTCGCGCCGTGGATGAGGGTCATTGCCCACTCGCAATCGCTCCTCCTCGCCCACTCCGGTGATGATTTTGGGCTGCCCACTTCCACAACGCCCGCACTGGCCGCGGCACCCCACGCCCTTTCATCACGTCGAGCCCCCTCCCCGCCTGCGCGGTTCGGCGGGCACGCGACCACGTGTTGCGGCCAACAGTCATGCCCCCGGCGCAGATCCGACAGCTAAAAACAGCGTACCTCGCCCTCGGCTTGCGCGCGTCTGAGGTCATTGATGGCCGCTTTTGCTTGCTCCGGCGAGTGGAACATGGCCCCAAACCCCCATTGGTCTTCATGCAAGCGAACACATAGTCGGCGCGTGCCGCGGTGGGATAGTCGTTGAGCTCGGCAGCGCCGGCCGGCAACTCCGCCGCCGCAGCCGCCACGAGCGCCAAACCCAACCGCCGCGCGCCTCGCAGGAACGTCATCGTTCTGGTCCTTTGATACGCAGGCCAAGCATGCACCGTGGCAGAAACGGTGTCATCATCGACCAATCTAGCGGCGCAAGCGCCGCGTCGTTGCACCGTAACGGCCGTGAAGTCTTGGTCGTAGCGGTGGCAACACCTGGCGCCCTGAGAGATGGTAATAAGTTTGGCCGTTTGCCATCGGTACACCGCCGCTCGGACGACAGTCCGCGAGATAAAGCGAGACAATGATGCACGCGTCGATCTGGATCATCGGTGCTGTAGGAATATTCGCGCTCGCATCCGGCGTGCCTGCAGCTGGGCAGGGCATGATGCAGCACATCGACCTCGCATCGCCGGAGATGGCCTCGGCGGAAATGACGCGGGCGGACGTCGAGGCCGCCATTGCCTCTGCCACGTCCCGTCAGCCCGCCGATTTCACCGGCAAAAAGCTGTCCGGACTCGATCTTTCCGGCCTCGATCTCTCCGGTGCCATCTTGCGCGGTGCGAGGCTCAATAAGGCCAAACTTCGCGACGCAAAGCTCGACCGAGCAATTCTCGATCAAGCGTGGCTCGTGGAAGCCGATCTCAGCCGAGCGAGCCTCACGCACGCGAACATTTTTGCAGCGCAAATGCCACGTGCAACGCTCGATGGAGCCAATCTTTCGGGCGCCCGCGTCACTGCGGATTTAACCGGCGCAAGGTTGGTCGGCGCCTTGCTCACCGGCGCCAACCTTAGCGCCGATATGAAGAATCAGTCGATGGGGCTGATGCGGGCAGTGCTAAAATCCAGCAATCTCGAGCGCGCCGTCCTGCGCGAGGCGGATTTGGCGCGCGTGGATCTTGAATTCGCATCTCTCAGGAATGCGGATCTCACCAATGCGTCGCTGCGGGGGGCTGCCTTGGGCGGCGCGATCCTCGCCGGCGTCATAGTCAATGGCGCCGATTTCAATGGCGCAGACCTCGCCTCGACGAGACTGATCGATCCGATCGGGTTCGATGCCGCCAAGAACTTCGACAAGGCGCGAAACCTCGACCGGCTTTTGCGCGAGTAAGGTTTTCCTCGGCTGCGCCACGCAAAGCTTCGACTTGCGGGAGACCAGGATGCGCATTGTTTTGCTTACTTTGATCGCATTCGCACTTGTGGGCTCGTCGGTTGTGGCGCAGGACCGTAAGGGCATTCGATTCTGGAACCTCACCCTCTATACGGTCACGACCTTCCAGATGTCGCCGGCGGGGACCAACAACTGGGGTCCCGACCAATGCAAGAATGATCGCGATGGAACCGTTGACCACGACGAGCGCCTGCGAATCACGGGCATCGAGCCCGGGCGCTACGACGTGAAGCTCGCCGATAAGATCGGCCGCGTTTGCATCGTGCGCAACGTCGAGGTCAAGGACGGTGCGGTGTTCTCAATCGAGGAAAGGCAACTGACCGACTGCCGCAGGTGATGCCTCGAGAAGAATACGCCGCGTGCGGCCGGGCAAAGGACCGGCCGCCCCATCTTCGCTGCGCATCAAGCGTCAGCCGATTGCGATCAGGCTGCAAGCTTCCCCGACGCCTTGGCAACGTGGGTGGCGATCGCATCCATCAAGGCTGGAGACAGGCAGTCGTAGGGTTCGAGATGCAGCTCCTTCAATCGGGACCGGACCGCGCCCATCTCACTGGGTGGAGTGCCGGACTCGATGATCGAGGAGACAAACGCCGCGAACTCGGGAGGCGCCCAGCCCTGGTCCTTCGAAAGCTCGGTGTGGATAAAATCGAACCCGTAGAACGGATGCTTTGTGTTCTCGATGCGGCCATACATGTGCACCCCGCAATCTTTGCAGGCGTAACGCTGGATGGCCGCATTGGCATCCACGACCTTGAGCTTGTCGGCGTTCTTGGAAACACGCAGCTTGTCGCGCGGCACAACCGCGACCTGCGAGAACATTGCGCCCGCGGGCTTCCAGCATTTGGTGCATCCGCATACGTGATTGTAGGCGCACTGGGACGTAACGGTCACCTCGACGGGGTTGCTCGCACACTTGCACGCAAGCGTTCCTCCCGCGAAGCTCGCCGAGCCGGGCCTGACGCCGTTATCCACTGCCGGATGAATTGATGTCGTCGCCATCGCATGCCCTCCCAAAGTTGGTTTTGGTAACGGCGCAATTGCAGCGCCGCAGGACGGTCACGTTCTCGTGAGGCGGTTCGCTCCGAAGATTTCGAATGGCGGCTTCCGAGCGGCCGCACTCTTGCGAGAAAGCTCAATTTCAGTCAGTTTCTTTGTGTAATGCTTTTCGATCGATACTTGAAGTTTTTTCTTGAAACGGGAAGTCGCTTGGTCCGGGGCCGGAACCCATATGAGCGCCCCTCCACGATGGTTGGGACGGGTCAGTGGGAATCTTCATGAGGCTATTAGCTTCGCCGGCATTGCGGAGACTCGCTCCCGGCGGTGACCTTTGCCCTGCGTCCTTCAGTTCAATTCCTGCCGATCAAGACGCTGAGGAGGAATACCGCCATGAAAACCCGCGCCGCCGTCGCATTGGAGAAGGGTAAACCCCTCACCGTCACGGACGTCGAACTCGACGGGCCGAAAGCCTCCGAAGTGCTGGTCGAGATCAAGGCCACCGGCATCTGCCACACCGACGAGTTCACGCTCTCCGGCGCCGATCCGGAAGGGTTGTTCCCATCGATCCTGGGCCACGAGGGCGCAGGCGTTGTCGTCGATGTCGGGCCAGGCGTGACCAGCGTCAAGAAAGGCGACCATGTCATCCCGCTCTATACGCCGGAATGCCGGCAATGCCCGTCATGTCTGTCGCGCAAGACCAATCTGTGCACCGCGATCCGCGCGACGCAGGGCCAGGGCCTCATGCCCGATGGCACTTCGCGGTTCTCGCTCGACGGCAAGAAATTGCACCATTACATGGGCACGTCCACTTTCTCGAATTTCACCGTGCTGCCCGAGATCGCTGTCGCGAAAATTCGCGAAGACGCCGCGTTCGACAAAGTCTGCTACATCGGCTGCGGCGTCACCACCGGCATCGGCGCCGTCCTCAACACCGCCAAGGTGGAGCCCGGCTCCAAGTCCGTCGTGTTCGGGCTCGGCGGCATCGGCCTCAACGTCATCCAGGGACTGCGGCTTGCCGGCGCCGACATGATCATCGGTGTCGACATCAACAACGGCAAGAAGGAATGGGGCGAGCGCTTCGGCATGACGCACTTCGTCAATCCGAAAGAGGTCGGCAGCGATCTGGTCGCGCACCTCGTCAACATGACCAAACGCGGCGCCGACCAGATCGGCGGCGCCGACTACACGTTCGATTGCACCGGCAATGTCACTGTGATGCGCCAGGCGCTGGAGGCATGTCATCGCGGCTGGGGACAATCCGTCATCATCGGCGTCGCGCCTTCCGGCGCGGAAATCGCGACCCGGCCGTTCCAGCTGGTCACCGGCCGCGTCTGGAAGGGAACGGCGTTCGGCGGCGCGCGCGGGCGCACAGACGTGCCGAAAATCGTCGATTGGTACATGGAGGGTAAGATCGAGATCGATCCGATGATCACCCACACCATGCCGCTGCCGGACATCAACAAGGGGTTCGACCTGATGCACGAAGGCAAGAGCATCAGGAGCGTTGTTCTCTACTGAGCGCGCCAGCGCCATCGGCAACCTTCGCTGGATGCCGCGATCCCAGGCCCCGATAGACTAGCAACCTTGCGGAATGCGCTACTGCGACGGCTGCGGTTCCGGTACCGACTCCCGCAGCGGCAATCCGGCTTCCGCCCAGCCATCAGTGCCGTCGGGGTACCAGACGACGTTCGCATATCCCATGTAAAGGATTCGTTTTGCCGCGTTCCACGACATCCAGCAATCGCGCAGACAATAGATAACGAGCGCCTTGGTGCGGTCGCCTTCCGTAACGTGCGCCAGATTGGTTCGTAAGTACTTCTCGGTCACCGGCGCGAGCGCCCCATATCCGACATCGGGTAGCCAGCTACTGCCGGGAATATTCCGCCGCGGCCTTTCTCGCCAGATCGTTCCTGGCGGCAGGTTGGGCGGGCGCGGCACATGCGGCAAGACATCGAGAAAGATAGCGGCGCCCGTCCTCCAAAGCTGCTCGGCTTCCGCCGTAGTGACTACGCGTGCGCCTTTGAGAGTGGTAGGTGTTGGCGCACGATAGTCTTCCGTCCGGTATCCCTCCGGCTCGAAAATATCTTGGCTAGGCGCCAATATGGGCGCCGTTAAAACCATTATAACCGCGCACC